>QBLT01000073.1 GCA_003249105.1 Leptolyngbya sp. | reverse complement strand
AAATCAAATATTCCAGCCTGGGCGGGCGGTGGGGTGGGCAGCAGCAGAGATAGGCCCAGTAGTCCAGCCAGGAGCAGGCCGGGTCGGAGGATAGATTTGTCGGGACGTTTCAGGAAGAAAGTCATAGTTACAACGGGAAGTGACGGCTTGGAAGGAACGTTTTGCCTGGTGAGTTTGAGTAGGCCCAAATTCAACAGGCAAACCTTGCTCCACTACGGATTGCGAACTCGACGACTAAAATACTCCACCAGCCCTGCGGTGCCGAACCCTGCTACCAGGGCCGGAATCAGCGGTAGCCAGCCGCCAGCGATCGTCAGGGTTCCGTAACTGACAACCACCAACAGGGTCACCGCCGCTGCCGCCGCCAGGCTAAGCCGCCAGGCTCGCACGATCTGACGGGATAGCAGTCCACCCATCAAGGCCCACAGGCCCACCCACAGGGTTTCGGCCCAGACGGGCCACCACCACAGCAATTTGCGCCTATCCAAAGCAGCACTTACCAACTGGCTGATCATCTGGCCATGCACCTCAACCCCGGTCAGTTCACCTAGGGGGGTATTGAAGGAGTCGGCATTGCGATCGGTGAGGTCTTTATAGCCAATCAGCACCATTCGCCCCGTTACCAGGGCCGGGTCAAACTGCCCAGTCATCACCTGCTGGAGCGTGATCTGGGGGGCAAACTGGCTGGGGTCGCCAGCGTGGGTGCGGTAGTTCACCATCGTCTGGTAGCCGTTGAAGGCATCTCTCTGGAGGGGGGTGTAGCCACCGGTCTGGCTGGTGAGAATGCCGTTTGTCCACAGCTGAGGCACCCGCACTGCGCCAAAGGCCATGTCCTGAATGCTCCCTCCATCGAAGGGATCGGTATAGGGGATGTCCTGCGCCTCTAGGTAGTGGCGAGCCAGGCGCAGGCTAAAGGCCTCAGCGGTATCACAGGTAGGAGGGTCGGCCTCATGCTTGAGGTAGTGGCGGCGGACGAAATTGTTCGCATCGAGCGTAAAGTCGTTGAATCCGACCTGGCGGCTGGGCAGTTCGGGGGGCTGATTCACTCCGGTGTCTGCATAGGTGGCTTTGCAAATGCCAAAAAAGGTGTCGTTCTGGCGCAGTTGGGCCGCCAGGGCCGGGCTGGCAGCAAAATCGCGGTAAAAATCCAAGCCAATCGCCGCCGGTTTGGCCGCTAAGAGGGTGTCCAGCACCTCCACCAGCGCCTCGTCGGGAATCGTGCCTAACCCTGGCGAGTAGCGGCCCTGCTTCACCTGCTCGCGCAGCCAGTCGCCGCTGGCCTCGTCCATAGCCACAATCAGCAGGCGCGGGTCCTGGGGTTCGCTGGGGCGGCGGCGCATCAGGGCGTCGTAGGCGGCGAGTTCCAGGGGCTGTAGGGCTCCAAATAGCCGCAGGGTGGCTACCGCCAGGGTTACGGCAGCGCTCACTAGGCCCACATAGCGCAGCCTCACCTTCCGGAAGGGGAGTTGGCGACTGGCCGCCAGGTACTGGAGCTGCACCTGATTAGGGGCAGGCACTTTTCCGGCGGCCTGGGCCAGCCAGTCGTTGGCCTGGTCGAGGGCTAGCCCCCGCAGCAGCAGGCTGGGTTCGCGCCCGGCGTTGTCCCACTCGATGGCCCTCACCAGCAGGCGAGTGTGGCGATCTACATGGTCGGCATCGCTTTCTAAAATGCGGTACAGTTCCCCAAAATTGGAGGAGTAGTCGCCGTCGTGGTCTTGGAAATTGACCACGGGGCAGTCGACCAGGGCTGGGGGTAAATTACTCCGGAGCATTGGCCCATCCGATACCGCAACGATCCGTTTTTGTAGGGTTTGAGCGTAGCCTAAGTCGGCCAGGCAGCGGGGATTTTTGAGGCAGTGGGGAGACAAGACCACTAGACAGTTTTGGGCATTTTCTAGGGCTTCGTCGACCATGGCCGACACATCGCTGGTGTCCACCCGGGCGGACTGGTCAAACCAGGTGCTTTTGCTCTGCAGCTGAAGGGTGGCGTTGAGGCGGCGGGTAAAGTCTAGATCGGCGGGGTCGGCAATCAGGAAAACATCGAGGGTCTGGGTGGCAGGCTGGGTCAGGCTCTCGGAGACAAACTGGGCCTGGATCTCAACCGGGGCGTAGCGGGGCCGGGTCTGGGCTGCTTTGAGCCAGTTCTGGGCCTGGCGCAGTTCTCCGCCCCGCAGCAGCACGCTGGGGTTGCGCCGCTGCCGCTCCCATTTGAGCGCGGCTACCAGCAGCAGCTTGTGGATGCGCAGGTAGGCATTGTCTCGCTGCAGGGTAGCGATCAGCTGGCGGGTATCGGCCTGGAGGGCCAGACGCTGGTCAGGCCTGATATTCAGCAGCTGCACGTTGTGCAGCACCGCCGGGATCCTATCGGCATCTAAATCCTCGGTTAAAATGGGAATCACCCGTTTGTTGAGGCTGAGGGCATAGGTGAGTTCGTCTAGACAGCGGGGCGATCGCGCCGACTCAGCCGACAGCAAAAACACGACGTTGTCTGCCCCTTCAATGCCCTGGGCAATGGCCGTTTGAATGCGATCGCCCGTAGCCAAATCCTGATGCCAATCCCACACGGTAAACCCCGCTCGCATCAGGTAATAGCGCACCCGGCTGCTGATCCGGGCTGAAGGCTCCAGCCGAGGGGCCGCATCGCTGATCTGGGGCGATGGTTTGAGCTGGTCAGGTCCGGCTTCGTCGTAGCAGAGAAAGACCTGGGTCAAGCGACTGTCGGCGTGCTTTGTGCTGCTGGTGATAAACTCCCCGTGGAGATCGGTGGGCTGACAAAAAGGAGGGTCATCCTCAAAGGCTTGCTTTAGCCAGGCCTCGGCGGCCTCACGACTGGAACCCGTGAGCAAATAGCGCGACTGCCGCTGGTTTTGCTCCCAGGTCAGCGCCTGTACTAGGTATGCGGTGTGCTGGTGCACAAAAGTTTTGCGGTCTTCTAGGGTCTGTACCAGCTGAGCCATGTACAGATCGGGGTCGTCAAGGCCGTCGCGGCAGTTGATCCGGTTGAGCTTGGCGATGCTGGGGTGAATGTTGGAGCTGGCGGAATGCAGCCCCTTGGCTTGGTACTCGGCCCAGTCAGCGGCGGTGCCCTGGGGGTGGCGCTGCTGCCAGATGTCATGGGAGATCTGCCCCACATGCATCAGCGGGATAATCCGCTTGTTGTAGCGCAGGGCTTGATCTAACTCCTCAGTGCAGTAGCGGGAGTTAACCGAATGGGGGCTGAGAATAAAAATCAGGTTGTGAACTTTTTCGATGCTGCGATCGATATGGGTCTGGTAGTTGACCGCAAAGGGAATGTCGGTCTGGTCGAGCCAGACGCTATAGCCCAGATCGCTCAGCCGCTGGTGCAGGGCCACGGCAAAATCTTTGCTATCGACTCGCCCGTAGGAGATAAAAGCATCTTGTAGCTGGGGCATAGGGAGGCTATTTCCTAAAACCGATAGCGAATATCAAAATAGACCCGCAGGCCTGAGGGGCGATCGCTGGCGCGCTCGTCTAGCGCGATCAGGGGCAGACCAAAATCGAGCCGAGCGTTGAGGTTCTCGACGGGAACCATCTCGACCCCCAGCCCCGTGCCCAGCATAAAATTTTGACTGTTAGCCTGAAAGTCTGGATTAGTAGCCCACACGTAACCTAGATCGACAAATGGGCTGAGGCTGAGCAGCGGCGAGTTCTCCTCATCCCGCAGCACCGCAATTTGATCTTCCACCGAGAGGCGCAGGCCGCTATCGCCAAACCGCCCGTTCTGGAAGTAGCCTCGCACCGACTGAGCCCCCCCAATAAAAAATTGCTCTGAGCCCAGCAGGCTGTCGGGGGTCAACTGCACCGCCCCCTGCACCAGCAGACGGTGGTTAGGCCCTAACATCTGAACGCGCTGCACCTGGCCCTGCCAGCTAAAGAACTGGCCACTGGGGAGGGGATCTGGCTGGCTGATGGCCCCAAACAACCCCGTTCCTAACCGAAACTGCGACTGCAATCCCCAGGCGCCGCTGGCATCGCGCCGCAGGTAGTCTTGGCCAAAGGTCACCACGCTGGTGATGGTCGGCGGCGTAATAAAGCCCCCCAGCAGGGTAGACCCGTGGCGATAGCTAAACCCCGCCGACAGCGCCAACTCCTCTTGGAGGGTGCGAATCAGCGGCTGGCGGTACTGAATCTCGTAGATGTCGGTCGAGCCGCTCAGCCCCAGGGCAAAGGTGGGCTCGGCGGGGTCGGTAATACGAAAATTGCTGGGGTTGGCCCGCAGCAGCAGGGTGCCCTCCTGGGGATTGAGGGGCACCAGGTAGGCCAACTCGTAGGCGTAGGAACCCCCAGTGGTGGAGCGATAGGCTGAGGCGACTAGGCGATCGCCCCAGCCCGCCAGGTTGCGGTATAGCAGCGTCGCTCCAGTGCGAAACTCACCAACACTGCGAGATGACAGGGTATCGATCGCCAGGCTACCGCTCAGCGGTGCCGCCTCGGTCACCTGCACAGTGAGGATACTGTCGTTGTTGACCTGCCCCTGGCGCAAACTGGCCTCGACATTGTCAAACAGCGGATCGCGCTTGAGCAACTGTAGCTGGCTCTCTAGCCGGTTTTGGTTTAGGGGGCGAGTGCTTGCCTGGGCAATGCGCTGCTGCACATAGCCCACCAGGCGATCGGTGCCCACCACGCGAATGGCCTCAAGGCCGCCCTCTATGACTTGGAGCTTGACTACCCCCCCCTGGATATCGGCCTGGGGTGGCAGCACCGCCTCGGAGGTGATGTAGCCAGCATTGAGGTAAAGCTGGGTAATGGCATTGGCCGCGTCCTGGAGCGTTTCAACGGTGAGGGTTTGTCCCTCAAAGGGGGCAACCGCCTGAGCCAAAATCTCTGGGCTAAAAACTGTGCTGCCTTCCACCAAAATGGTCTGCACCTCAATCGCGGTACCGACCTCGGAGAAAAGATGGCGTTGGCTTGAGTCTAAACCGCCCGTCTCCTGAGGCGAAATTTCTGCCGAGACAAGATTTGGCGACCTTAAATCAACCGCTGCGGCAGCCCCCCCGAAAAGGCAGTAAATTAACTCGCCTATAACAACAGCACCTAAGCATCGAAGCCACATGACAGGTTAATGAATGGTTGGTAGACGCACGGTTCACCTTGAGGGCTGTAGTTTTTCTACAGACAAAAACAGACGAACTATTGGGCTTAAATTAGATTCACCTACTATCCCACGGGAAACTTAGTACGCTACTAAGAATTTCAAATGATTTCCATTTTTCCTGGTAGTGACCCACTACGGCAATTTCAATTAATTCACGCCGCCTGCATAGGCATCTTGCCTGCGTAGGCGAAACGCCGCCCAGAAAAATTGTCACGATTCGTGCAGGATGGCTGGCCCCGGCCAAATGCAGACCTATTGTCTCCATGACAGCCCTGTCGAGCCCTGCCAACCCAAAGATGGCGTTAGAGCGCTTTGAATCAATAGTGATCCAAGATTTTTACCGCGATCGCCCCTGCCGGCCAAGGTCACCCGCTTAAATTCGCAGCCCCAGACCGTTTTTTTAAGTTGGAGTGCTCTTAGAACAAAGCAGGGGGTGTTGCTGAATTGATCAATGAATCTGTGGGCACGATATCTTCTCGTTGTCCCTTAAATCTCTCAATTCCTGAAAACTTTGAGATCCTAATGTCCCTAAGGCTTGGAATCTGAGAGATTTAGCGGTGGCCAGGTCCGCCCAGGACATCAGCTATTGTCTATCGCGCCATCGCGCTATCGCGAAAGTTTGGGTGGCGAACTGGTGTATAGCCAGCGCTTCACAAGCTTATATCCTAATCATGCTGACGATGGCTATCATCATACCGGCGTCAGGCAACGACAAGAATGGCAGAAGATGTCATCCTCTGCCATTGCGTTTGAATTTAGTTATGTCTAGGCGATTTACCAGCGGGAAAACTCGCGGTTGCCGCCATCGCGACCGCCGCCGCCACCGCCGAAGTTGCCGCGGGGCCCACCACCACCGGCACGCTTTTCCTTGGGACGAGCTTTGTTAACGCGCAGCTCGCGCCCCATCCATTCGGCCCCGTCGAGGGCTTCGATGGCAGCGTCTTCGTCGGCTTCTTTCTCCATCTCGACAAACGCGAAGCCCCGGGGGCGACCGGTTTCGCGATCGGTGGGCACCGTTACTCGGCTAACGGCCCCGTACTCGGAAAAGACTTCGGTGATGTCTCCTTCCGTAGCATTGTAGGCGAGGTTTCCTACATAAATCGACATGGCACAACTCCAAAATTGACATGTAATGTAGACAAGTTCGATTCGGAGTGGTACACACCGATTACCCGAAAACTGAGATCAGATGAGATCAGACTGTGATTAACCAGCCTACCGAAAGCAAAACATGTTACCCGCCTACTTTAGCATAAGGTTTCTGGAGATTAATCGTTCTGTAACACTGTGACAGCAGTCGTTCTAGCCCTTGGGGGCGGGGCTTTTCATAAGTTTTGTAACACGCTGCCCAGAGCCGTGGGCCTAGGTTCAATTAGCGTCTGCCGTAGAAGGTAACCTCTACATCGGCACACCAGCCTGCGGCTAAATTTTCGTACAAAAAGACGCGCTCTACTCGGTAGTACACGCCGTCCCTAAACACGCAGTCGCCAATGCGCGGAATGATTGGGTAGGTGGCAAACCACAGGGCGTCTTTGATGGGGGCGCTGGGGCTGTTACTGCTGGCCGCCAGGTAAAAGACTTGCACCTTAAACCCCCGACCCGAACTAGCGGAAGCCGAGATGGGGCTTTCGCTGGGTTGGCCGCTGCTTTTGCCGGTAGGTTTTTTGGGGGCCACAGGGTTGGCGATGGAGGTACGGGTGCGTTGCAGGGGATTGCACCAGTAGTTTACCAAGACAAGGGAGGAGAGTTGATAGCGATGGGGATGCTGAAGCGCAAAATGCTGGGGCAAAAATTAGAGTTGGGGTACAAGGTTAGCCCCCATGGGCCTGACACCTTCGGCCTTGCGACCCGCCTGTCGGGCAAAGACCGTTCCCAGGAGGCGGTCTTTGCCCGATGCGGTTCTAGCTGTTGCCGCGACGCTTAAGGGCGGCGACCATCTGCTGGCGCACGGCCCTGGCCCACTGATCAAACTCAACTTCGGGGCGAGCGTCTTTGTCGAGGGTGGCTCCAAAACTTTGGGTGTTCCTGTCCTGCGTCATAGCCTTGTCCTTGCTGTCTCTATAGGTAGTTTGGTTATTTTTCTGACCTAGACCATTATTCCCTGAGGGCAGTGACCTCAGCTATGCCCCCGGGTAGGGATTTCATAACCAAGGATTGGGGGAGAAGCGCTAATTGCGACGGCAGAATGGCGATCGCAGGCCGGATTGGGGCCAAAGAGAGTGTTAAAAGCCATGGCCCAACCGCTGATAGAAGGCAGAATGGCACTATATGAAATCTTTGCGAACTCTCTCCTATGCGCCCCATTCGTACGTTTAACGTGACTCCGGCCCTGCCCCAGCGGCTAGAGGCGCTGCGCACCCTGGCCTACAACCTGCACTGGGACTGGGATGTGGAGATGGTAGACCTGTTTCGGCGGCTGGACGGCGATCTGTGGGAGTCGAGCCGCTACAACCCGGTGCTGATGCTGGGCACCATCAGCCAGGCGCGGCTGAATGAGATTGCGGAAGACGAGGGGTTTTTGGCCCAGATGGATCGGGCAGCCCAGCGCCTGGAAGACTATCTGCGCGATCGCACCTGGTACAAAAAACACCGTAAGGCTCCCGTTTCGGGCGAATGCTACGCCTACTTTTCGATGGAGTTTGGCCTCACCACCTGCATGCCGGTGTACTCGGGCGGGCTGGGGGTGCTGGCGGGCGATCACCTCAAGTCGGCCAGCGATCTGGGCCTGCCCCTAGTGGCGGTGGGTCTGCTCTACCAGGAGGGCTACTTTGCCCAATACCTGAATGCTGACGGCTGGCAGCAGGAGCGCTACCCGATCAACGACTTCTACAACATGCCCCTGCACCTGGAGCGCGATGCCCACGGCGATGAGCTCAGAATCGAGGTGGAGTATCCGGGCCGGGTGGTGTACGCGCGGGTGTGGCGGGTGCAGGTGGGCACGGTGCCGCTCTATCTGCTCGACACCAATATTGAACCCAACAGTCAGTACGACCAGGACATCTGCGATCGCCTCTACGGCGGCGACATCGACATGCGCATTCACCAGGAGGTGATGCTGGGCATCGGCGGCATTCGCATGCTCAATACGCTGGGGCTAACCCCCACCGCCTACCACATGAACGAGGGCCACTCGGCCTTTATGGCCCTGGAGCGCATGCAGGTGCTGATGGATGAACACGGGCTCAGCTTTGCCGAGGCGCTGCAAGTGGCCCAGGCCAGCCAGATGTTTACCACCCACACCCCGGTACCGGCGGGCATCGACCTGTTTCCGCCCGAAAAGGTGCTGCACTACCTGGGCCACTACCGCCAGCGCTTTGGCCTGGGCGATGCCGAGTTTTTGGCCCTGGGCCGCACCGACACCGGCGATTTTTCGGCTCCGTTTAGCATGGCGGTGCTGGCGATTAAGACAGCGACCTTTATCAACGGGGTGAGTAAGCTCCACGCGGCGGTGTCGCGCGACATGTTTGGCGATCTGTGGATGGGGTTGCCCCAGGGCGAAGTGCCGATCTACGCCATCACCAACGGGGTGCACGCCCGCAGCTGCGTCGCCAAATCGACCCAGGCGCTCTACGATCGCTACCTTGGCCCCAACTGGGCCGAAGCCAGCCCCGGCGCATCGCTGTGGGAACGGGTGTATACCATCCCCGACGACGAACTGTGGCGCAACCACGAGCAGTGCCGATCGCACCTGGTGGTGGCGGTGCGCGATCGCCTGGCCAAGAGCACGCGCGATCGCGGCGGCTCAACCCGCGAACTCACCGAAGCCCAGGAGTGCCTCGACCCCTTTGTGCTCACCATTGGCTTTGCCCGCCGCTTTGCCACCTACAAGCGCGCCACCCTGTTTCTCCACGACCTGGAGCGCATCCGCAATATTATCAGCGGCCACGGAACGGGTCGCCGGGTGCAGTTTGTGATTGCGGGCAAAGCCCACCCCAAAGACATTCCCGGCAAAGAACTGATCCGCAGCATCATTCACTTCACCCGCGACCAGGGGCTGAGCAAATCCATCGTGTTTGTGCCCAACTACGACATCCACCTGTCGCGGGACATGGTGGCGGGCTGCGACGTGTGGCTCAACAACCCCCGCCGCCCCCGCGAGGCCAGCGGCACCAGCGGCATGAAGGCGGCAATGAACGGCCTGCCCAACCTCAGCGTGCTCGACGGCTGGTGGGATGAGGCCGACTACATTCGCACCGGCTGGCCCATCGGCCACGGCGAAGACTACGACGACCCCGACTACCAGGACGACGTGGAGGCCAACGCCCTCTACGACATCCTGGAGAAAGAGGTGGTGCCGCTGTTCTACGATCGTGACAAAGACGAAATCCCCCGAGGCTGGGTGGCCAAAATGAAGGAGGCCATCTACTTCAACACGCCCCAGTTCAACACCGCCCGCATGGTGAAGGACTACGCCAATTTGGGCTACTTTGCGGCCAGCGATCGCGCCCACACCCTGGTTTCCCAAGACTACGGCCCCGGCAAAGAGCTGGCCGTCTGGCAGGCCCGCCTGACCGACCACTGGTACGATGCGCGCTTTGAAGAAGTCGCCATTTCTGAAACCGCTGATCTGCGGGTGAATCAGCCGTTTAAAGTGACGGCGGCCCTGCGCCTGGGTGCCCTCACCCCCAGCGATGTGCAGGTTGAGCTCTACCGGGGCACGGTTGCCGTAGACGGCGAAATCCACACTGGGGTGGCCATCCCCATGGCCTACCAGGGGCAAGACGAGCGCGATCGCAGCATCTACGCCCTCGAAGTGGAGTACACCGCCAGCGGTTTGCAGGGGCTCTCCCTGCGCATTTTGCCCAGTCACCCCTCCCTCAACAGCCCCTACGATCCCAAACTGGTGCTCTGGGCCGACCCCGACTCGGTGCGAATTGTCTCTGGGGTGGTGTCGCCTGCGATCGCCCTGGCCTAACGGCGATCTCCCCTTGCTGCCCACAGCCAGGGTGATGAGATTGGTATCGGAGCGGCCACAATGCCCGGCGCAGCCCCTACGCTAAAGGTATAAACCAGGCCGGAAGTTTCTGCCCTAATTGCCCTAGAAATTGGCATATGCTTCCCAGCAGCTCAGCGGCTTGGGTACAGCAGCACCTACGGTGAGGAGGCAACGCGCTATGGCATCTGTAACGGTTTTATCGAATGCATCGTGCTTTGGCCAAGACGTTGCCATCCGCCAGTTTCAGCTCACCGCCGACGAACCCCCCTCGATGGGCGGCGATGACCGAGGGCCAACCCCCACCGAGCTGCTTCTGGCCGGGCTAGGCAGCTGCAAGGCAATCACCATTCAAATGTATGCCGAGCGCAAGGGCTGGTCGGTCGAGCGCGTCAGCGTGCAGGTCGAGTCGCAGACCGTGGAGCGGCAGACGGTGATTGTGGCCCACCTCACCCTGGAGGGCGACCTGACGGAGGAGCAGCGGCAGCGCCTGCGGGAAATTGGCGATCGCTGTCCCGTCCACCGCTTGCTAAGCGCGGGCACTGAAATTCAGACGGTGTTAACCTCAATCGCTAGCGCCCCAACAGAGTGAGCGATCACCTGCGGATCAGCCCGTACAGTTGAGCAAAGCCTAGCGGCAGAGCTGCCTGGGCAGGCGCTGCATGGTGCGTTCAAAGAGAGCCGTATCGTCCATAGCCCGCGCCATAATTAATGCGCCCTGAATAGCGACCAGGGCTTCTTCGCTACGCTCCTGGGCCAATGTTTTGTCCATGCCGCCCTGGATCAAGACGGCGGCGATCGCCTCCATCCACCGCCGCAGCATGCCCTGCACCTGGAGCTGAAAGTCGTCTTTGGCGGAGCCCAGCATCAGCGAAGCCAGCATGCAGGGCTTTTGGCCGTGGCTGTAGGCCTCGCTGATGCGATCGCCCATATGCATCAACCGGGCCAGGGCATCCCCTTCATTTTCCAGAGCCTCTAGGGCCGTTTCTTGCAGCCACTGGTCGAGGGTGTCGAGCACCGTGGTCACCATGTCGTCTTTGCCACCGGGAAAGTGGTGGTAGAGACTGGCCTTGCCCAACCCCGTCGCCTGGGAAATTTTTGACAGGCTGACCCCGTCGTAGCCGTACTGCCGAAACAGGTCAAGCAGAGGCGGCACGTAGGTTTGTTTCGCCGCAGTTGGCCTAGGCATCGCCGCGCGTCTCCAAGAATAGTTTCCCCGTTGACATTATACCGAACGATCAGTACAGTGTTTCTTGTACCGATCGTTCGGTCTTTCTTTGGAGGCATGTTCTGGTGGCTAACGACTTACCCCCTCAAGCTGACTTGCCCGCCACCCCCCAGGGTTGGAGCAACTGGCAGGCGTTTAGAGCGAGCCAGCAGGAGATTGTGCTGCCCGCTGGTGCCGTTGCCCATATTCCCGTCACCATTCGCTACATCGATATGGGCGTTGCCCAGCGCGGCACTGTTTTGCTCATGCACGGCATTCCCACCTGGGGGTATCTCTACCATGCGGTCATACCGCCTCTGGTTGAGGCGGGCTATCGGGTGTTGGCCCCAGACTTGCTCGGCCACGGCTGGTCCGATCGCCGCGATCGCTTTGATCGGTCGTTTCAAACCCAGGCGCACATGATTGTGGCCTTGCTGTCTGCCCTCGGTCTAGAGCGGGTCGATGTGGTCGGCCACGACACGGGCGGGGCAGTGGCGCTAATTTTGGCGATCGAGCATCCCCAGGTGGTGCACCGCCTGGTCATTACCAACTCAGTCTGCTACGACCGCTTTGACGACGACATGCTCGACTTTGGCCATCCGCTGCGGTGGCAGCCTCGCTCGGTGGACGATCTAGTTCAAGCCCTGGAAGACAGCCTGGCGGCGGGCCTCTCCAATCCATCGCGGCTGACCCCTGAGTTTCGAGCGGGCATCATCGCCCCCTGGGCTAGCGAGGAAGGAAAACTGAGCCTGCTGCGCAATGCGTCGGCCCTCAACGCTAACCAAACTATGGCGTTGGTTGACCGCCACGGCGCGATCGCCGCCCCAACCCTCGTGCTCTGGGGGATGGATGACCCCTGGCAAAAAGCCGCGGATGGCCAACGGCTGGCCAGCGAAATTCCTGGTGCCCAGTTTCAGCCGATTGAAGGCGCATCCCACTGGATACAGCAAGATGCCCCAGACCAGTTTTCGACGGCGCTACTCAATTTTTTTGCTCAAACCTAAGCCCCATCCCCTAGACATTTCCTTTGACTAATCCCTCCTTACCTCAGCGAGCAGAAACCCCATGATTCAGCTCTACGGTCACGACATCTCTGGCAACAGCTACAAGGTTCGTCTTTTTCTAGAACTGCTCGGCCTCGACTACGAATGGGTCAAGGTTGACCTGATGCAGGGCGCTCACAAAGCCCCCGAATTTCTCGCCCTCAACCCCTTTGGTCAGGTGCCCCTGCTGGTGGATGGCGAAGTGAAACTGGCCGATGCCCAGGCGATTTTGGTCTACCTGGCGCGGCAGTACGGCGGCGACACCTGGCTACCCCCTGAGGCGCTGCCCCTGGCCCAGGTGGTGCGCTGGCTCTCAACTGCTGCGGGCGAAGTGCGCCAGGGGCCAGAGAATGCGCGCCTGTATCACCTGTTTAAGACGACCAACATCAACATCGATCGCGCCCACCAAAAGGCCGACCACATTCTCACCCAGCTCGACCAGCACCTGAGCCGTCGCTCTTGGCTAGAGTGCGATCGCCCCACGATCGCCGACATTGCCGTGTTCCCCTACGTGGCCCTGGCCCGCGACGGCAAGGTTGACCTCGATGCCTACCCCAACCTGCTGACCTGGATCGATCGCATCAAGCAGCTCCCCGGTTTTGTTCCCATGGCGGGCATTTAGACCGAGATTGACCACTCTGTAGGGGCAAACGTTGTTTGCCCCCAAGACCTAAGCCGTAGAAGGAGCATACCCATGGCTGCAAATCCAGGTTGGCCCTACGAACAGTCTCCCTTCCACGCTGGGGAACTGGCGATTCAAACTCGGCTGGGGGTGCAAGAACGGATGGATAAGCAGGGGCGACGGATCATTCGCGACTATTTGCCCGATCAGCACCGCGAGTTTTTTGCCCAACTGCCCTATGTTTTGGTGGGTACGGTGGATGGCAATGGCCAGCCCTGGGCCTCTATTGTGGTAGGGGAACCGGGGTTTATCACTTCTCCCAATGACCGTAATCTGCACATTGCCGCCCAGCCCCTTGCGGGCGACCCGCTGCACCACAATCTGGCCCCAGGGGCCGACATTGGCCTGCTAGGCATTGAGCTACACAGCCGCCGCCGCAACCGCATCAATGGCACCATCGCCGCAATTCAGCCCGACGGCTTTAGGGTGACCGTAGGCCAGAGCTTCGGCAACTGCCCTCAGTACATTCAGGCGCGGCGGTTTGTTTGGCGCGCCTTTGACCCGGCAACCCCCAGGCCGGTAGATTCCCTCACCTCCCTGGGAGAGAGTGAAAGGGCACTGATCGCCGCCTCCGATACGTTCTTCATCGCCACGGCCTACCAATCTGAGGCAGCGGGGAGCGCCAGCGGTGTCGATGTGTCGCACCGGGGCGGCAAACCTGGCTTTGTGCGCATCGACGATCCACAAACCCTCACCATTCCCGACTTCTCAGGCAATTTTCACTTCAACACCTTTGGCAATTTAGAGCTTAACCCCCGCGCTGGGCTGGTGTTCATTGACTTTAATCAGGGCGATCTGCTCTACCTCACCGGCACCGCTGAAGTCATTTGGGATGGGTCTGAAGTGACTGCCTACGAAGGTGCCGAACGCCTGCTTCGCTTTCACCTGCAAAAGGGCTACTGCGTCGCAGGCAGCCTACCCCTTGCCTGGTCAACCCCAAAGTTTTCGCCTTTTTTGGACGATACTGGGCCTTGGCAAAATTCTGAATAATGGAATATGGCAAACACCGTTTGCCCCTACCCTCCCACTCATCCACCCACCTACCCATCCACTCCCCATGCAACTCCACGCCGACCTCACCCAGCGCGTCACCCTCATCACCCCCGACCTCCTCTGGCTCGACTCCCCCATGCCCGGTGTCCATCGCCGCATGCTCGATCGCAATGGTGAAGAGGTCGCCCGCGCCACTTCTCTGGTGCGCTACGCCCCCGGCAGCGCCTTTTCGCCCCACACCCACGGCGGCGGCGAAGAGTTTTTTGTCTTAGAAGGGGTGTTTTCTGATGAGCACGGCGACTACCCAGCGGGCACCTACGTGCGCAACCCGGTGGGGTCTACCCATACGCCTTCTAGTCAGCCGGGCTGCACCATTCTGGTCAAGCTGTGGCAGATGCACCCCGACGACCAAACTCGGGTGGTGGTCGATACGACTGCCTCGCCCTGGTACCCCGGCCTGGTGGAGGGCTTGCAGGTGATGCCGCTGCATACCTACGGCACCGAGAACGTGGCGCTGGTGAAATGGGCACCGGGCACCCAATTTCAGCCCCACACCCACTGGGGTGGCGAAGAAATTTTTGTGCTCAGTGGCGTGTTTGAAGACGAGTTTGGCTCGTACCCCCAGGGAGCCTGGCTGCGTAGCCCCCACGGCAGCCGCCACACCCCGTTTAGCCGCGAGGGCTGCACGATCTATGTGAAAACGGGGCACTTGGTGGGGGCCGAGGCGCTTAGTGCTGGATCGCGATCGCTTTAGAAGGCTGGTTCAATCTGCGCTGCCCCTTCAATGCTCTGCATAACCATCTGTCAGCGTACTGATTATTCCCAAAGCCAAACCCCTTTTGTCTCGGTAAAGTGGGTGAGACAAAAGGGGTTCAGGGTGCAACGATTTTCAGGAATTCCCAATTAGTTAAGCGGCTTGAATTTGCCGGGGTTTTGGCTTTTTGCGATCGCTCTTGCGGGTGCCGCCTGCCATTTCGTATTCAGAGCTGTCTTTGCCATAACGGGCGGCAACGGCCATCAGCATTAGCTCAGACAAATCTCGCAGTTTCTTCTCGCCTGCCTGCACGCTATTCGAGGCGTTGTCTACCTGAGATAGGGCCTCGTTGTAGGTGGCAATGTCGGCTCGCACAGCCTCAATGAGCCGATTATATTCGGCCAGGGTGAGGCCATTACCCAAATCTAAATTGGCCCCAAGCGATCGCAGGGCGGCAGCGCGACGCTGGGCCTGCTCTACTGCTTTCGAACTTCTTTTGGGTCTGCCCATTGGTAAAATACCCCCTAACGGTTTACCCTTTGACTATGGCAAACGAGCTTAATCTGTGAACCCCCGAGCAATACGGATTTTGTTTAGCACAAATAAAAAAGGTTTCTGCGTATTTTTAAGTAGCAAAACGAGCGGTAGAGGTTTAGGGTTTAGTGGGCTTGATGACTCGCACCGCGCATCGAGTATTCCGCTTACTCATTCAACTACTGAGGGGGGGATGAGGATTCAGCGCCGTGGAGCATCGGCAAAGCCGGGGGGCGCATCGAGTAACCTGGGCACAAAACTTGATTGCCGAGCTGCGTTACTCGATTACGGTGGGCCATAGATAAGTAATGCTCGCGGAAAACTTGATTCTCTGACAAGGTTACTTAACTATGGGGTGCCATAGTTAAGTAACGCCTAAGCGAAACTTGATTTTGTTATAGCGTTACTTATGAATGGGGCTTGCGCATCAAGTAACGCCTGAGTGAAACTTGATTTCCTCAAGTCTTTGATTTAGAGCTTACATTCCGCAGGTTGACATCTAATTTTTACTGTGCATCGTTAGAGGCAGTCGCTGTAATCCTTGCGGGAAGGGACTTTTAGCAGAACCACCTTCTGGCGGTCAGATGAGCTACTTAAAGCTCCGTAACAATTTGAGTGGCAAACCTCGCAGTCTGAAATTGCCACTTCTCAAGGCTTTCGGGAAGCGAAAAGTGCATGCATACTGAAATTTATTTGTCAACCTGCGGAATGTCGGTTAGAGCGGCTTGGTTCACAACTGAATGATCGGCACGGCGGCGATTCCCGTTCCGGGAGGCTTTCCTTCGGAACGCTTCGCGAACGCCAACGCAAAGCCAAGGTTATATGAACAGTGGCGCGATCGCCCCAGCAACCGCCCTGTTTGGCGTCAAGTAGGGTGGGCACTGCCCACCACCCCATCAATTCACCCACCACCAACCCCTCCCCCTCAAACGGAAGGGCATTTCAGCTTTAACGGCGATCGCAGCCTGGCGCAGTCGTCTTACATCGTCGGTTTTTGCAAAGATGGATCTGCGGTCGAAGGTGACCAGGGTAAGAAAGACTGCCCTACCAGGAATGTAGACGCGTCGATAATTGGGCATTTGGGGGGGTAGAGGAAGAAACTCTAAGGTAGTGTTTCCGATAGGTTGGTGATAGCGGGGTGGGAAGGTGGGCATTGCCCACACTATAATCACTTGATCAGGAATAGTTAAATCTTCACTCGCCAAAGGAATAATTGATGTTTAGAAAATTCATGAAAACACAATTTCAACTTGCAAAAATTAAAGACGAAATCGTTGAGATATTTGGCCCTGGGAAAGCCTACGGCCCCAATGAGCTTACTATATGTATTCAAAAAGTGAATGAGATAAAACCATTTATAAATATTTCAAATGAAGGCTTGGAAGATTTAATTAATTTGGTTTTCAAGATTAGCTTAAAGAAAGAAGAATCTAGATATTCGAGCTTTCAGTTGTATGTGTCGCCTTATATTTATAGGTATTGGGAGCCAACATGGCTAACATGCTTTGATCCACCTATAGCTCTTATTGATTCATATACTCGCGAATCTAAGAGAGCCAACCCCTATAATGTTGCTACACTACATCGAATAAGTTCTGGCATTCCTTCAAGGCCTTATGCCATTTATGTTGGAGAAGAAGAAGGAGCCATTAAAGCCTATGGCATCATCAGAATAGAAGACTTAAAAAGTTTGCCTGACAACAATCAGAATCTCAAATCTTTTATTGTAAACAAGATTGATGGAATGATCATAAGTATTGATGGACCAGGATGGATAAACGTTTCGCTTTCCAATGCTATCAGTGATTATGCCAATTCAATCTCCTTTAATCTATCCCTTAAGCATGGAGAAATTGATGCTCGATACAATGATTTGTACCTTGCTATGAGCTACTTTTTGGAGGGTGCTAAAAGCGGGATTAGGATCTTAGAAGAAGAATTATCCTCTGAAATAGATACTTATATAAGTAACATATGGAGTTATATGCTCAGTCTCTCCGCAAATTATGGCAACGGAGGTCAATTTATCCTTTTGCCATCAGGTCTATCTTTAGGGGAAGTTGATCAAGACTCTAAAAACAGCTTTATAGAAATTAATGGTGAACGCGTCTTGCAAGCTAAGCATAAAACTTCAGAACCAAATTTAGGGCTGAAGATTATTTCCCTTGATCGAGCGGTTAATTCGACAAACAAATATCAGCCTCAATCCCCTGCTCCATTTTTGGTTGGCAAGCCTTTAAAGCATAATTCACTCTCAGAAGAAAATACTTCCATAGTATTTGATCGAGGTGTCAAGGAAGGCCTTGCTAAGGCAAGAAAAATACAAGAGTGCTATCAAGATTTATTGGATAGTGCAAGAATACTTTCGAAATTATCCACTGTTGATGGTTGTCTTGTTTTTAATAGCGATCTTCAGTTAATAGGCTTCAAAGGAGAGGTATTAGTAAAGGAAGATCCTAAATGTGTAAATAAGCTAGACGAAGCGCTGGAGTTAGATGGAGAATTTGATATTAGCGAGTACGGTACACGACATCGTTCAGCTGCTCGTTTTTGTGGAAAAGTTCCAAATGCGGTTGTTTTCGTTGTTTCACAAGATGGCGATATTCGAGTATTCAACAATATGAATAATGGAGAGGTTGGAGTTGCTGGACCTTTCCACTCTTGGCCAGGGTCATCACCAAACATTGAAAACAGTTGAAGTTTCTGACTGAATAAGTAAGAATTCTATTGGTTTACTTGCTTCAAAGCATTTTCACGAGAAAGAAATTGAGAAGAAACCTTTCGGAATATCATTTCCCCAATATTTTGACGTCCTCTACCCGTGTAATACTCGCCTTTAAGTGTAAAACCATCGGGAGATAATCTTAGACTTGCTGTGCCTCGATGAGTCTGCATAGTTTGGATACTCAATGCGCCGGGTTCACTAATATATTCGTATTTCAGTCCAGACTCAGATGAGTTGTGGGTGTTAACTACGGCCATTGTGGAGAAAGATCTAGAATTCCCAGTTTCTACTTGAACACTCAGCTTAGACCAGTTTTGACGCACATAAAGCAGCACCCCCTGAACTTCGGCTCCTCCACCATAAGAGGACTTCACACAACCGATCCAAGTTCCTCGAATGTCCGGTATTTCAGATAAACAAATAGATTTGAATCTGAATCTCCATAAATAATTGTTGAAAATCGTATAAAACAATCCATAAAAACCCATTACTGATGGAGCATCTATCCACCATGGAATTTGTAGATTTAATGCCCTTAGCAAATGGTTCAGCAAAAGAGCATTGGCCACTGCCAATGCTGCAAGCCATAACGGTATAGTTTCTCTATCTTTAGAGTCCGTCGCATAGGTATGCATGAAGAGACACCTTTGAATCTAAAACAGCATCTACGTTTACTATGCAAACACATTCTTCATGCAATTTTCATGTTTTAGTTGCTGATCAGCGGAAAAAACACTGTAACTATGACTAAGTAGCTAGGCGGAATTAAATATAAAACGTTCCAGGAGGTAATTTCCGGCTTT
>QBLT01000072.1:9027-18832 GCA_003249105.1 Leptolyngbya sp. | reverse complement strand
TTCTCGGTTCCTGCCACAGAACCCCTGACGCTTGAACTATTCATGCAACAAAGCCCCTCTGCTTTAGAGGCAGGAGTTGATGGCTTGGCCGGGCTCAACGTCTTGGAGGATTTCGCCAAACCATCGCCTCAGCATCACCCCCGCCGGAGGTTAGAGTGATTGCACGGCCTTCATTCAGTCCAGCAACCCAGTAGGGCTTGATGCCACAGCGCTATGGCATAAAAGTTGCTATACCAGCGGCTCATTCCCGTCGGGTCTATCGTCTGCTGCCTCGCAAGCGGCTAAGATGAGGCGATCGCATTGTAGTAGACATACTTAGAACAAAGGCAGCCAGGGAGGGTGCGGTGGAAAGTGGATTGGTATTGACCGTAGCGGGGCTGCTGGCCGGGGTGCTGGCCGGATTTTTGGGCATTGGCGGCGGCACGGTGATGGTACCAGTGATGGTGGCCCTAGGGCTGTCGGGGGTACAGGCGGTGGGAACAAGCACCCTGGCGATCGCCCTGATTGCCCTAGTCGGCAGCGTACAAAACTGGCACATGGGCTTTCTCAACCTCAGCAATGTGGCCATGTTGGGCCTGCCCGCCCTGGTCACCGCCTACCTAGGCAAAGAACTGGCCACCGCCCTGCCAGAGTATGCCCTACTGGGAATTTTTGGCCTGTTTCTGCTGCTCAATATCTACCTGATCGGCATCAAAAAACAGGTCATTCGCCAGGCGCAGCAGGTCGAAACGAGCGGTGGCGCAGCGCTACCCAAGGCGCGATCACAGCCAGTATTGCCCACGGTGTCTCGCCTGGGCATTGGCGGGCTGGCGGGGTTTTTGGCCGGACTATTTGGCGTCGGTGGCGGCGTGGTAATGGTGCCGCTGCAAATTTTGCTGCTGCAAGAGCCGATTAAGGTAGCGGTGCAGACCAGCCTGGGGGCGATCGTGATTACCGGGCTGTGGGCCTGCCTGTGGCACGCCCAGGCGGGTAACGTGCTGCTGACGACGGGGCTGATATTGGGGGCGGCAGGGGCGATCGGCGTGCAGGTGAGCACCCGCTACCTGCCTCGTCTGCCCGACCAGACGGTAAACATCATGTTTCGCCTGCTGCTAGCGCTGCTGTCTGGATACTTCTTCTTTAAGGCTTGGGTCAGCTATACGACCCTCTCTGCCTAAGCCTACCCAAGGCACGAAGCTAGGCGAGTTTGATAAAGCTGGCTGAAGAATATCCCAGGCCCATGGCAACCAGCGGATAAACGGGCTAGCGTGCGGATGATGCGTCCTCACTGCCCATGCGCCCTCTTCTGACCGGCCCCCTAACCGTTGAAACGGTGACTGTCTCGATCCGCGATCTGCCCCAGCGGCTAGAGGGGTGCCGCATTGTGCAGCTCTCTGACTTTCACTACGACGGGCAACGGCTCTCGCCCCGACTGTTGCAGCAGGTGGTCAATTGCGTCAATGACCTAGCCCCCGATCTGATTGCGCTCACGGGCGACTATGTCACCCGTGACCCCACCCCGATTTTTGACCTGGTGACTTACCTCAGCCAGATGAAAAGCCGCTTTGGCACGGTGGCAGTGCTCGGTAACCACGACAACATTACCCTTGAGGGGCGCAGGACGATTCTGCGATCGCTCCAGCAGGCCGGCATTCACGCCCTGTGGAACGATATCGCTTACCCCCTGGGCGACGAGCTGCCGGTAGTGGGCTTAGCCGATTTTTGGTCGCGAGAGTTTCACCCAGCGCCACTGCTCGACTCACTATCCCCCGCTCAGCCCCGGCTGGTGCTCTCCCACAACCCCGACACAGCAGAACTTTTGGCTCCCTGGCGGGTTGATCTCCAGCTCTCTGGCCATACCCACGGCGGGCAGATTGTGCTGCCGATGATTGGTCCTGTGGCCGCTCTCATCCAATCCCTGCGGTTGTCGGTGCTGGCGAAGCTGCCCTTCGACCTGCCCTACCTCAAGCGCAACTGCTTCAAAATTGTGCGCCATTGGGAATGGGTTTCAGGCCTGCACCGGGTGGGGCAAAACCAGCTCTACGTCAACCGGGGTCTGGGGAGCTATGCGCCGGGGCGGCTGGGGTGTCCGCCAGAGGTGACGGTGGTGGAGTTGGTGAGGGGATGATGGAGGTGAGGGAGGTAGGGAAGATGAGGGAGAGGCTACGCGAAGGCTTCACTAACTCGACCCGCTCCCTAAGAGGCAATTGGCTCACGCTGAATCTTGTCGGCGGCTGGTTTCTGGGCGATCGCACCCTTGGGCAAAAACCCCACCGCTCCCATAATGGCCCCTAGGTCAACGCCGTCTTCGAGCAGGCTGACGTGACCGCTGTGGGGCAGCGGATAGATGCGGGGGTTTGGCAGTAGCGTGGCTAGGCGCTGGGCTTCTTCTAAAGAGGGCAGCAGGCGATCGCCAAGGGAGGCCACCAGTAGGGTCGGCGCGGTTACCCGGTGCAGGCGCAGGGGCTCTAGGCGAAACTGGGACAGCAGGGACAGCCGCCAGGCGGCGCTGGCCTGACTCACTCCCCCCATCGCCCGCATGAGCGCTTGGCGGCTGACCTCCCCAATGCGGCTGAGGTTGGCCAGCACCGGTAGGCTGGTCAAGGCGGAGCTTTGGTACAGGGGCGGAGCCACCCAGGGGGTGAGGCTGGCCACCCAGTGCAGCCACGGAAAGCGGTGGAAGGCCGAGGCGGAGTTAATTAAAATTAGGTGGCTGGCCAGGGTGGGGGCCAGGGCGACCACCCGCAGGGCTAGGCAAGCGCCAAACGACTCCCCGCAGAGGTATACCGGCGCGGTTCCCGCTTCCTGGCGAATTAGCTGCACCGCCTGGTGGGCTAGGCCTTCCCAGGACGACATATCATCGCCCGGAATCACCAGGCAGCGAATGTCGAAGTGAGATTTAAGCCCGGCGCTTTGAAGCTCAAATAACTCGCCGCTGCCATCCATGCCGGGGAAATAAACAAATAGGGGATGCTGGGGGTTTTTACCAACGGGGGCATAGAGCTTCAAAATGGCGGGTTCAGGCATGGAGACGTAGGAGTGATAACGGGCTTAACAACAAGCCGACCAATACAGTTATAGCCATTGGGGCCGCAAAAGCCCCCTAGTAACACCCCTGCTTGAGCAGCATAGCCACTTCCTCTTGGCAGCACTGGGTCAGCTCTGAGGCCAGAGCGCCGGTGCCTTTGCTGCGGTAGTGCGATCGCAGGCGGGCATCCACCCGCACCGGGCGGCCAATCATGATATCTACCTCGTGGTAAAACACCGCCGGATGCCAGCCTGGCTGTTGAAACAGCGGTTCTGCAGAATCGAATAGGCTGAGCAACCGCAGGGGCACCAGCGAGTTGTTGGTCTCGCGGTGAGCGGCGATCGCCACCGGTACAATCGCCAGCTCATCCACCGGTGCCCGCAGGGCCAGTTGGGCAAACCCTCGATGAAAGGTGTTGAGATTGTCGGGAGTAGTTTTATGCACCATCGGGGCCGCCCCCTCCGGGAAAATGCCCACCGCTTCCCCTTCCTTCAGCGCCTTCATCGCCCGGCGAAAGAAGGCGGTTTGGCCCTTGTCAGGGGCATCTAGCGGTAAACAGCCCAGGGCGTTGATCACCGTGCGTAGACCCGGCACCTGGCTCATGTAGTGGTGGCAAGCAAACCGCACCGGTCGCCCCACAGCGCTCATCACCAGGGGTGCATCCATAATGCTGCGGTGATTGCTCACCACCACCATGGGCTGATGGGGCGGCAGACGATCTTGCCCATGCACTGACATTCGCACCTGCGATAGGGTCAGCAGCCAGTTAGACACATCTAGGGGGTTGGCCGTTAGAGATGTTAGGGGCGGTAGAGGAGCTAAGGCCATGCAAACCTACAGAGACGAAGAGAACTCAGCCACCTTTAGCAGCAGGTAGCAAAGCCGTATGACTCACAACTTAACAAACTATCCAGTGTTCAGAAGCGGGAAAACCCACTGATTTGAGAGAGATCTCCCCACCGGCATAGCCCTACCGTTGGGAGGCGCGCAGCTGCCCACAGGCGGCGTTTTCCTCTAGCCCGCGCGAGTAGCGCACGGTGACAGCAATCCTGCGATTCTCTAGCTCGGCAACAAAGTTGCGAATGCTCGCTTCGCTAGGGCGCTGATAGTCAGCCTCATCAATGGGGTTATAGGGAATTAGGTTGACGTGGCTTTGAAAGCCGCGCAGGTGCTGAGCCAGCTCGGCAGCGTTGGCGGGCTGGTCGTTGAGCCCCGCCAGCAGAATATACTCAAAGGTCACCCGGCGACCCGTCAACTGCACGTACTCGCGGCACTCGTCGAGCAGTACTTCTAGAGGATAGGCTCCGGCACTGGGGATCAGCTGCAAGCGCTGGGCCTGGTTTGAGGCGTGTAGGCTCACCGCCAGGGTGACCTGGAGCTGCTCCGCCGCCAGGGCGCAAATGCGGCCCGGCACCCCCACCGTAGAGAGGGTCATGGCCCGCTGGCCAATGCCCACATCCCGATTGAGGCAGCGGATGGCGGCTACGGTGTTGGCCACATTTAGCAGCGGCTCACCCATGCCCATAAACACAATGTGGCTGACCCGCTGGCCAAAGTCTTCTTGAACCGTCAGCACCTGGTCAACAATTTCGTGGGTGGACAGGTTGCGGACAAAGCCGCCCTTGCCCGTGGCGCAAAAGTCGCAGGCCATAGGGCAACCCACCTGCGACGACACGCACACCGTCAGCCGCTTGGCCGAGGGAATGCCCACGGTTTCAATGATTTGACCGTCGGCTAGCTTGAGCAAATACTTGACGGTGCCGTCGTTGGCCACCACCCGATGGTGCAGGGTAGAACGGCCCAGATCGACATGGGCCATGGCTTGCCGCCAGGCTTTCGGGAAGACGGTGATAGCTTGGAGCGATCGCGCCCCCTGCTGATAGATCCACTGGTAGAGCTGCTTGCCGCGATAGCCTGGCTGCCCCTGGGCCTGCACCCACTCGGTCAGCTCCTCTAGAGATTTTCCCAGCAGGGGCGTTGGCAGCGCTCCCTCAGCGAAAGGGGGTGACTGGGCGACAGCCTCTACAAGAGGTGAGTCAGTGGGAGATAGGGGAGAAGCCATAGCCGCAGGGAATGCACAATCCTCTATGGTAGCGATGTTTCGAACCTTAGGGGCTACCGACGGCGGCTGGGGAAGTCGTCAGAGTCTCTTTTAGGGGTGACGGTGTCCGAGTTCATGATCTCCACTAGGCCCTCCGTCAGCATTTTAGGATCCATAAAGACCACTTTGGAGTTTTCGCTCTCTCCGAGCTTTTGGTTGGCATCTACGTAGCGCTGAGCCAGCAGATAGTTCAAAATCTCCGAGGTGTCGCCCTGGTTTTGCAGCGCCTGGGAGAGCATCTGAATTGATCGCACTGTAGCCTCGGCCCGCTTGATGGCGGCTTCTTGTTCCCCCTGGGCTTCGAGCACCATGGCCCGACTTTTGAGCTCCGCCGCCTGCTGCAACTGCATCGATCGCCGCACCTCTTCAGGGGGAATAATTTCCTGCACTTCGACCCGCGTGACCTTTACCCCCCAAGGCTCGGTAGCTTCGTCGAGCTGGGACAGCAGTGCCCGGTTAAGCTCATCGCGGGAGGAAAAGGTCTTCTCAAACTCCATCTTGCCGATTTCCGATCGCAGGGTAGTGGTGACCAGTTCTTGAATGGCCTGCTCGACGTTTTCGATGGCGTAATAGGTCAGCTCTAGTTCGAGAATGCGCCAGTATACTACCGCGTCAACTTCCAGCGACACGTTGTCTCGGGTGATCGCCCCCTGCTTGGCCACATCGAGAATCTGCTCGCGTACGCTGTCGCGCAGCACAATGTAGTCGAGCACCGGCACAATGAAGTTTAAACCCGGCTTGAGTTTGCGGTTGTAGCGTCCCAGCCGCTCTACCAAAGCCTCGGTACCTTGATTGATAATGCGCACCGAGCCAACGGTGTAGCCGATAATGATTAACGCCAGAATCCCAATGATTGAAGGCACGGCCAGCTCCCGGAGCTAAAAGAGTTGAGTAAGCCTGTTCTACTGACCAGTGTACCGATTTCTCTCTAAAATGAGCTATTTGCTCAGCCAAGCGGATTCAAGGTTTAAGGTTTTGGGCTTCACCCCATCACCCCTAGCTACCCCAGACAGCCACCTGCTGTAGCACCGTCATTGGGCCAAGGGTTTTAAGCAGATCAAACTGCTCCAGATTTTTAACCAGCAGTGACCCCGCAAACCCCAGCGAATTCACCGGAATCGACTGGTAGTGCTCCTGCTGGCGGGCCACAGCCATCATCCAATCGCGGGTGATCAGTAGGTTGTAGGGAAACGCCTGGGGAGCCTGACCCCAATCGTTTCCTAAGTGAGTCATCAGAGTGCGGTAGGTTTCCAGCAGCGTTTTACCGCTGGGAGATGTCCCCGCTTCCAGGGACGCAATGGCGTGACGAAAGGGCAGTTGGGGAGACACCACCGGGTTGGAGGAGTTGGCCTCAAGGGCCAAATCAGCGATCACTGTAGCCAGGGGGAGAGGGCCGCGATCGGGACAGAGCGGCGGTGGCACGAGCTGGAGGTGTTTGTGACGCTGGCTAGCCCCCGCTAAACGACCGCCGTTATAAAATGCTAGCCCGTCAATGTCGGCCATACAGATGGCCAGGGCTTCAAAGTCGGCCAGGGTCAGCCAGCTATCTTGATCTTCAAAGGCGCGGGTAACGATCAAGATGTGGTGGTCGACCACGTTGTATTTGTTTAGCAGGCACAGGTGGGTGGCCGACAGGTTGGCCACAAATAAATCTGGGTCGTAGGGCAAAAAAGGATTAACGGGTTTGCCCAACCGCTGCTGGTGCTGCTGGGCCAGATCAGCCTTTTCTTTGCGGGCCAGATTGGCTAAAATTCTGACCAAAAACCGCATGCCCCCCTGCTCCAAAAACTCGTAACGGGTGTCGATGGGCTGAAGGGCACCACTGAGCTGGGCGTGGCGCGTCTGCTGCTGAATTTTGCTCCAGAGGGCACCGGGTGCTAGTTCAGCATCGGGGGAATGCTCCATGGGAAATAAACTGGGGAGAAGGTTGTCTTCCCGACTGTAGCAAACCGTTGAGCCAGCAGCACCATAGCAACGTTACAAAGAGCGCTAGAAACCCTCTGCAAAACTTCTGTAAAACTAATTTTTTTAAAGCAACAACACCCAGTCTTTGACCAAAGAACTTCCTGTTTTGGATTGAGCTTTCATGGAGATAAGAGACAGAGCTTACACCTCAAAAGAGGATAAAGTTGTCGTGCTTAATACTCCCATTTGCTACGGAAGGAAGGATTGGTTTGAGCGCTGGGTGTTATCGCTTGAACGAGACAGATTAAGAGCTAACAGCGTTTCACTCCTTTTTCTGGGTTGACTTTTGGCTGTTTTATCTGCCAGGGGAGCCTCATCAGCTCCACATTCAATATAGCCCTCGGATTGGTCGATATCCGTCGATGAAACGATAATTAACAGTGAGCTAATGGCGAAATCTTTTGGCAAAAATCACCTTGATAGAGGCTGTTATTTGGTAAGGAGCTAAAACTGTCTTTTTGCTCACCAAAAAAAATAGGTCGACGACGTTCTAACGTGAATGGGGCTGGGGCAACAGCGGTTAGACTTGGCGGATAGGAGGTTTAGTTTTCGGAGGGGCTGTCGAAGCCACGGGTGCTTAAGATTTGCCGACCGCGCTGGCGGGCCAGCTTTTGTAGATCAATGCTGCGATCGGTCTCATCGACAATTTCGCCCGTTAGCACTTCTAGCACGTCTTCGAGGGTGACGACCCCTGACACGCCGCCGTACTCATCGACCACCACGGCCAGGTGCTCGCGGGCGGTTTGAAAGTCTTGCAGCAGCTTGTCGGCCCGTTCGGCCTCGGCCACGAAGCGCACCGGGCGAGCCACCTGGCTGAGCAACTGGTTGCCCTGGCCGCGAATCAGGGCGGTGAGCAGCTCGTTTTTGAGCACCAGCCCGACAATGCGATCGATGTCGTTGTCGCTGATGAGAATGCGGCTGTGCTGGGAGTTGAGAATTTGGGCTTCGGCCTCGGCAATGGTGAGGTCGCCGGGTAGGTGGGTAACGGCTACTCGGGGGGTCATGATGTTGACCGATTTCATATCGTTGAGGCGAAACACCCGCAGAATCATCTCGGCTTCGTCGGCTTCGATGATGCCCTCTTGGTGGCCGATGGTGGCCAGCAGCTTAATCTCGGCCTCGTCTGTGCTGGGCCGGTTGCCGTCACCCACTAGGGGCGCTGTCACTCTTTCAAGCAGCAGTACTATTGGCGTAAACAGCCAGGTCACCCACCGCACCGGCGTAGCTACGGCCAGGGCGACGGGGATGGCATAGCGCTCGCCCAAAACCTTGGGGAAGATTTCGCCAAACAAAATAACGAGTAGGGTCAACACCCCGGTAAACAGCCCCAGCAGTGCATCGTTAAAAACCGTAGCGGCAATGCCCCCGGCTAAAACACTGCCCACAATATTGAACAGGTTGTTGAGAATCACAATGGTGGCAATGGGCCGGTTGATCTTGCGGCGAATGGCTAAAAGGGTTATGGCAGCAGGTTTCTTAGACTCGGCTAGCTGTTGAGCCTTGAGGACGGGCACCGACAGCAGCGCTGCCTCGCTACAGGAGCACAGGGCAGAGCCAATCAACATAGTCACAATGGCGATCGCGAGGGTCAGCATGGGTGGGTTAGGGGCGAACGAAACCGGTAGGAGGGAGGCTGTTATGATTCATCTACTATGATCCATTGACGAGATTAATCAAAACTCTCTTGTAGCCAATTCGGTGTTGCACTGGAGGATTGCTCCGGGTTAACTCTGGATGAGGCTGCGCTGAGAGGCGGCCTGTTCTGAATCGTCTGTCTGCAAACACCCCTATGAGCGATACCATTCTCGACGTTAAGCACCTCACCGTTCACTTTGAGGTCGATGGCCAGCTCATTCAGGCCGTGAATGATATTTCCTTTCAGGTGCAGCGGGGGCAGACCCTGGGCATTGTGGGCGAGTCGGGGTCGGGCAAGTCGGTGACGTCGCTGGCGGTGATGGGGCTAGTGCCAAACCCGCCGGGCAAGGTGGTCAATGGCGAAATCTGGTTTAACTCAGGCACCGGCACCCCAGTAGATCTCGCGACGCTGAGCGAAACCCAGCTCCAGGGCTATCGGGGGGGGCAGGTGTCGATGATTTTTCAGGAGCCGATGAGCTCGCTGAACCCGGTGTATACCGTCGGGTTTCAGATGGTAGAGGCGATTCGTCAGCACCAGGATATTTCGAAAGAGGCGGCTCGACAGCAGGCGATCGCTCGGCTGCAAGAGGTCAAGCTGCTGCCCGCTGACGCTGCCCTGGCGGCCGCCATCAAAACCGAAAAGCCTCGCCTCGACGATGAATCGCTGAAAGAAGAGGTCGATCGCCGTCAGCAGGCCATTCTCGATCGCTACCCCCACGAGCTGTCGGGCGGGCAGATTCAGCGGGTGATGATCGCCATGGCGATCTCCTGCAACCCGGCTCTGCTGATTGCCGACGAGCCCACCACAGCGCTAGATGTGACGGTGCAGGCGACGATTCTCGACCTGCTGCGCGAACTGCGCGATCGCCGGGGCATGTCGCTGATTTTTATCACCCACGACCTGGGCATTATTGCCGAGATCGCCGACCAGGTGGCGGTGATGTACCAGGGCAAAATTGTTGAAGCCGGCCCGGTATGGGATATTTTTGCCCAGCCCCAGCACCCCTACACCAAGGGGCTGCTGGCCTGCCGTCCCCAGCCCCACCAGCGGCTGCGGCTGTTGCCCACGGTGGCCGACTTTATGGCGGGGGGGCCGG
>QBLT01000072.1:0-8959 GCA_003249105.1 Leptolyngbya sp. | reverse complement strand
CGGCGGCCAACGGCGGTCAGCCGGTAGATGGCGCAACACCCATCATTCGCGAGCGGGTGCTCGACGCCGAGGCCCAGACCCGCTTTGCCCCCCTGACCGAGGAGGAACTGACAGCGCGGGCGGCAGCCCTGGCGGCCAACGGCCCCCTGCTGGCGGTAGAAAATCTCCAGGTGGGCTACCCGGTGCGGGGCGTTTTTGGCAAAACCCGCAGCCACATTATGGCGGTTCAGGATGTGTCGTTTCAGATTCAAAAGGGCGAAACCTTTGGCCTGGTGGGCGAGTCGGGCTGCGGCAAAACTACCCTGGGTCGGGCGCTGCTGCGGCTGGTGCCCGTGATGGGCGGCAAAATCTGGTTTGAGGGGCGCGACGTGCTAGGTCTGGGCTCGTCGCAGCTCCGGCAGCTGCGGCGCGACATGCAGATTGTCTTTCAAGACCCCTACAGCTCCCTCGATCCACGCATGAGCATTGGGGCGGCGATCGCCGAACCGCTCAAAATTCACGGCGTGATCAAAAGCAGGCGCAACCAGCGCGAGCGAGTGTCTTACCTGCTCGATCGCGTCGGTCTGCCCGCCAGCTGCATGAACCGCTACCCCCATGAGTTTTCGGGTGGGCAGCGCCAGCGGGTGTGCATTGCCCGCGCCCTAGCCCTCAACCCCAAGTTCATCATCTGCGACGAGTCGGTGTCGGCGCTGGATGTGTCGGTGCAGGCCCAGGTGCTCAACCTGCTCAAAGAACTCCAGGCGGAGTTTGACCTCACCTATATCTTTATTTCCCACGACCTGGCGGTAGTGAAGTTTATGAGCGATCGCATTATGGTGATGAATCAGGGCCGGGTCGAAGAAATTGGCCCTGCCGAGCAGGTCTACCGTCAGCCCCAGACCCCCTATACCCAGGCTCTCATCAACGCCATTCCGGTGGGCAGCCTCGATCGCATTCAGGAGTTGCAGCGCGATCGGGCGTCGGTGGCGTAAGAGTTGAGTTACAAGGCGTTAGGCGTCATTCCCCTCGCAGTCCATGGGCTGATGGTGGCAGTGAGAGTTGACCGTAGCTCCATTGCGTAGCTACAGCCTTGAACCCATCGAACTAGGGACGGCTAGCGCAGGCCAGACTGCACTCGCCACAGGCTGGCATAGATGCCGTTCAGCTCCAATAATTCTTCGTGGCGACCCCGTTCGACAATCTCGCCCTGGGCCATCACGTAGATGCAGTGGCAGTGGCGAATGGTGGACAGGCGGTGGGCGATCGCCAGAGTCGTCCGGCCCTGGGTAATCACCGCCAGCGATCGCTGGATCGCCGCCTCGGTTTCGTTGTCCACCGCCGAAGTCGCCTCATCGAGCACCAAGATCGGCGGGTCTTTGAGAATGGCGCGGGCGATCGCTAGCCGCTGCCGCTGCCCCCCAGACAGCTTTTGGCCCCGCTCGCCCACAATGGTGTCGTAGCCCTGGGGCATCTGCACAATAAACTCGTGGGCCTCCGCCAGCTTGGCGGCGTGGAGAATGTCGTCGAAAGTGGCATCAAAGCTGCCGTAGGCAATGTTTTCCGCCACGGTGCCTGAGAACAAAAACACATCCTGGCTGACCAGGCCAATGCAGCGGCGCAGATCTTGCGGCAGCAGGTCTTGAATTTCCTGCCCATCCACCAAAATGCGGCCCTGCTGAGGCTGATAAAAGCGCAGCAGCAGCTTCACCAGGGTGCTTTTGCCCGAACCGGTGGCCCCCACCACGCCAATGCTCTGCCCGGCAGGAATGTGCAGCGAGAGATTTTTGAGCACGGGCTGACGGTTGGCGTAGGCAAAGCTGACGTTGTCATAGCGCACCTCGCCCTTCACCTGCTCCACCGGCAGCGGATTGCGCCCCGGCACCAGCTCAATCGGCTCATCTAGCAGGCCCAGCACCCGGCGCACCGAGGCCATCGCCCGCTGGTACTCATCCATGATTTCGCTCAGCTGGGTAAAGGGCCACAGCAGCCGCTGAATGATGAATACCATAAAGCCGTAGGTGCCCGCCGACAGGGTGCCATCGGCCACCGCCAGACCGCCCAAAAACAGCATCAGGGTAAAGCCCACCAAAATCACAATCCGAATCAGCGGAATAAAGGCGGCGCTGAGGGCGATCGCCTTGCGGTTGCTGGAGCGGTAGGCATCGCTGTCTAAGGTGACGCGATCGCGCTCATAGCCCTCCGCCGTAAAGCTTTTAATCGTGGCAATCCCCGACAGGTTGTTGGCCAACCGCCCGCTGATTAACCCCGCCTTGTCGCGCACCTCGGCGTAGCGCGGGGCCAGCCGCTTCTGAAAGGCGATCGACCCCCACAGCACAAAGGGAATCGGCAGCATCGCCATCCACGACACCCCCGGTGCCAAAATTAAGAACGTCGCCCCCACCCACAGCACCGTAGTAAAAAACCGCAATAGGTTGTGCGCTCCGGTATTGAGGAACCGCTCCAGCTGATTGATGTCGTCGTTCAAAATCGACAGCAAACTGCCCGTGCTGCGGTCTTCAAAGTAGCTGAGATCCTGCGCTTGCAGGTGGCTATAGGTATCGATCCGCAGGTCGTGCTGCAAATTTTGCGCCAGGTTACGCCACAGCCGCGCATAGATATATTCGCTTAGCGACTCCAAGCTCCAAATCAAAAACGTCAGCCCCGACAGCACCCCCAACTGCCCCGGAATACTCGTGATCCCGACCCGCGCAATTAGCGAGTTTTCATTGTTGGTTACCACATCGATGGCGATGCCGATCAGGTAGGGCGGGGCCAGATCGAAGATAGTGTTGAGAACGGAGTTGGTCACCGCCCCCCAAATCTGGGGCCGATAGTTGCGCCCGTAGCGCAATAGCCGCTGCAAGGGGTGCCGCGCCGATTGAATACTGGCCATAGGGCAGAAAAAAAGAAGGGCGAAGAACGAAAAACGAAGAAGCTGGATAACCTTCAGCATAAGGACTGTGCCGCTGCGCTGTAACCCGCTGGTGGGCATTGCCCACCCTACGATGGCCCAAGGCGCTTCACCAAAGCCGCCAACCTGTCAATTTGCAGAACAAACGTTTAAACCGATGATCGACTAATCCTTTCCGTGAGGTGCAGGACGACGGAACGTCCTGCTCGACGGGGGGCTGGGACCAGCGAAATGGCCCCAGTAGCCGATCTGGCTGCGACCCCAATTGTGCGCCGCTAAGCCTACGCAAGATACCCAATACTGTGAGCGGTGCATTGCGGCCCGCCGACCCTAGACGCAACCGAGGAGAAATTGGGCCGCGTAGGCGGGCCGCGCCTTGGCGCTATGCACCCTACAGCACCCGCAGCACACTGGCCACGCTGTGAATCTCCGCATACTCCCGCAGCTCATCCAGCGCCGTCTGAAAATTCGCCTCCGTCACCTCATGGCTAACGATCACAATCTCCGCCCGCGTCTCGTGCTGACCAATCTGCACGATCGACTCCAAACTCACCCGGTGACGGCCAAAACAGGTTCCCAGTTTGCCAATCACCCCCGGCGCATCCTCCGCCAGCAGGCGCACATAAAAGCGGCTGACAATATCAGCCATGGGGCTGACCTTACAGTAGTGCTGATGACTACAGGCCAGCAGCGGATTGGTAGCCTGCGGCGTAGTCCCCGATCGCAGGTTCGCCGCCAAATTTAGCAGGTCAGACACCACCGCACTCGCGGTCGGCCCCTCCCCCGCCCCCGGCCCAAAAAACATCACCTGGCCAATCGGGTCGCCCTCGATCAAAATAGCGTTGTAGACATCATTCACCGAAGCCAGGGGATGGCTCACGGGCACCAGCGTCGGGTGTACCCGCAGTTGCAGCTGATCGAGCGCCTGATCCGAAGTCTCGTCAAACTCACCGTCGCGGCGGGCGATCGCCAGCAGCTTGATCACAAACCCCAGCCGCTCGGCATAGGCAATATCCGCCGCCGTCACCTGACGAATGCCCTCGCTATAGACCTCCGACAGCTTAATCCGGCCCCCAAAGGCCAGCGACGCCAAAATCGCAATTTTATCGGCCGCATCGAGCCCGTCTACATCGGCGCTGGGGTCGGCCTCGGCGTAGCCTAACCGCTGGGCATCGGCCAAAATTGGCTCAAAGTCGCCGCCCTCCCGCTGCATGCGGGTGAGGATGTAGTTAGTGGTGCCGTTGATGATCCCTGTAACCGCGCGAATGCGGTTTACCCCCAGGGCCTGCTTCAGCGGCTGAATGACGGGAATGCCACCCGCCACCGCCGCCTCCAGCAGTACGTAGACCCCCGCCTCGTTGGCGGCGGTAAAGATCTCGTCGCCGTAGCGCGCGATCACCGCCTTGTTGGCCGTCACCACGTGCTTGCCCTGGGCGATCGCCTTGAGAATCAGCGATCGCGCGGGCTCCAGCCCCCCCATCACCTCCACCACTACATCAATAGTAGGGTCGCTGACAATACTCTCTAAGTCGGTGGTGAGGCGATCGCTCCCAATGTCTACCGAGCGCGGCTTATCTAAACTCCGCACTCCCACCTGAGCCAGCTCTATCTGCCCCACCAGGGGGTGGCGATGGGCCGGATCCAGCAAAATTTTGGCCGTTCCCGACCCCACTGTTCCTAACCCCAGCAAACCGACACGCATAACCAATGGTCTGACTTCCTTAACTGCGATCGCTATGCCAATTGTAAAGGGATTGCTGCAAGCAAAAAAAGAAGGGCCGATTCGGCCCTTCTTTTTTTGCTTGCCCGTCACCTAGACCTAGTAGGTCTCTACGTGCCAGCGGTGCTCTTTCTTCATCTGCTTGCGGAACTCGATCCAGTCCACCCCATGCTTGGTAGCTGCGACGGTCATCCCTTCATCGATCCCGTCCTCCATACCCTTCAGACCGCACATGTAGGTGTGGGTGTTGGGCTTCTGCATCAGATCCCACAGCTCATCGGCATGCTCAGCCACCCGGTGCTGAATGTACATGCGGCCACCCTCGGCATTCTTCTGCTCGCGGCTAATGGCGTAGGTGAGCTTAAAGTTTTCGGGGTAATCCTTCTCCATTTGCTCCAACTCCTCTTTGTAGAGAATGTTGGGCGTATAGGGTACGCCAAAGATCAGCCAGGCCAAACCATTGAACTGGTAATCGGGGTTAGCTTTGCGCTCGGCTTCCTTAAACATGCGCCACAGGTAAGCGCGGAACGGGGCAATACCCGTGCCAGTGGCCAGCATAATAATGGTGGCATCGGGATCGTCAGGCAGCAGCATTTCCTTGCCTACCGGCCCGGTAATCTTCACATCAGCACCCGGCTCAATCCCGCAGAGGAAAGTCGAGCAGGTGCCATAGACCGTCTCGCCACTCTCAGGGTGCTTGTACTCCAGCTGACGCACGCAAAGCGACACCGTTTTGTCATCCAGGTTGTCACCGTGGCGGGTCGAAGCGATGGAGTAGAGGCGCAGCTTGTGGGGCTTGCCCTTGTCATCGGTGCCGTCGGGAATAATGCCAATACTTTGGCCTTCTACGTAGTGCAGGTTGCCCTGGGAGAGGTCGAAGGTAATGTGCTGCACAATCCCTGAACCACCCTCCTGAACCAGGGGCTCATTGGACAGCACCTTGCCGACGTAGGGGGCATTGGGCTTGTAGAGGTTAACGGGCACGCTGGCAGCGGCCTTCGGTGCGGCTTGAGTCATGGGCTTACTGTTGGTTTGGGTGGGCGCGGACTCGGCTGGGGCAGCAGCTTCGGCGGGCGCAACCACAGGCGCAGCGATCGGCGTAGGCACAGCATTGCTGGCAGTTCCCACTTCTTCAATAGGACGAATGCTGACAATCTTGCCGCCCATGCGGGTGATCCGCTGCATCTCCTGATTCATACGGGTGTAGGGCACGGTAATGAAGACACTGCCACTCTTGCGAATGGGGTTGGCCATCTGGTCATTCTCTACGCTCTGGCGCAGACCCTGCACCTCATATAGAAACAAGCGGCTTCCGGCCACAGTACTGGCGTTGCCGCCGCTCACACTTGGATTATACATATCTAAATTTCAGTGACTCTCTAGACCCAACTAAGTGCGACGGAGGCACACCGTCATGACCCGTCGCGCGTTCTCTAATGAACCTACTCAGATAGCCCTAGGGCCAATCTAAAGGCGGCAGCACTAGACATACTTTTAGCTTAGGGTATCACTGTAAGACGGTGTAATGCCGCGAGTCAGGAGATAGAGCACACTGCAACTAATCCCTACGCTTAGCCTTTGCCCCAGTGAATGTTTGCACTCTAGTCATATCCTGAGGGAAAGAATGTGTTCTTTGCAGCAGCGGGCGTTAAGTTAATCTAAAGTCTCTACTGGACAAAAAACTTAGGTTGTTGCCTAGCGGATCCCCCTCTGAAAACTGTTGTGAAGGATACTGGCTTCTGATAGGATGAGACTAATTGCGGTAGAAATACTTATCCTCCAGAATGGTCCTGTGCCTAGGGCGGTTTAGCCGCCTCAGAGGAGTATAGAGAGGGTCAGCGCTTGGGCTGTAGCTTATTCTCAGTCAGGCAAGTGGTGGTGGTCTGGATGCCAGGGAAAATTTCGGTACTCCCTCTATTCAGAAGACCTCAGCTTCGCTGGCGCGACGTTCGCAAGGCATTCACTCCCTTAGTTTGGGATGTAGGGCAAAGGCTAAACCAGATTCACGTCTAGGAATGGCTTTCTTTTGCTGCGCTGCAGCGCTGGGTTCTATGTATATAAGGTTGTTTTAGAGGGAACTTTATGATCAGCAAGCCAGGTAGGGTAGTTCTAATCGGTGTCGCCGGTGACTCTGGATGCGGCAAATCGACCTTTCTGCGGCGCTTGAGCGATCTGTTTGGCGCTGAACTGATGACCGTCATCTGCCTAGATGACTACCACAGCCTCGATCGCAAGCAGCGCAAGGAAGCCGGGGTGACCGCCCTCGATCCTAAGGCCAACAACTTTGATCTGATGTACGAACAGATCAAAGCTCTGAAGGAAGGCAAGAGCATTGACAAGCCGATCTACAACCACGAAACTGGCGAACTCGATCCCCCCGAGCGGGTTGACCCCAACCGCATCATTGTCATTGAAGGTCTACACCCCCTCTACGACGAGCGCGTGCGCGAGCTGATCGACTTCAGCGTCTACCTCGACATCAGTGACGAGGTGAAAATCGCCTGGAAGATCCAGCGCGATATGGCCGAGCGCGGTCACACCTACGAAGACGTGCTGGCTTCCATCAACGCCCGCCGCCCCGACTTTGAAGCCTACATCGACATTCAAAAGCAGTATGCCGATGTGGTAATTCAAATTCTGCCCACCCAGCTCATCCCCAACGACGAAGAGAAGAAGGTGCTGCGGGTGCGCCTCATGCAGCGCGAAGGCATCGAAGGCTTCGACCCCGTTTATCTCTTCGACGAAGGCTCCACCATCGACTGGATCCCCTGCGGGCGCAAGCTCACCTGCTCCTACCCCGGCATTCGCATGCACTACGGTCCCGACTCCTACTACGGGCACGAGGTGTCGGTGCTAGAGGTGGACGGCCAGTTCGATCGCCTCGAAGAGCTGATCTACATCGAGAGCCACCTCAGCAACACCTCTACCAAGTACTACGGCGAGATGACTGAGCTGCTGCTCAAGCACCGCGAGTACCCCGGTTCTGCCAACGGCAGCGGCCTGTTCCAGGTGCTGGTGGGTCTGAAAATGCGTGCTACCTACGAGCGCCTGATCGCCGCCGATCGCGAAGTAGCCACCACCGTCTAGGTTTTGGATTCATCTATCTGGCTTAATGGGGAGAGGATGCCGATGTGGTGATCCTCTCTTTTTTTTGCCATGGAACTCACTACCCCAGCGCTGCTGTTTCCTGCGATTTCGCTGCTGCTGCTGGCCTACACCAACCGTTTTTTGGTGCTGGCCCAGCTGATTCGTCAGCTGCACAGTTCCGAGCGCGACTATTTTGAGAGCATGGTGCAGCGCCAGATCGCCAACCTGCGCCAGCGCATCGCCCTGATTCGCCTGATGCAGGCCCTGGGGGTATCGAGCTTTATTGTCTGCACGCTGTCGATGCTGGGGCTGTTTTTAGAGCAGCAGCAGCTGGCGGAGGTGCTGTTTGGCCTCAGCCTGCTGTTGCTGGTGGCCTCGCTGCTGACGTCGCTCTACGAAATTGCCATTAGCACCCGCGCGATCGAGGCCGAGCTAGCCGACATTGACGCCAAATGTCGCCACCCCAAGCTCTAGGCGCAGCTTAGGAGATTTCTAGAAAAGAAGATCCCCGCTTTATCGGGCAACTGTAGCCACTGTAGGGTGGTCACTGCCCACCATTATGGAGAAAGTTTTCCAGAAGTTGCCTTACTGAGCCTTCAGCGTCAGGACTTGGTTGGGTTCTACCACCACTACCCGCTGGGCCGTTGTATTGCCAATGATGGCTCCAGCGGCGGCACCACCCAGGATACTGCCGACCGAAACTCGGCCTGAGAGAATGCCCCCTACCGCCGCACCGCCCGCCGCCCCAATGCTGGCATCGGTCAAGATGGCACCCGTGCTGGTTTCTCTGGGGTCTTTAATGTCGCGTAGCAGTTCAGAAACGGCGTTAATGGTGTAGACCTGGTTACCCACTTCGACGGCAGTAGCCACATAGCGCACGCCGCCCTCGGCAGGCTCAAACCGACCGCGTACCAAGGCTCCAGCGGGAATGCTGCGCCCGTTGAGATTGGTGGCGGCCCCTACCTGGAGGGTCTGCTCGACCGTGGCGTCGGTGTTGAGGTAGAGGGTTTCGCTGTTGGGGGTAACGGCCTGAATGGGCGACGACACAAACAGCTGAGCCTGGGCAATGGGAGCTTGCCCCAGGGCGACAACGGGCATGACCGTTAGGGTCAACGCGGCTAAGTGACTGATGTTCATCACAATCTCCAGAAACATGTTTGAAAATGTAGGGGTGCCCTCGTGGCGAGTCGGGCGTAGGGGAAAGTGGTAGGATCGTGGATTGAATAAGGTGTAATACTGCGGGTTGGGCTCCTAAGCTAGAG
>QBLT01000071.1 GCA_003249105.1 Leptolyngbya sp. | reverse complement strand
ACATGGTAGGGTTTATGTCTCTTACCACTCCATCGGCAAAGCAGAGGTTTAAACCGATGATCAACTCATCCTTTACGTCGGGTCCAGGGCAGCGTAACGCCCCTGGTCGATGGGGGGCTGGGGCCAGCGAAATGGCCCCGGCAGTAGGCTTGGCTTTCATCCCAGTTATGCGCCGCACTTTCCCTCAAGCAATTGATCTGAATACTGCATAGTTCATGGTGGGCGGTGCCCACCCTACGGTGCTTTGAGTTTTCGAAGATGGTGCATTGGCGGGGCAAGGGCGGATGACACCGATCGCAACCCTTGCCGCCGAATGCACCCTACGGTTCTTCTAAGGGAACTAGGTCGCGCACCTGGGCGGCAGAATCCAAATTCAACGCCTGCTGCGCCAGATGTTGGCACTGAGCCAGGGTCAAGCCCCGCACCTGGGCTTTCACCGCCGGAATCACCGGCACGCTGACGCTGAGTTCTTTCACGCCTAACCCGACCAGAATGGGAACCGCCTGGGGGTCGCCCGCCATGCCGCCGCAGACGCCGACCCATTTGCCGTGCTTGTCGGCCCCCCGCACCGTCAGGTCGATCATCCGCAGCACGCTGGGGTTGAGGGCATCGACGTAGGGGGCCAGCTTGGGATGACCGCGATCCATCGCCAGGGTGTACTGGGTCAGGTCGTTGGTGCCAATGGAGAAAAAGTCTACCTGTTCTGCGAACCGCTCGGCGGACACAGCGGCAGCGGGCACCTCGACCATGATGCCGATTTCGATAGGCGGCACGCCCAGCTTTTGGCGCTCCTCTTCCATCACCGCTTTGGCCATCGCCAACTCCTCCATGCGGGCAATCATGGGGAACATCACCCGCGCCTTACCAGTGGTGGAGGCTTTGAGAATGGCGCGAAACTGAGTGCGCATCAGCTCGGGGCGATCGAAGCTCAGGCGAATGCCCCGCTCGCCCAGAAAAGGATTCTCCTCGTGGGCCATAGGCAGGTAGGGCAGGGGTTTGTCACCGCCCACGTCCAGGGTGCGAATGATCATGGGGCGATCGCCCAGCACCCGCAAAATGCTGGCGTAGATCACCTCCTGCTCATCCTCGCTGGGGGCTGAGCTGGCCTCCATAAACACAAACTCTGTTCTGAGCAGACCGACCCCTTCACCACCCACTTTGAGCGATTCTTCAGCGTCTTTTTGGCTGCCGATGTTGGCCACCACCTCGATCTGCCGCCCGTCCTGGGTAATAGCGGGTTCAAAGGCGTGCTCTAGGTCAATGGCCTGTTTAGCTTTCTGGCGGGCGATGCGGTCTTGGGTTTGCTCTAGCTCGTCTACGGAGGCGTTGAGCCTCACCCGGCCTTTGGTGCCGTCGAGAATCACCGGAGTGCCGTCAGCTAAGTCAAGAATGCGGGGTTCGATACCCGCGATCGCCGGTAGGCCCATCGACCTGGCCAAAATGGCCACGTGGGAGGTGGCCCCGCCCGCCACCGTGGCAAAGCCCACCACTCGCTCTGGGTCAAGATTGGCCATATCCGACGGGGTGAGGTCTTCGGCCAGCAAAATGGTGTTAGCCGGAAAAACCAGGGCTTCTGCTTTAACGCCCGTGAGAATGCGAAGGACGCGATCGCCCACATCGCGCAAATCGTTGGCCCGCTGAGCCAGCAGCTCGCTCTTGAGCCGGGCTAGGGTATCGGCCTGGGCAGTGTAGGTCTGCTGCCAGGCAAAGGCGGCGCTCTTGCCTTGGTCGATGGCGCTGGTAGCGCTATCGATCAGCTCTGGGTCTGCGAGCAATTCTTGGTGAGCGGCGAAGATAGCGGCTTTGCTGGGGTCGCCCTGGCCGTGCACCCTGGCACGCAGGCTCTCGATTTCGAGGGCGGCCTGGTCGATCGCTCTGTCTAGCTTGCGGTGCTCATCCTTAGGACTGTCGGCGGTTTCGTCAACGCGCATGTCTTGCCGCCGCTGACGGTAGGTGTTGCCCACGGCCACCCCAGGCGAAGCGGCTACGCCCAGAATGATGTTGGGGTCGTCGCTCTTAGGTCGCGGGGCCGGAGCGGAAATTTCGGCTTGGGCAACGCTGGCGGCGGCGGCGGTCACGGGGACGGCCCCTTCTTCACCTAGACCGTCGCGCAGGGCGGTGGAGAGGTCTGCGATCGCCGCCTCAGCATCGGCTCCGGTCGCCTCTAGCGTCACCGTGTCGCCCCGGCCAATCTCTAGCCCCATGATGGCGACCACGCTGCGCACATTGGCGCTGTCGCTGCCCCGATGCAGGCGAATGGCTGACTGATACTTCTTCGCCAGCTGGGCCAGCACCGCCGCTGGTCGGGCGTGGAGCCCCACCGGGTTTGGGATGATGATCGCCTGGGAGGTCACCGTTGGCCCGGTCTCTGCCTCGCTGGCGGTCGTTCCCCCCACTAGCACCAGCTCCAGCACGGTGTCTCGGGCGGCGTTGACCATGCCGCTGGCGGGTTTGAACTCGGCCACGCGATCGCTGTTGGTCACCACAATCTGGGTCAGCAGGCTGCGGGCGTGGAGGGCCACGTAGTCGGCGTCAAACTCAATCAAGATATCGCCGGTTTTGACGCGATCGCCCACCTTCACCCTGGCCGTAAACCCCTCACCCTTCAGAGCTACGGTATCTAGACCAATGTGCATCAAAATTTCAATGCCCTCAGCGGTTTTCACGGTAACCGCATGGCTAGCGCTGTGGATTTGCACAATATCCCCGTCGCAGGGGGCGAGCAGCACCTGACTGGTCGGGTCGATAGAGACACCATCGCCCACCATTTTTTGCGCAAATACTGGGTCAGGCACGGTATCTATTGGAACCACCAGCCCCGATAGAGGGGCCGTTAAAACCAGATGATTGGTCTTGGTTGGGGGGGCTTCAAGGGCTGTCATGGGTAAATCCTGGGGGGGGACTAAATTTCTCGGGGTTTATCAGGGGCTGCTAAATGGCTTTGGGTCTAGCAAAGTTCAGTCTGAGCCAGACAAAGGCGTGGTGTTGAACGTTGCCTTTTGAGGGGGGATATAAATATCAAAGATGATGGTCACGCCAGTGGGCTCAATTCAGTAATCTAACGTTGCAAAGTAGTCGGGTAAGTATCTGTTTTGTTAGGTGCGATTGGGGCGATCGCCCCCTAGCGCCAGCAGAATCGATAGGCTGAGCGCGATTAGTTTAGAATCACCACAGATAGCCCTTTAATCTCTGTGCATTTGGGAATGGCTCAGTCTTCTACTCCTCGCCGCCCTTTAGTCAGCCCTCGGGAACGTCTGGTGGTCTTTGCCACCAGCGAAACCGTCCTCTACGTGCTGAAGCGGACCTTGCAGGCCGCCCTAACGCTACTGCTGGCTTCGGCCCTCAGCTTCTTTGTCATTCAGCTAGCGCCGGGCAATTTTCTCGATCAGTACCGGCAGAGCCCGCAGTTTTCGCCCGAGACCCTGGCGCAGTTAGAGGCCCAGTTCGGTCTCGATCAGCCAGCCTGGCGGCAGTACCTCAACTGGCTCTACCAGGTGATCTTTCACGGTAACTTTGGCCTCAGCTTTGCCTATCAACGCCCCGTGGTCGACCTACTGTGGGAGCGGGTGCCCAACACTCTGCTGCTCGCATTAATGGCTTTTCTGGCCACCTGGCTAGTCGCCATCCCCATGGGCATTGTCAGCGCTGTCAACCAAAACCGTCCTACCGATCGAGTGTTGCGGGTGCTGAGCTATCTAGGGCAGGGCATGCCCAGTATTGTGACTGGCCTGCTGCTGCTGTTCTTTGCTCAGAGTGTGGCACCGCTGTTCCCCATTGGCGGGCGCACCAGCATCATCCACGACGACCTCAATTGGTTTGGCAAGCTTGTCGACGTGGGCTGGCATCTGATCTTGCCGACGCTGGCCCTCAGCATCACTAGCTTTGCGGGGCTTCAACGGGTTACCCGAGGGCAGCTGCTCGACGTGCTGCGCCAAAACTACATTCAAACCGCTCGGGCCAAGGGGCTGTCAGAAAACCGCGTGGTCTACGTCCACGCCCTGCGCAATGCGGTCAACCCGCTGATTACGCTCCTGGGTTTTGAGTTCGCGAGCCTGCTGGGCGGCGCATTCATTACCGAAACCTATTTCAACTGGCCCGGTCTGGGGAAGCTCACCCTCGAAGCGGTTCAAGCCCAGGATTTGTATCTGGTGATGGCTAGCCTGATTATGGGGGCGGTGCTGCTGATTATTGGCAATCTGCTGGCCGATCTGGCGCTGAGCTTTGTCGACCCCCGCATTCGCCTGTCGGATATTAACTGAGGCGGCGAGAAATTATGGTGTCTCAGCTCTACTATTTGCTGCGATCGCGCGCCGATGGCAGCTACCTGGTGGCCCGTCCCCATGGGGTTGGCCGCCCTGACCGGCCGCTTCCTACGGGGTTTCTGCTGGTGTTTACTGCTGACTACGATGCCCTCAGCTATCTCAACGCCCATGCCCCTGAGCTAAGCGACAAATTTGCGATCGAGACCATTACTGCATCCAGTCTCAAACCCCTAATCAACCGCTGGAATTTTCAGGGTTTGGGCATGGTCAACGACCCTCGCCTACCCCAGGTCGAATTCTTCAACCGGAGTTAGTAAGGTGTAGAGCCAAGCGAATGAGTACTCTCGCCTAAAAGATTGTGCTGTTGTCCGTGGATATTCGTTTGTAGGTAGTCGTGGCACCAGGCTAGGCCTTGATCGACCAGCCGCTGGAGCAGGGTTTCATCAAATTGTTCGAGCTGCCAGAGTAACAAATGACCGCTAGAACCAAGCGTGGCCAGAATTTCACCGTCTGGACTAAAAGCTACGGCAGTAACCTGATCGCTATCGGCTTTTTGGGTAGTTAGCAGTTCTCCCTCCATAGTCCAAAGTTTGAAGGTGCCATCGCGACTGCCGGTAGCGATCAGAGTGCCAGCGGGGTTGACGGCAATGGAGTAGATGCCGTTGGTATGGCCCCTGAGGGTGCTGACCAGGGGGCCATCTAGAGCCCAGATGCGGGCAGTGCGATCGTCACTAGCTGAGAGTAAAAGCTGTCCATCGGGGCTAAAGGCCACGTCTAAAACATCGTCGGCATGGCCAGTCAGGGTTTGAATGAGCTGGCCATCGCGCCAGATCTGAACAGTGCCATCGCGACTTCCTGTCGCCACCAGCGCTCCATCTGGGCTAGAGCTTGCTGTATTGCAGACGCTGTTCACCATCAGGGTTTGCCATAGTTCCCCTTGTAACGTCCATAACTTAGTCGTCTGGTCATAGCTAGATGAAACAACAAATTGACCGTCTGAGCTAAACGTAAGAGCCCGGATCCAATGATCATGGGCTGGCCAAGTTTTAATTTTCTTGCCGTCTTTTGTCCATAGAGAAATTTCGCTGGCACCACCATCATTACCATCATTAGTAGTAGCTAGATATCCGCTGTTAGGGCTAATAGCAAACCTATTAATCCTTAGCTCATGGGTCGGGAACTCCCGCAGCCATTGACCATTTCGGTTCCAAAATTGCACTTGATTCTGAGGCCCAATAACCACGATGGTTTGATCATCTGCCGTAAAAGCCAAGCTTCTAGTGGAGGCTGTATTGTTAATGGTGCAGCGAACAACTTTTGGGGATTGCCACTCCCAAATTCTGACCACACCATCTCCACCACCAGTCAGCAGTGTTTGAATATCGGGATCTCCCCCCAACCCAAAGACGGGGCTATTATGGCCAGTTAGAGTTAGCCTAAGCTGACCGTCAAAATCCCAAATTCGCGCGGTTTGGTCGTTGGCTACGGAAACTAGAACCTGGCTATCTTGGTTAAACAGCAAACCCCTTAATACATCCGTATGACCCACAAAATCCCTTAGCCAGGTGCCATCTGCCTGCCAAAGCTTGATTAAGCCATTGGCGTCACCGGTAGCCAAATAGTTCCCAGTCGCATCAAAGCAAAGAGTATTAATGCGGTGGTTATGCTTCTCAAAAACCTGCATAAGAGTACCATCTGAGGCCCAAATTTGAACCTGATTGTTATCTCCAGCTGCCGCCAGCATACTGCCATCTGGGCTCCAATCTAAGCATTGTAACCAGGCTCCAAAATTAGCCAGTTCTCTTAAGAAACATCCATTTTTATCCCACAACAAAACTTTCCCATCTCGTCCTGTCGAGGCAATCGAGTTGCCATCAGGATGAAACTTAGCTTGATTGACCTCATCGCTGTGACCTTCTAAAACGTTAAGCAATGCTCCGGTCACCGACCATAGGCGCACTGTACCATCCCAACTAGCCGAGACCAGGCGACTACCATCCGGGCTAAAGTTTATACTCCGTACCATATCTTGATGGCCGGTGAGGGTGCCTATACATCCGCCATTGCGTCGCCAGAGTCTGACGGTTTTGTCGCGACCAGCTGTGGCAATCAGTTGCCCATCGGGACTGAGGGCTATGCCGCGAATAGTGCCAATATGCCCCTCAAGTCGATTGCGCTCCCTAACCCAGTAGAGAGCCTGTAACAAAACAGTGATCACTTGGGTCTTGAGGGATAAGTTCTGTGTGGGCCAGTCGGCCTGTTGCAAGCGGCTGCCGGCTTGCAGTGCTTCTACCAGGGCATCGAGGGGACGGTCAAGAGCAAAGTAAGCTTCAGAAGACTTGCAAAAGGCGTTGATTTCGTTTTGCTCGGCGGTAATGCGGCGCTTCCCAGAGGTTTCATAGAGAATTTGCCAGCGTTCTAGCTCCTGCTGCCGCTCCTGGCGGCTGGCGAGAATGTATTCATGTTGAAGGGGGGTGGGGGCTGGGGTTTTGCCGGTGCTGTTGGTCAGCCAGGTTTCGGCCTCTTCGAGATCGGCCCCCCGCAGCCAGCCATCGACGCGATCGCGATTGACCCACTCCTGGGCTCGCTGGGTCAGCTTGGCAAACATGCGATCGTAGTCGAGATCGGCGCTAATCGCCCCCTCCAGCTTGTCTAGGGCCGTCACAAAATCATCTTCGCCGCAAAACGAGATCACCTGCAATTTGCCAATTTCGGGGCGCAGGTCGCAACTCCGCACTTCGCGACAAACCACAGGAATCAGCTTTTTGTGATGCTCTAGGGCCTGATCAATTTCCCAATTGCAGTATTCTGATGCGATCGCGTCGGGGCTGACAATGTACACCAGCCGAGTCGCCTGGCGAATACCGCTGGCAATTTCCTCCCGCCAGGGCAGGCTAGAGCGAATGCCTTCCCAATCTACCCAGAGATGGTGTCCGTGCGCTTGCAGAGCATGACACAGTGCCCGCACAAAGGCTTTATCGCGACGAGAGTAGGAAATAAAAACGTCGGTCATAGTGGGGGCTGCCCGTGCGACATAGGCTATCTTCCCACAACTGCCTAGCTATTCCAGACGCAGTGCCCAGACTTGATCAAACCCTCTATCTCTTGAGCGGAGATCAACCAGCAAGGGCAAATTCCTGTCTTGCTGTCGAAACCATCACCACCTCCAGTCTCAAACCCTTAATCAACCGCTAGGATTTTCAAGGGCTAGGCATGGTCAATGACCCTCGCCTGCCCCAGGTCGAGTTCTTCAACCGCAGCTAGTTAGGCGAAATTTAGCAGCAGGGGGCAAGCATCTATCGCCTTTAGCTTTTGCTAGCGCGAGTAAAGAGCCTGAAATAGAGCCCCTGGCCCAGTTCCTTTACAGGAAACAACAGGTAGGTCAGGGGGTTGATGGTAACGATGATGTTGCGCACGTTGCGCTTGGCCAACGCCACCACTGCCCAGGCCACCCAGTCGGCAGACATCACCCCCACTGGGTTGAGGTTGCTCTTAAACGGCCCCAAAACCACCTTGCGCACGACGCAGGGGGCATCGAGCCGTCGCAGACTGACCAGGTCGCCCATCAGCCGCTTGGACAGTTCGTACAGCGGGCTAAAGGCTGGATTGACCTCGGCTTCGGAGGTGTTGACCCAGACTTCTTTGATAGCCCGCTGGGGGGAGGTTTCGACGGTGTTAAAAAAGACCTCCATTAAACGGTGGCCTGAGAGGGCGTTTGCTTCCAAGGAGGTTTGAATGGCAGCGGGGGTGCGATCGCCGTGCACATTCAACCCGTGGTTCAGAATTAAAATATCCACCTTTTTGAGCGCCTCGCGCAGATCGGCCTCAGCTCCGGGCTGCCACTTCCAGCAGGCGACCCCCTCCTCAAAGGTAGCATTGGGGGAAGTCGTCAGAGCAATGGGCCGAGCCTTTTGGCGAATCAATTCTTGCAGCAGCGCCCGGCCCAGGGTGCCCGACGCGCCGGTAACCGCCACGGTTTTGCCCTTAAGGGAAACAGCGGTGCCCATCAGCTTATCTAGAAAGGTAAAGTATCCGGCGAAGTAGGCGTTGGTGTCGTCGAAGTGGTGCCGCCAGTGATAGGTGCGGTTGACCCGCCAGTTGCCGGGGATAGTGGTGAGTTCGCCAGGTTCGTGGGTGAGGTCGGTGGTGAGCAGCCAGCCCTGAGAGCGGGCGATCGCCGCCATCAAAAACCCCAGTCCATAAATTGACCCCCGCCACAGCCCAGAGCTGCCGGTAGAAATCGCTAGACCCGCCAGCGCCCCAGTCATGACGATGGCTTCGGGGGTGTCGTTGTAGAGCTGGGCCTGGCGGTAGAGGGTGGGGCTAACGGGAGTAAAGTCTTTTTTGTAGGCCCGGTGGTGCCAGTTGTGAAGGCGCATGAGGGGCGGCCAGTAGTGGCTGACCATGTGGTAAATATCGCGCACCGCCTCTGCTATTAGGATCGCGATCGCGCCCCACAATCCTTGCCAAACAACCGTTTCAAGCGGCATACAAATTTCCACACCATGTCGAGCAATTCACATTCTGACACGACTTGCGGCGGGGTGCAGATCTCGCAGCAATGGCAAAGCCCAGAGGCGAACCCCTAGGCTTTGCTAATTTTCCACTATTCCGTTGATCGGCACTTAGCGAACCGGTTAGGCAGCAGGTTCTTCAGCCGTAGAAGACGGGGCACCCACCGGGCGCGATACCTCAATCCCGTTTTCCTCAAGCACTACTATCGGATCGCTACCGCGCATGTCGATGCGCTTGACCAGCACCTGACCATTAGAAACTCGCTGCCCTGCCCTGACATACTGACTACCGGCCGAGGTCTCTAACACGGCAAAGTTTTCATTGCCAATGGTCATCACCCCGGTTACCTGCACGGCCTCAGCCAGGGTAGGCTTTGGCAGCTGAGGTAGAGGTGCCAAAGGTGGTGGGGTGGTGGGTCGCGACGCCCCACTGCCGCCCGAGGTCGCACCTGATCCACCCGAGGGGGTGCTCGAGGTGCCAGGAGCCGCAGCAACCGGTGATCTGGCACCACCGGCTCCACTGCCGCCACCCGCCGTGGTTCTGGCGGTAGCGGGGCCGGACGAGCCACCTGGAGGTGCCGGGGGTGCAATCACCCTCGGTGGCGGCGGTGGGATGGGCACTATCGCAAAGGGATCGGTGCGGCTGTTATTGATTTGCTGAAGTCGCTCGTTGGGGTCTGTAGACTGAATTAGATCGGCCCGAGCGATGGGGGACAGCTGAGGCGCAACGGGTACCAAAGGCTCAGCAAAGTCTTCTTGGGTAGCCACCGGCTCGTCAGGTACAGGCACCGACTCCACCGGAACTTCTTCAGCGGGAATGCCTTCCTCAACGGGGGTACCGGCCTGCTGAGCGCGTTGGGCAATAAACCCACCAAAGAATGGAACCGACGCCAGCATAGACACCAGCCCACCTAGGAATATCAGGAGGCTGTTTCGAGCCCACTTGCGGCCTCGAAACTTAGCCCAAAAGACTAACAGAGGGATAATAAGGATCGACAGTAAACCCCAGGCAGGGCTGACCTTAAACGCGTCTACAATGCCAATGACGCCGCCTACAATAGCCAGCAAAACGCCGAGAATAAATAAGACTAAAAACGCGATCGCCCCCATGGCTGAGTCTCCTTGCTTCCTGAGCCGATGTTCCTAAACGATAGCTCAATTCTGAGGATGCAGAGCGTTTTAGGCGGTTTCGTCTTCGTTAGACACCATGAGCACTTGTAAGTGCTTGAGCCCTTGCTTCACTCGACGCGATACGGTGACGGCGCTAATGCCCATGCGCTCGGCGGTTTCTTTTTGGGTGAGGTCGTAGAGAAAGACAAATTCCAGCACTTCGCGAGTACGATTCTCAAGCTGGTGCAGGGCTTGCTGAAGGCGAATTTGATCTTCCTGGGCCAGCTGAAAGCTTTTGTATTTGAGGTCGGGCAACAGATCGCCCAGGCAGGCTGATTCTTCATCTTGCACTGGGGCGTCAAGGCTAAGCAGCGATCGGTTGCGGTTGGCCAGCTTGACCTCTTGCCACTCGGCTATTGAGATATCGAGGGCCGCAGAAATTTCGGCATCGCTGGGCAGCCGGCCCAGATCGGCTTGCAGCTGGCGAATGACACGGCCTGACTGGCTTTGCAGTGCCTGCCACCGCCGCGGAATGCGCATAGAAGTGCTTTTGTCGCGCAGGTAATGCTGAATTTCGCCGCGAATATAGGGAATTGCAAAGGAGCTAAAGGCATAGCCCTTGCCCATGTCGAATCGTTCAATGGCCCGAATTAAGCCCAGGCTACCCACCTGCATGAGGTCGTCAAAGGTTTCGTTAGACTGTTGCAGCCAGCGATAGGCCTCACGCCGCACCAGCCCAATGTTGAGCTGTACCAGCTGATTGCGCAAATTGAGATCAGGACTGCTCTGATAGAGCCGCAGCAGTTCTAGGGTGCTGCCTTTAGCTTGAAATCGGGAAGTGGCAACCATGGCGATCTCAGGAAGGGTAAATCCAGTCCGGTAAACCGAGAACTATGCTGCCTGACGGTGAAGCCCTGAACAGTAACTGAGGGAGTTATGGGATGCGGCGGCAAGGGAAAATCGGCTGTCGCATCCCTGTGCTCTCTGTTAACGACAAGGCAGTGCTTAACAGGATCGTGTGCTCGTGATATAAGCCTAAGGGCCGACGGAAGCGGCCACAATGGCGTAACTACGGATACCTATAGACTCGCTTCACCAGTATAGAATCTGGCGATTCTGTTCTTAAGTCTTCCTACTCATGCACGTCTTGCCAGGGCTTTAGAGGGCTAATTTGAGGGGCTGCACTCGAATTTCGTTCATCGCTAATCCTTGCGCTGCAAAGGGTGTGGGTTTGTTTATATGATTCTTATGGCTCTGTAAACTTTTGACGAAGTCTGCCGATTCTTACGGAGGGAACTGGGCAAGCCTGGCTCTTGAGGGAAACTAAGAAGTTTACTTGGGGTTGCGTTCCTGGGATAAAGACCCGTATTTTCCCTAGGGGTTGGTGTAGACCCGTTACATAAGTTCGGAGTTCATGCCTGAGTTGGGGGTAGCGGTACCTTTCTCACCCTAGTTTCATTTAGGGTCGCAGAGGCGATGCCAGAATGGGTCTAGGCTGGCGATCGCCAGTTGGTAATTCTAGGGCTCACCGCTATGGTTTTTTTTCGGGCTCGCCCCGGCTGGCAACTGCCAGAGTCGCGAGTGACGGCTGAGGGGGTGTTTTGGCAGCGGCGACGGTTTATGAAGTCGCTGATTGGGGCCGGAGTAGGGTTTGCGGCTGCTTCAGCGGGAGCTTGCCAGCGATCGCAAACCATGGACGCAGACCTGGCCAATACATTAGGAGAACCCCTGAGCGGGGCGAGGCTGAACAGCGCCTTTGCCGATGCTGGACGAGAGCCGACGCCACAAATGTACGCCAGCCGCTACAACAATTTCTATGAGTTTGGCGGCAGCAAAGATATTTGGGGGAGCGCCCAGGCTCTGCCGACGGACCCGTGGAGCGTAGAGGTGACAGGGTTAGTCAAAAATCCTCAGACCTTGAGCTTGGACGATTTAACCCAGCGCTTTGACCTGGAGGAGCGCATCTACCGTTTTCGCTGTGTAGAAGCCTGGGCGATGGTGGTGCCCTGGATTGGTTTCCCCATGCGGGCGCTGATGGCGATGGTAGAGCCGAACTCAGCGGCTAAGTATGTCCGGTTTACCTCTTACTACGATGCGGCGGTGTGCCCTGGCCCTAGCCTGGGCTTTGCCCGCGACCTGCCTTGGCCCTACACCGAAGGGCTGACCGTTGAGGAAATGGCCAATGACCTGGCCTTTTTTGCGGTCGGTGTCTACGGGCGCACCCTGCCTAAACAGCACGGTGCCCCAATTCGCATGGTGGTGCCCTGGAAGTATGGCTTTAAGGGGGCTAAATCGATCGTCAAAATCGAGTTTGTGGCTGAGCAGCCCGCTACCTACTGGAATACGCTGGCCCCCAATGAATATAAGTTTGAGGCCAACGTAGAACCCGATGTGCCTCACCCCCGCTGGTCGCAGGCCAAAGAGCGGTTGATCGGAGAATCGACGGCGATGTTTACCTGGGAGCAGCAGCCCACGGTGATCTACAACGGCTATGGGGAGTATGTGGGGGCGTTGTATGGGTAGGTGAGTGAGTGGGTGGGTAGGTGAGTGAGACAATCCAAAATCGCCAATCCAAAATCTAAAATGGTCATCAGGCGGCGATCGCAGCCCGAATCACCTCTGTATCTAGATCCTTGCCAATCACAACCAGCCGGGTTTGGCGCAGTTCGCTGGGCTGCCAGGCCCGGTCAAAGAAGGAGTCAAACCGTTGGCCCACGCCGTGAACCACTAGCCGCATAGCTTTGTTGGGAACATCCACGAAGCCCTTGATGCGGTAAATCTCGTGGGTGGCGGCCAGGGTTTCTAACCGCTTGATTAGAGCCTGGGGGTCAAAACTTTGATCGAGCACGATGGGTATGGCGACAATGTCATCGTCGTGGTCGTGGTCGTGCTCATGGTCGTGGTGGCTGGGGCGGCTGTCGAGGTTGTCTTCGACGGCGGCGTTAAAGCCCAGCAGTAGGTCGGGGCTGATGGGGTTGCTGCCCTTGCCCCCGGCTAGGCCCAGCACTTTGACGGAGTGGGGCAACTGCTGGGTGAGCCAGGTTTCAATGCGGGCGCGATCGCCCTCACTCACTTTATCGACCTTGGTCAGCAGCACCAGGTCGGCGCAGTTGAGCTGATCCTCAAACAGTTCTTCGAGGGGTGTTTCGTGGTCGAGGCTGTCGTCGGCCTGGCGCTGGGCCTCCAGCGCGGGCAGGTCGCCCACCAGGTCGCCTGCGGCTAGGGCTTCGCAGTCAACCAGGGTAATGACGCTGTCAACGGTGGCGGCGGTGCGGATTTCGGGCCAGCGAAAGGCCTGCACCAGGGGCTTGGGCAGGGCGAGGCCAGAGGTTTCGATCACAATGCAGTCAATCTGGTCGCGGCGGATCATGAGCTGCTGCATGGTGGGCAAAAACTCCTCCTGCACGGTGCAGCAGAGGCAGCCGTTGGTGAGCTCGAGAATGTTGCTCTCGGGGGCGATCGCCTCACCATCGTCGTCACACACCTGGCAGCTGCGCAGCAGGTCGCCGTCGATGCCGACTTCGCCAAACTCGTTGACCAGCACGGCAATGCGTCGCCCCTCAGGGTTTTGCAGTAGCTGACGAATTAGGGTAGTTTTGCCTGCCCCCAAAAAGCCGGTAATGATAGTGACTGGAATTTTATGCATAACCCGCTAGAAAATCGCCGACCCTCAACCTAGCACGGGGGCAAGGGATAGCGATCTACAATGACCACAATTCAACCTGTCTGGCCAATGGTACAAACCCCTGCCAAAACCCTTACCCTAGACGAGTTTCTGCAACAGCCAGAAACTAAACCCGCGCGCGAATACGTTGACGGCCAAATAATTCAAAAACCAATGCCCCAGGGACAGCACAGCGTCATTCAGGGAGAGCTAGTCACTGCCATCAACGCCGTTACTAAGCCAGGTAACCTAGCCTGGGCTTTCCCCGAACTGCGCTGTACGTTTGGCGGTAGATCTATTATTCCAGATGTGTCTGTGTTCCGTTGGCAGCGGTTGCCCACCAACGACGATGGCACCATTGCCAATACGTTTAGCGCTGCCCCTGACTGGACGATTGAAATTCTCAGCCCCGAGCAGTCTTCGACGCGGGTGGTGAGCAATATTTTGCACTGTCTCAATCACGGCGGGGTGGGTGGGTGGCTAATCGACCCGAATGAGAATTTGGTGCAGGTCTATCTGCCTGACCAGTTGCCCGTCTCCCTCGAAGCGGCAGAAAACGAGTTGACAATGACGGGCCTGGCCCCGGCTCTAACACTGACTGTGGGGCAGGTATTTAGCTGGTTGCGAGTAGGGTAAATGAAATAGGGTTTATTGTGCGATCGCCCCTACGAAGGCATGAATATTTCTGGCGCTACAGGCATTCGGCCACATTTCTAAACTTGGGCTCAATTTTTTAGCGCTCTACTTGGCATCGCCCACTAGACCTTGCTCAATCTCGCCAAAGATGGCGCTGGGGTGGCAGTAGTACTTGAATTCCAGCAGGTTAAAGAATGGATCCTCCAAGAAGAAGGTGCTATGTTCTAGGGTGCTGCCCGCAAAGCGTCGCTTTTCGCCCTGGTAGAAGGTGAGCTGCTTATCTTTGGCCCGGTGCAGCAGGGATTCCCAGTCGGTCTCGGACAAAAAAACTAGGCCAAAATGGCGGGGATAAATTCCCTTTTGCGGGGTCAACTCGACGGTGGTGTGAGCCACGAGCTGATGGCCGTAGAGGTTGAGAATGAGGGAGCTGGCCGTTTCTCGCCCTGGCTGGCAGCCCAGCCCGGCTACGTAAAAGTTTTTTGCTGTGGGAATGTCGGCCACAGGAAAGGCCAGGTGAAACAGAACGGCAGCAGATTCCATAGGGTTGCAGTCAGAAGCTGATCAGGGCAATGGTTCCCGGGGGATTTGAGGGATGGGCCGCGATCGCCCTGGGGCTAGACTACGGCTTTGTGATTTGCGAAGCGGTCCGTTCCGGCATCAACGGCGTTGAGTAAGGCTTTGAGGGCGGTGTCTTCGGCCTGGCTGATTTGCTGGTCGAGCAGGGCGATGTGAATGGCCTTTGACAGCACAAAGGCTGCTACTTCCGGCTCTAGCTGCTCGACCAAAAGCTCCATGGGCATGGGCACCTTTAGGGCTGAGTAAATGCCCGTCAGCAACGATTCTGCCATGCCCATGGCTATTAGTCTGGGACGTAAGGCGGGCCAGTCGGCGAGGGGGTCTTGGCCGCTGGCGTGAAGAACAGAGGCCAACAGCCGCTGTACCTTACTCTGCTGGGCGGTGGGCATAGCGCTGTAGGTGAGAGCATCGACAGCGGGGGTAGCGTCTACATCGCGGTTGAGGTTGTCGAGAATTTGCTGCCACTCAGCCTCGCTACACTGCTCTGGCTTGCCCACGCAGAGCGATACCTGAATGCGGTTGCCGCTGGTCTGCAGCTGAGTGACCTCGGCGTGAATGCCGAGATAGCCGAGCCACTGCGACACCATGCCCATTAGCTTGCTGCTGGCCGACTGGGCCTGGGCCAGCATTTGAACTTGGGTACGCACCAGGGGGCGAACAAGCTGTACCAGCATGGAGCATTCCTCGCGATCGCGTTATCTGAGGCCGCTTTGATCTTACACAACCCCATCGGCTGTGGTGGTAATGCAGTATGCCGTTGGGTCATGAACTATCGGTCTGAGCCCCGGTGGGCAGGATGCTTGCCCCTAGCTGACCGGGCCGAGGCGATCGAGGGGCCAAAACCGAAACCGGGCGCGGCCAATGATGTTTTGCTGGGGCAGCCCGCCCCACACGTGGGAGTCGTTGCTGTCGTTGCGGTTGTCGCCCATGACAAACACCTGGCCAGGGGGAACGGTGACGGGCTCTAGGGTGTAGGCGGGGGCTTCGAGGGTGTAGTCCTCTTGCAGCGGTTCGCCATCAACGATCACCTGCCCTTGGCGAACAGCGATGGTTTGGCCAGGTTCGCCAATCACTCGTTTGATAAAGGCCTGACGGGTTTCGTATCCCAGCTGAGCGAGCTGGGGCGGTGGCGCAAATACGACGATGTCGCCCCGGTGAGGGGGCTGCCAGCGGTAGCTAATTTTTTCAACCAGCAGGCGATCGCCGATGTGCAGCGTCGGATCCATGGAATTGGAGGGAATGTAGCGGGGTTCAGCAATCAGCACCCGCACGGCGAGGGCGATCGCGAGGGCGATCGCCAGCACCCGAATGTTGCTCCACTGCCCTGGCCACAGCGATCGCCAGCGAGCCCAGGCTGAGTTCTCCGCTGGCGGCGCTTTCTCTTCGGTGGGGGGAGTAGGTGGGGCAGGTTGCGGCAGCTTAGGATCCATTGGCTTGTCGTTGTCGAGCTATGGGCAGCGATTCTTTTCCCTTCCACCTTACAGGCCAAGGGACGTGGCCTTGGAATCAGGGCTGAAATCGGAATTCTACAACTGCGCCAGTATTTTCGTTGAACTGCTCGTAGCTGGTGATACCCCGAATGGTGATCTGGTCGTTGATGCGATAGCGCACGCTAAAGATGGCAGGGGTAACATTCGTAAACACTTTTTGCACCGACACCGAGATACTGGGAGAAAAGTTAAAGCCAATCTCGCCGCCAATGTCGAGGGCACCTGCCTGCTGCCCCGGTGGCGAAGCCGAAAACAGCCGCAGTTCGGTACGCTCTAGCCCTGACCCCAGCAGATTTTGCAGGTTGTTGAGCAGGGCCGACCCCGCAAACGCCAGCAGCCCCTGGAACCCATCGCCGCCCCCTGACACGCTGCCCAAGGTCGATTCCAGTGCTGCCAGCAGCCCGCCGCTGAGCAGGGCAACAATTTCACCCTCAGAGCGGGGCGGGGTACTGGATAGCTCTACCCCCTGCAAATTCACCACACGGCTAACGCGGCCGTTAACGCTGGCGCGAATGCGCACAGTCTGCACCCCAGCCTGGGTGAGCCCCAGCTGGTCGATGCGAGACACGCTAATTTCGTTGCGGGGAAAGGGGCTAGCGGCTACAGCCAGGGCGTTGCCAGCCGCAGCGCTATCGGGCACTGCGGCTGATAGGTTGGCCACCAGGTAGGGGTCGATGGTTTCGTCGAGATCGCTGAACTCGGCGTAGTTTTGATCGCCCGTGAGGCGAAACTCGGTGGTCAGTAGGTTAATGCGACCCGAGGGTAGATTGATGCGGCCATCGGGTCTGATGTTCGGAGCCGTACCAACCAGGTCTAGCGTCCCTTCGGCCCTCACATCCACAAGGCCAGGGACGGCCAACCGCACATTCTCAGCCAGCACCAGCTTAAAGTCTTCTAGCACCGGCGGAATCGGGTCGAAGATGCTGGGCTCTGCGGTCGAGGCAAAGGTGGTTGCGGTCTCCCCCCCGACGCTGGTATCCGGCAGGGTGAGCAGCCCGTCAGACAGCTTCACTTCTCCGTAGACCAAGGGTGGCAGCAAAAAGACGCTGCCGTCGACCACAACGTTGCCATCAACGCGGCCCCGGTAGGTGCCGGCAGGGTTACGCAGATCAAGGGCAATGTTGTCGAGGGTGACGCGGAAGGGGTTATCCCCTTCCGGCAGGGGAGTGCCATTATTCTCTAGGGCCGTACTGTCGAATAATCCAGGGGCTAAGTCTTGCACTGAGGGCAGCAGCTTGAGGTTGCCCTCAGCTACCACCTTGCCGCTGCTAAAGTCGCCCTCTAGGTTTTGAACGGCGAGCACCAGGCCGTCGGTGTAGACCGAGTTGCCGCGAATGGTGTTGGGGCCTTCGAGCACATCAATGCGGCCCTGGATATTGGTGAGGGGCTCGGGCAGGCTGCGGGAGCTAATGGTGACACCCTCAAAATTGGCGTTGCCGCTCACGTTGAGGGTGGTAAGAGCCTCTTGAATGGGTTTGTTGACGGGCCAGCGTCCTTGAACCGCTAAGTCGAGGCTGGCCGGGCCTGACTCCCAGGTGATAGCGCGGGTGAGCAGATTGACCAGGGCAAAGCCCTCGTCGCGCACCCGCAGGGAAATGTCGACTGCATCGGTTTCAGGCTGTTGCCGAAGACCGGGCAGGGGTAGTGGCACGCTGGCCACCAGCCGCAGCGGGTCAACCTGTTCGTCAATGGCGACCCGGCTGATCAGGTTGAGGCGGGCGTCTTCGTAGCGAAAGTTGGCGGTGGCCAGATCGATGGCGTTGCGGTTAATAGTGGCTTCGTTGACGGCGAGCTGGCCGCGTACCTGGGGGGCAGCTAGGGTGCCGGTGAGGGTGGCCCCTAGGTTGACCAGACCGTCGAGATTGTCTGGGAGGCGCAACGGCTGGCGCAGCGCGTTGATGGGCACATCACTGACTTCCAGACGTAGGGTGCGGGCCACGGGGTCGTCAGGACGCAGGCTGAAGTCGCCGTTGAGGGTAGCCAAAGCCACACCCTGCTGGGTGGTGTCGGAAAAGTCGGCGAAGTTAGATCGCAGGCTGACCGGCTCGAGGCGAATGACGCTGTCTTGGTAGCTGCCCTTAGCAATCACTTCGTCGATGCGATAGGTAGCACCGTTGCTGCCGTCGGCGTTGCCCCAGACCCAGTCGGCTCCGGCCAGGTCAAAGGTGATGCTGAGGCTGTCGGGCACGGTGCCGCTGGCGGTCACTTTGCCCGAGAAGCTGCCGACAAATTCATCGAGGGGGGGCAGGGTAGCGGTTTCGCCCTGGGCGGCGAGCATGTCTTTGAGCTCTTGCACTTCGGCTAGACGGCGCAGCTGATCGAGCAGGCTGGCGTTGCGATCGCCCACGGGCTGCACGGCTTCTAGCGCAGCCAAATCGGCCTCGGTGACAGGGCGAAACCACTCGGGGGGCTTGAGCAGGTTGAAGCGAAAATCGGCCTGCTCAAAAATTAGAAAGGTTTGCAGCAGGTCTTGAATTTGGCCGTTGTCAACCACGAGCTCGCCGTTGATCTGGGGCTGGTCACCCAGGGTGTAGGTGCCGCTGGCCAGGTAGCGGCTGAGCCCAGAGGCCGACTCGAGCACGAC
>QBLT01000070.1 GCA_003249105.1 Leptolyngbya sp. | reverse complement strand
CCCGGCATAAACTGCACGCCCTCTATCCCAAAATCTTATCTTGACAGACCACTAGAGCGAGAGCCTGAAAGGAATTCTGAGGAGCAATGTTAACTTTTTTATCTAGTTGTCGCTTCAGCTTGTGGGAGGGCGTAACGGAACTTGATAATTAATTTAGAAACGCAGATAAATCAAGGACATACCCATGGGTTTAATCAAGTCTATTTTTGGGGCGATCTTTGGGCTGATTGGCGGCATTTTTAAAACCGTTGGCAGCCTGGTAGGTCTGGGCAAAAAGTCTGAGTTTTTCATGGAGCTCGATGAGTCTGACAGCAGCGCCCAACCGGCGGCTACCGCCGCTCTCGCGGCCCCTGCCGAGGCCAAGGCTGCTGCTCCAGCAAAAGCGGTGACCCCGGCTCCGGCTTCAGCAAAAGCAGCGACTAAAGCTCCGGCTAAGGCTGCACCAGCTCCTGCTCCTGTAGCAGCGGCACCTGCTGAGCCAGCGCCTACCGCCTTTGCTTCTACCTACCTCACCACCGTGGGTACGTCCCTGCCCCGTCGTCGCCGTCCCGGTCCTAGCCTGTCTCCTTTCCTAAATATGGCCAAGCAGGTCAAGGCCCGCTAAACCAAAGGCTCCAAGCCTGGGCTAAGAATGATTGAGAAGTTTGGGGTTGAGGGCTAACAACAAGTCCTCAACCCCAAATTTATTTCGTGGTGTGTCTAGCTTCTCCCTCCACCACAAACCGTAGCCCGCTGTATAGGTGAAAGGCTGAATCCCAGGGTGAGGGCAGCGATCGCCCTAGCTGGACCTGGTTCTCAAAGGACGGTAGCAGTTCTATTAAATCCAGGGCGCTCTCTCCAAAACCGCTGAAATCGGTGAGCGGCGCTGCAGCTATCCGGGCTGCAAAGTAGTTTTTCATATCCTTCCAGGCGGTGGCGGCGATCAAGGGCGACGGCCATGTCTTTGCTGGGGGCATGGGCATCGCCTCACGGAATTTGTAGGTGCGATCGCACAGGCGCAGCACGCAGCCGCGCCCATGCAGGTGCCAGTCGATGACTTCACCATAGTCTTGGGTCGTATCTTTGCGCTTGAGCTTGCCACGCGCATCCAAGTCCACCACTGATTCATAAATGGGCAGCTGCCCCACGACCCACTGGGTAATGTCACCCCAGGTGAGCTGAATAGTACCCTGCTGACCGGCACTATTTAAGCAAACCACCGTTAACGCTGGCTCAACGGCACGAATCGCCTGCACCCGAAAGGTATCCACCCCCTTGAGCTGATCCACGGTAGCCCAGCGGGCGGGGGTGCCCTTGGCCCGAAGCTGTTCGCAAAAGTACTGAGTCTCTCCTGCTGAACCAACCCGCAGCAGTCGCCAGTGCTTGCTGGGCAGCCGAGTCCTGGCCGTGTAAGCGTCAATTTGCATGACTCGGGCTAGGCCCTGGGCTGCCGGTTCTCGGCGATCGCCCGTCACTGGCTCTAGCACCAGCATTGCCGTCGCTGCCGCTCCCGGCTGCTGTTTGGCGGCAATCAGATCGTGCTCTCGACGCTGGGCCATCCGATCGCGTACCCGTTGCACCCCTTCCCGCGCCTGGCTTAGGACCTTAGGGTTGGCGGTGCTTTGCAGCAGCCGAGTATAGGTGACTTGGGCCTTCTCAAGCTCGATTTTGGCTTCCCAGTAACGGCCCATGGCCAGTTTAAGCCAGGGATCTTGGGGCGTTTTTTGCTGCCACTGCTTAATTAACTGGGCTGCCTGGGTCAGCTGCTGGGCCCCAAGGGCGGCAGAAACAAGGTCGTACATAGGTGGGCAATGGAGATCTGCACGTGGTACGACTCTAGCATTTGCGCTTGGGCTAGACTCAGGCATGCTGTCGGCCAAATGGCGATCGCAGCGGCTGAGCCAGGCTCAAGCACCATCCTATCTGGCCCCAGCATGAGACAGATCGACGCTGCCGAAATTGAGGCTAAGGGCAATGTTGATATTTTCGAACATATTGATCAACCAGGCCACCGTTTCACTGGAGGCCGTTTCGTAGTGGTTAAACAACAGCGAAAACCGGCGCTCTAGGAAAGGCCTGACCTTTTGGCAAATCAGCAGAATTCTGAGCAGCAGCCCGGTAGTATGCACTGGGCCCAGATTATTAATTAAGTCGAGAAATACGTAGTGTTGCCGACCAGCGCTGGGGTCAACCACCAGGAAGTTAAACAGGTTGCTACAGGTGCGCACCTTGAGAAAGTCATCCATTGGGTTGCTGTCGCTGTCAGTAAAAGTAGACAGCAGGTGGTCTTGCAGCATGGCTTTGAACTGTCGCTGACTATAGTCAGCATTGACATCGGCAATGATGTAGTCAAACAGGTCTTCTTTGAACTGCCGAAACGATACCCCATGGTTGTGGTTGAGCAAAAACCGCTGGGCTCCATCCCGATAGCTTTGGCCGTGATCACGGCGGCGGGCAAACTGCTTGAGCGACGAGACCAGCTCTTTGTCGTTCAATAAAGTGGGATTGGGTACCATCCGCAGCCGATCGGCAAAATCCGTCTGCCCCTGGCGATGCAGTCGCTCCCGCCGCACCCGATAGGTGACGTAGTGGCTGAGGTCAACCTCAAATTTGTGCTGGGCCTCGACCTGCATGTGGCGCACGTACTGCTGATGCTGGAGGTCGCTATCTTCAGTTACTAGGCAGTGCTCATAGAGATAGGGATAGCGGTTGATCAACGACCCTAGGGGTACCGCCTCGGCCTGCCGATTGCGGGGCAGGGCAGAGTGGCGAGCTTCAATGACGCGCGCCAGCCGCTTGAGGGCGAGGTACTGCTCTGTGTCCCGGAAGTCTTGGGTGACCTGGCGCAGGCGACGAATAGACCGCGATCGCGACAGCTCTGGCACCCGATCGGCAGGCACAGACTCTAACAGCTCAATCAAGATTGGAATAGCTGGTTGCAGCTGAGTGTTAGTTTGCCAGCGATTGATGAGAATGTGGCAGCAACGGTTGAGGATGAATCGAAAATACTCTTCGATCTCATGGCAGGCCAGCAGGCGATCGAGGGCAGCCACGACATCGCGATCGGGGTAGCCAAACCCGTCAAGGAAGAGCGCCTGAAACCGATCGATCATGGCATCGGGAGACTCAACGCTCACGCAGGCCAGCAGATGACTGTAGAGACGCTGCTCATCAGCGGTGGTAATTCGATTGTTGTAGGTCGCTTTTGTCTTCACGGCTTTACCGCCTTTGCCCCACCAACAGATGCGCTTAGCAAACCAAGCCCATACGGACTGTGATGAGAAGAACTTTCGATGCTAGATCACTGGCTGAAGTACGAACTCAAGAGATGCACGGTTTTGATGACAGCAACAGTCCTTAGGCTCATTAAAGACGATGGACAACCCCGGGCGCGTCAGTTTTTACACTAGGCTATCGTTTGCATACCTTAAGACTACTGCGTGAATTTTCTAGTTTCTGGGATTATGTCGATAGCGTTAAAGAAGCTCTAGTAAAGTTCTTTACCCAATCATGAGCTAGTAGTGAACCCTGTGAGGCCTAGGGCCTGTCATCAATTCTGGCCAACATCCTGAGCCCATCAGAGTTGTCACGCCTGACCGAAAAACCAGATTAAGGGCTGCAAGCATTGAGGCTTGAGGCATCAGCAGCTAATCGATGACAAGCCCCTCGGATACCCATTTTCCATGGGTGTTCACCGCAAAATATGGGGTTCAAGCGTTGGGTACAAACTCCCCCCTGAACCAGCAGCCTGCTAGTCTACGGCTAAGGCCTGCCTTCTACACAGGAAAAGGTGCCTAACGGCCAGGGTCAGAATTCCTCTACAATCAGAGCATTTGCGATGGGGACGTGCCAAAATCCGGCCTACCGCTCCCGTCGCTACAGCTCACTACTCTTAACTCTATGGGCTTTTCATCACTAGCTACCCTAGCTGCCGCTATGCAGGCACCCTTGAATCATGTGCCGCCTGCCTACCGAGAAAAGCATGTAGTAGATATCACTACTGATAGTCGCGATCTCCGGGAAAATGCCCTCTTCGTGGCGCTGACGGGCGATCGCTTTGATGGGCACGGCTTTGTTGAGGCGGCGATCGCCCAGGGTGCCATAGCTGCGGTGGTTGAGCGGGGTAAGCTCCTCCCCCACCTACCCTGTCTACCGGTGGCCGACACCCTCGTGGCCTACCAGGCTTTAGGACAGTGGTGGCGCACCCAGCAGCAGGCCAGCATCGTAGCGATTACGGGATCGGTAGGCAAAACCACCACCAAAGAACTGCTGGCGGCGGCTTTGAGCACCCAGGGGGTGGTGCACAAAACCCAGGCCAACTACAACAACGACATTGGAGTGCCCAAAACGCTGCTTCAGCTCCGACCCGACCACGCCTTTGGGGTGATTGAGATGGGTATGCGGGGGGCAGGGGAAATTGCCCGGCTGGCCCGCATTACCGTCCCCGACGTGGCGGTCATTACTAACGTGGGTACAGCCCACATTGGCCGTTTGGGATCAGAACAGGCCATCGCTGACGCCAAGTGCGAACTGCTGGCCGAGTCACCCCAGGCCATTGCCGTGCTCAACCACGACAACGCCAGGTTGCTAGCCACGGCCCGTACCGTGTGGACAGGGCGCACTATCACCTTTGGCCTGGAGGGTGGCGACGTTCAGGGTCAGCTGGTTGAACCTCAAACCCTGGAGGTGCAGGGCGTACGTTTACCGCTGCCGCTGCCGGGTCGTCACAATGCCTTGAACCTGCTGGCGGCGATCGCCGTTATGCAGGCTCTCAACCTCGACTGGCGGGTCCTCAGCCAGGGCATTTCGGTAGAATTGCCCAGCGGTCGGGCTCGACAAATTCTTTTGCCGAACGACATTGTGCTGCTCGACGAGACCTACAACGCGGGGGTAGAGTCGATGACGGCGGCCCTGAATTTGCTGGCCGAAACCCCTGGTCGACGCCGGATTGCCGTGCTGGGCACGATGAAAGAGCTCGGGGAGCGATCGGTCGATTTGCACCGCCAGGTCGGGCAGGTCGTGGGCAATCTGGGGCTAGATGCCCTGCTCACTTTGGCTGACCCTGACGAATCTTTGGCTTTGGCGGAGGGAGCAGCAGGTGTTAAGACCTTGAGCTTTGCCGACCACCAGTCCCTAGCCCAGCACCTGCAAGGGATGCTGCAACCGGGCGATCGCGTCTTGCTCAAGGCCTCGCGATCGGTGGCCCTCGATCGGGTAGTCGAAACCTTGACGAAGGAATTCAGTAACTAGATCACACAACCTCTAAGCCCAAGATATCCAATGCCTGCTCTCCTCACTTCCTCAGCGCGAAAAGAGGGGTTAGTAGTCGTACTCAGCTATGGGGTTCATTGGGTCGGGGGCAAAGGCCAGCCATAGTGGAAATTGCAGCAGCGCCAGACTAATTACCGACTCAGCTTCGTCCACCACGATAAAGGGTAGACCGTTGTCGGCAGTGATGCGATCGGCCCGTTGGGCCAAGGGCTCTGGGGCGTCAAACAGCATCACCCCTTGGCCAGTGCCAAAATCGGCGCGGGAAATTCCTAAACAGTCTTGCAGACCCCGCCGCCATTCTCCCAACCGCTCGGGGCTATTAGAGAGCACCAGAGTGCGCAGGCGATTGCCGTAAAGGGCATACAAAATTGACAGCGCAGAGGAAGCTACCAGCACGTTTTGCAGACGGCTGCCCATGCTCTTAACCGCTCCCCGGCCGCCCTGGGCAAAAAACCAGTTAGACACCCGCTCGGCGTGGATGGGTTCAAAGGTGCGGCGCAGCTGCCAAAGCGGGCCGTAGTAATCGGGGCGCATGCGGTACTGGTCGAGCAGGCTGCGAATGCGCTCCGTTTGGTCTTGAAAGGCATTGGAGGCAAAGGCTGGCTGAGCCGACGAATCGGCAGCAGCTCGGCGGGGAGACGTTCGAGGGGCGGAGCGTTCGGCACCCGACTCGAAACGATCAGCCGTTGGAGCACCATCCCTAGCGTCTATCCTCGAAGCCGGGGTAGAGCGAGCTGCCGGAGTGATATCAAGCTGCTCTGCCGCCACCGCCAGATCTTGTAGGCTACCCACCAGGTAGTCCTTAAAGCCCTGCACCCGCACGGCTAAATCTTGAGATGCCCCGGCAAAGGTAGTGCGCATCTCGGCCTGAATTCGCTCCTGGCGACGCTCCAGCGTTTCAATTTCTTTTTGCAGGTTGCGCTTGCGCTGCTCTAGGTCTGCCGTGCCCTGCTGCACCATGCGACCAATGTCAGCCTGGATTTTTTGAAACTGGTCTTGGGTCAAGCGGTTGTAGGTCGCTTGCAGTTCAGCAATGCTGCGCTTGAGGTCAGTCTCCTGCTGGCGCAGAGCGTCGATGCGATTGCTCCAGTCTGATTTGAAACCGGTTGAATCAGCACCAAAAGCAGAGCTAGCCTCAGGGCTGCTGTAGCTACTGGCGCCATCCGGCCCCAGATTCGATTGTGATAGCTCCTCTGCGGTCATAGCGGTTCCCCTAGCGCTGTTGTCAGCCTATCAGATGAGGGCTTGGTTCGCCCCCTGGTAACCCATCACTCTGCTTGGGCAGCCGCGCAGTGGGTTTCGAGGCAGGCACGCAATGCGCTAGGGCTAAATATGATCGGTAAAAAGTGAATGCTGTTAATCTCACGAAAGTAAAACAGCACTGGCACCGGTTCCCAGAAAATCTCCCAGTGCTGCCACTCCTCGTAGGGAAAGTGGCGGATCAGCGTATCGCGTCTGTAAATCTCCAGAGCATTGTCGGTAAACCGTAGCGTCAGTGTCATAGCCTGCACCAGCAGGAACAGGCCAAAGATGCCCACCAATGCTCCTATCCAAATTTTCCCCAGCGCTAGCAATATCCCAAGACCGATCACCGTCAGCGGGATGCGGTAGCTCGGAGGCAGGTCGGTATGGGTCGCTGTAGAGGTAGAAGTCACGATTCACAAAGATGAGGGCTATCTCAAAGTATAGGAGCATCTACTTATCCATTAGGGCTGGAGAGGCGATCGCCCCTTCAGCCGCCATTAAAAGTTGCTCATCACAGCGCTGCCGGTGCCTTGGAACATGAGCCACGAGAGGAAAAAGTTGCTGATAAAAATAGCCAGCAGTGCCGTCACCACGGCAGTGGTGGTGGATTGCCCAACACCCTTCGCACCACCCGTAGTAGTCAGGCCCCAGCTCGTGCCAATGACGGCAATCAGAATGCCAAAGAAAAATGCCTTGATCAGCGAACTCACCAAATCCCAAATCGTCAAAAAGTTTTTGGCTGAATCTAAAAAGACTGAATAGGTAATGCCGTACTGACTGGTGGCAATCAACAGCCCGCCAGTCATGCCGGTAATGAACGACAGCACGTTTAGCAGCGGCAGCATCAGGGCGCACGCAATCACCCGAGGAATAACCAGGTAGTCGATGGGGTCAGTTTTGAGAATTTGCAGGGCGTCGATTTGCTCGGTAACGCGCATGGTGCCAATTTCAGCGGCAAACGCTGACCCTACCCGCCCAGCAATAATTACCGCTGTCAGCACCGGGCCCAGCTCTCGGGCTAGGGTGAGGGCCAGCACGCCACCCACCGCAGCTCCAGCCCCAAAGCTCAAAAATTCTCGCGTCACCTGAATGGTGAATACCATGCCCACAAAGGCGGCTGTGATAAGGGCAATCAGCAGCGACTCAGGCCCCACCGCAGCCATTTGCTCCAGGGTGTTGCGCCGATGCACCGGGCGAGAAATTAGGTGAATAACTACTTGGCCCGACAAAAAGGTCGCTGCTAGAGCTCGCTGGGCCCACTGCTTGAGGTTTGAGCTGTCTGCCGCCTGTGTCAAGGCCTGACCCCTTTATTGAAAGGTAAGTGGTTGGAAGGTCGAGTTCGCCGAGAGCCTGGGGGCTGGCGCTTAGCGAGTCTTGTGTCGCTGGCGCTGGAAAAGCGAGGTGGCTTCAAAACTAACTCTCAAGCGCTAGGTCTCAGGAGGTTGAAAGCTCACTCTACCGCAGGTATATGGGAACTTTACTCAGGATTTGGGGCTTTGACAACTGCCTCAGGGTCTAGCCAGAGGAACCTTAGACGTAGAGAGTTGAGTGTGGTCATTGCTTAGGAGACTCCACTATCCTGGAGAACGGAGTCTAGCCCATCCCATTTGAGTGCTGCTTATGAATGGAACACTGGCGATCGCCCCAAAATTTTGGGCTAGGTCAAAACACCGCCTTCGCCCAGCCTTAGTGGGGTTAGTAGCGCTAGTCGGCCTCTGGCTGTGGTGGCCCATCGCTCCAGCAGCGGCCAGGCAGCCCGTGCAGACGGCCCAGGCTATTCAGCCCTACCTAGATCGGGTAGCGGACGCCGTGACCGAGTTTACCCTCGACAACGGCATGAAGTTTATTGTGCTCGAGCGACACCAGGCTCCGGTGGTGTCGTTTATGATTCACGCCAATGTCGGCGCGGTGGATGAAACCGACGGTAAGACCGGCGTGGCCCACTATTTAGAGCACTTGGCGTTTAAGGGTACTAGCCGCATTGGCACCAAAGACTTTGCCGCTGAGCAGCAGGTGATGGCCCAGCTCGATGCGGTATTTAGCGACCTGCTGGCGGCCCAAACCGCTGGTGATACGGCCAAAGCTGCTGAGCTCCAGGAGAAGTTGGTGGCCCTGCAGAAAGAGGCGGCCAGCTTCGTGGAGCAAAATCAGTACGGCCAAATTATTCAGCAGGCAGGCGGGGTCGGCCTCAACGCCACCACCTCGGCCGATGAGACGCGCTATTTTTACAGCCTGCCCGCCAACAAGCTAGAGCTGTGGATGTCGCTGGAGTCAGAGCGGTTCCTTGACCCAGTGTTTCGCGAGTTTTACGAAGAAAAGGATGTCATTCTCGAAGAGCGCCGCATGCGGGTGGATAACTCCCCGATAGGCACGATGATTGAGCGGTTTTTGGAGGAGGCATTTGTCAGCCACCCCTACCGTCGCCCCGTGATTGGCTATCAGGACGACCTCTTTGTGGCCACCCGTGAGGATGTGCAAACGTTTTACGATACCTACTATGGCCCCGCTAACCTGACCGCTGCGGTGGTGGGCGATGTTGACCCCGCTGAGGTGCAGCGCCTAGCCGAGATTTACTTTAGTCGCTATACTCCCCGGGCGGTGCCACCTGAGCCTGCCATTGACGAACCACCCCAAACTGCGCCCAAGGAATTTTCCCTGGCCCTGCCCTCGGAGCCCTGGTACCTAGAGGGGTATCACCGGCCTAGCCTGCGACACCCAGATCACGTGATCTACGGCATGATTGAGAGTCTGCTGGTGGGCGGACGCACGTCTAGAATCTACAAAACCGTGGTGGACGAGGCCCGTATCGCCTTGGATATTGGCAGTTTGAACGGGTTTCCGGGCGATCGCTACGACAATATCTTTTTAATCTATGGCCTCACGGCCCCGGGTCACACCCCTGAGGAAATTGGCACCCTGTTTGCTCAGGAGATTGATCGGATTAAGCAAGAGCCCGTCAGCCCTGAGGAGCTAGACCGAGTCAAAACCCAGGCTCGGGCAGGGCTATTGCAGAGCTTGGCATCTAACGGTGGGATGGCCTCGCTGCTGGCCGAGTACCAGGCTAAAACCGGCGACTGGCGCAACATCTTCAACAACCTCAAAGCCATTGAGGCGGTGTCGGCAGCCGACATTCAGCGGGTCGCGCAGACTCTATTTCGGCCCGAAAGTCGCACCGTAGGCAAGCTCGTGCAGGCCACATCCGCCGAGTAGCTGAGGAGGCCTAACGATTTGAGTCAGCCGCCAGAACGGATCCACGGCCCTAGGCCGCCTTTAAGACCTTCAGATTTAAGACCTACGGTATTGGGACGCACAGTGATGAACGCGAACAGCTGGTTTATGGGTACCCGTCGAACCCTGCGGCGGGGCATGGTGCCGCTGCTGGCTCTGGCCGGGCTGTTGGGGGTGCTGCTGCTGGCCTGGCAGCCATCGGCTATTGCCCAAACCCCTCGCCACTACGACGAGCTAGAGTTTCCAGCCCTGCGGGATATTGAGATTCCGGCCTACGAGCGCTACGAGTTGCCCAATGGCTTGGTGGTCTATCTGTTGGAAGACCATGAATTGCCCCTGGTGAGCGGCAGCGCCACCTTTCGTACTGGAGCGCGGGTTGAGCCTGCGGAGAAGGTTGGGCTGGCCAATCTGACGGGTGAAGCAATGCGATTGGGGGGTACGACCCGCTTGGATGCTGACTCGCTCAACCAGCAGCTGGAGCAGCGGGCCGCGTCGATTGAAACCGGCATTGACCTGAGTGAAGGCAGCGCTAGCTTTAGTGCCCTCAGCGAAGACACTCCGGCTGTATTTGCCCTGTTTGCCGATGTGGTGCAGCGGCCCGCCTTTGCCGACGACAAGATCGACTTGCTCAAGCGTCAGTACGGGGGCGGCATTGCCCGTCGCAACGACGACCCAGACGAGATTACTAGCCGCGAGTTTCGCAAGCTAGTGTATGGAGCTGATAGCCCCTACGCGCGCACCATTGAGTACGCAACGCTAGCCGCAATTAGTCGGGAGGATATTGAGCAGTTTTATCGGGCTTCCATTCGCCCTGAGCAAACTATTTTGGGCGTTGTAGGGGATTTTGACAGCGCCCAGATGAAGCAGTGGATTGCTGAGTATTTTGGCGAGTGGCAGGGGGTTGGAGAGGCCCTAGAGAATGCGCTGCCGCCAGTGGAGCAGGCTAAGGCCGGCGTATTTGTGGTGTCGCAGCCCCAGCTGACTCAAAGTTATGTGGAGCTGGGCCACTTGGGGGGACAGCTTAACTACCCCGACCATGCCGCTCTCGCGGTGATGAATGAGGTGATGAACGGCTTTAGTGGCAGGCTGTTTAACGAGGTGCGATCGCGTCAGGGCTTAGCCTACTCGGTCTATGCCTACTGGGCTCCTCGTTATGACCACCCCGGACTATTTATTGGCGGGGGGCAAACCCGCTCTGAGGCCACCGTGCCCTTCATTCAGTCGACGCTGGCCGAGATCAACCGCATCCGCACCACATCGATTACCGATGCAGAGCTAGCGCAAGCCAAGGATGCCGTGCTCAACAGCTTTGTATTTAATTTCCAAAGCCCTGGTCAAACCCTAGCTCGGCTGATTCGCTACGAGTACTACGGCTACCCCCAAGACTTTGTGTTTCAGTTTCAAGACCAGGTGCGCGAAGCAACGGTGGCCCAGGTGCAGGCGGCGGCCCAGGCCCGGCTAAACCCAGATCAGCTAGTCATTTTAGTGGTTGGCAATCCAGCCGAAATTCAGCCAGGTCTTGATACCCTGGCCCCGAATACGACGATTACTCCGATCGATATCACCATTCCCCAGCCCCAGACCTAGCTCAGGCGTTGGCCTCGGTGCTGCCAGCCTCCGCATCGCTGGCGGAGACTTCTTCAGCGGTGGCAAACCAGTCGCCAGGCAGCATGCGGGTGTCGTCGTCAGCGGCCTCGGGGTCATCCATATTGTCGGTGGCGACGCTGTCGATACGCACGCTGTAGGGAGGTAGGTTGGCAGCAGTGTCTCCACTGGTGGCAGGCCTACCCTCGGGCTGGGGCTGCGATCGCACCACAACCTCAACCCCGCTGAGGTCAGCCAGCACTTCCTCGGCTCGCTGGTAGCGATCGGTAAAGTCGTAGAGCACCAGCCGGGTGACGATATCGCCAAACTTAGGGTCAAGGTTGGGAGCCTCATGCCGCCAGAGCAGTTCCCCATTCACGTCACGGCGCAGGGCGTAGGCCGGGATGCCGGTCAGGGCTTCGATAGCGGTAATGCCCAAGGCATAGAGGTCGCTGCTAAACTTGGGCAACCCCGCCGACTGTTCGCTGGGCATATAGCCCTGGGTGCCCACGCCAATGGTGGAGGTAGAGGTGAGGTTTACCCCCGTATCGGCCAGCTTGTTGGAAATCAGCTTGACAGCGCCAAAATCGATCAGCACCAGCTGCCCATCGGCCTCGCGGCGAATGATATTGGACGGCTTGATATCGCGGTGAATTACCCCCTGATCGTGGACAAAGGCCACCACTGGCAGCAGGCCTAACAGCAAATCCAGTACGTAGGCTTGGGGCATGGGCCGACGGGACGCCAGCTCATCCTTGAGCAGGCGTCCCTCAATCATTTCTTCAACCAGGTAAAAGGAATTTTGGGCCTCAAAATAGGCCAGCAGTCGCGGAATCTGCGGATGGTGACCCAGTTTTTCGAGGGTTTCAGCTTCTCCCTCAAAGAAGCGCTTGCCTAAGCGATGTGCCCTTGGGTCATTGCTGATAATTCGCAGCTGTTTCACGACGCAGACGGGTGAGCCAGGGCGCTGGGTGTCTTCGGCCACGTAGGTTTCGCCAAAGCCCCCAGACCCCAGCAGCCGCACAATGCGGTAGCGGTTGGCCAGCAGCAGACCGATCACCTCCGCTTCCCGCAGCTTGAGCAGGTCTTGCAGGTCATCTTGCTGACTGATGATCTCCTGCACAATCGGGGAGGTGACGTACTGCTCCAGGGTTTGACGCAGGCGCTGTTTGCGCAGCTGCTCAGTTACAATATCGGCCACGATGTAGGTGCTGCCCAACACCATCAGCCCCACGATGGGCGCGCCCGTGGGCAGCAGCAGCCCTGCCCCTACAAAGGCGGCGTAGCTTACCCAAAACCAGCCGCCTAGGCTAGCCGCCGTCCACCCCAAACGAGCAATGGGGCGATTGAACCGCCGCAGCAGCAGCACAAACCCGACCCCGACCCCTAGCACCAGCAGCCCCCGCAGCCAGGGGACTGCAATCCCCATGCGCAGGGCTTGGCCATCGCGCAGGTTGGCAATGTCGGTGGCTAGAATCTCGACCCCGGCCATGGTTTCGGGGTGCAGCAGGGTTTCTGAAAAGGGGGCCTGGTGAAAGTCTTGCAGAAACTTGGCGGTGCCCCCAATCAGCACAATTTTGTCTTTAAAGTAGCGCCCGTTATCGAGGTAGTTGGCCCAAGGGTCGGGGTCAAGGACATGCCAAAAGGGGATGTGGTTAAAACTGCGAGTAGGCCCATAAAAGTCGATAAAGTCGCCCTGATAGGGAGGATGGGCAACCCCAGCGGCATCGAGGGTGGCCTCAGCAAAGGACTGGACGTTCTCGGCCTCATTTCCGATCTCGCCAGGGTCGAGATCCGCCTGGCTCGCGATCAGGCCATCTAAGTAGGTACGTCCATGGCGGTGAATGCGACCATCGGGCTCGATGGGGAAGTTGATGTTGCCGGTGTGAACGGGCGTGTTGAGCAGCTTTGGCAAGGGCTGGGTGGGGCGAACCAGAGCCCCCTGACGCAGCTGGGCATCGTCGACCGAGCTGGCCAGCACGACGCGATCGCCGTAGCGAGTCAGCACGTCGGCCAGGGCCTGGTCATCGGCGGGGCCGTAGCTGCTATCAGAGAACATCAAAATATCTACCGCTACCGCCTTGGCCCCGGCCTCTAGCAGGCGTTCGATCGCGATCGCATGGGCTGTGCGCTGCCAGGGCAGGCCTGCGATCGGCGCAAAATAGCTGTACTGTTCAGGGTTGGTGCGATAATATTCTGCCTGCCCAAAGGAATCATCATCCATCGCCAAAATGACGATGTCATCGGGGGGCGCGACCGGGCCACGAATTTCAAAAAAGACCGTTTGCAGCCGTCGCTCCAGCAGCTGCACCGGCGCTGAATCGGTGGCTACGTGGGCCGCGACGAAACTTAGCCACAGCCCGGCCAGCGAAAGTTTTACCCAATCCCGCTTGATTTGCCGCTGCACCCAGCCTGTAATTCGATAGGTAGTGGCCAGGGCAGCAGTCTTGGTTTTAGAAGACGAGTTCATGGGCGGGCGCAGCGGGGGCAACCCCTAGCTTAATCACCAAGCTGCTCTGCTGGGGCCGGAGTTTACGGAATCTTAGCTACCAAGGCCGATCGCCTCTGCCCGCTATTGTTCACTCGATTGGGTCTGCACCTTCGCGGCAAGCGTTTGCAACAGCCCTGGCCCCAGCTGAGGGTGGGGGGCCGTATCAGCCAGAATCAGCGTTGCCAGCAGGACAAACGCTAGACGGTTCCACTTAAAGTCGCGATAGACACTGGTTTGCATAGGTCATACTCAGGTATATGGGTGAAAGAAAGACCCAGAGCAAGGCTCAACTAACTACAGGGTCACGCGGTCAAAATCCTGACTGGTGGCGCCGGTTCACAGGCGCAGTCGAGCGCTGACGCACTCACTAAAACCATCGAGTCACAGCACTGCGCAGCAAATGGGGCAACAATTTAGGCCCCGGCACAAAGACAATGCCAAGCTGCTGCATCAACCCCAGGGCATCACCCTGACCCCAGTGTTCAACAATCTTGCCGTTTTCTACTCGGTCAATGTGCATAACCGCAAGGCTGATTTGCCTGCCGGTGGGTGGCAAACCCTGAAAGGGACCCAGATGGGTAGCCGTAAACGTGCCGCAGGTGACAACGCGATCGCCCGCCGCCACAATTTCATCAAACCGGTGCTGCCCTTCGCCAAAAGCCGTATAAAACGACAGCCCAAACTGCTTAAAGCCCTCTCCGTCAAGGAGCTCAAGCATTCCTGCTTGGTGGGCGACAAAGTTAGGGGCGAGCAAATCTAGGGCACGATCGAGCGTGCGATCGTCAAAGGCTTGGTAAAAGCGAAGCACCAAGTCCTGGCTAGATTCTATTGTTGACATAGGTTGATGCGCCAAAGCTGCTAGGGGCAACAAAACTAAACTAAACGGTTTGGTAAAATTAGTCAATGCTCGCTAAAATAACTGTATAGAGCGATACTCTATGGCTTGAGTTCCTAGGGGATGCTCTGGGGTAAGCAGCGACTTGGCTCAATGCGATCGCCGGAGCTGAGTTGCTAGGTCGCTCGGCGATCGGGTGTTATACATGAATCAACTGGGTTAGAGAGGTGGCAACGCGTGGTTCAAAGTCCGGCAGTGCTGAATGATAAAGCCGTGCAAATTTTGCAGGGAGCGATGCAAGAGTTTCTGCAAAATGGCTACGCTGGCACCAGCATGGATAAAGTGGCTGCCACTGCCGGAGTCTCTAAGCCAACGGTCTACAACTATTTCAAAGACAAAGAGGGGCTGTTTCGGGCGCTGATTCAATATGTGGCCCAGGCTCGATGTGCACAGGTGATGGGCGACGGCAACCTAGAGGGTCGTCCCGAAGTGGTGATTCGCCGGTTGATCACCAACGCCATTGAGAGCGAGCTCCACGACCTTGAGTATCAAAATTTTGTGCGCTTGGTGGCAGGGGAGTCGGGCCGGTTTCCGCAGCTGGCCCAGGCCTTTGTGGAATACCTCACCAAGCCCGCCGCCGATCAGCTTACCGACTACCTTAAGGGTTGCCCAGAACTCGATTTGCCCGACCCAGAGGCGACAGCGCGGGTGGTGCTGGGCGCGACGATATTTTTTATCATGACCCAGAGCGTGATGCACGGCGAGCACATCATGCCCATGGAGCCCCAGCGCTTGGTGGATAGTTTGGTGAGCCTGGTGACGCGATCGCAGGCCGCCTGAGATTGCTCAAGCTCATCTGCTTGACTGAGTTGAGTAAGATTTATGAGTCTAAACAAATCAGATTGGTGGGCAATGCCCACCCTACGGGAATGCTGTCCCCAATAGGGTGTTGTGCTGACCTGCTCAACCCCGGTTGAGCCCCGGCTGGATTGAGTAGAATCGTCGGTCACGCAACTCAAGACTGGTGGGCAGTGCCCACCCTACGGGGCTACAGGACGTTAGATATTACCTCTGGTAGCTCGATCGCCTCGCCATCGGGGCCTTCGAGCACAAAACCGGCATCGCGAATCATGGCGTAGTCGGCCTGGGCGGCTTGCCCAGGGGTGGTTAGGTAGTCGCCCACAAAAATTGAGTTGGCGGCATAGAGCCCTAGGGGCTGAAGCTGCCGCAGCTGAACTTCCCGACCACCGGCAATGCGAATTTCTTGGGAAGGCATCAGCAGCCGATAGAGGCACAAAATCCGTAGGCATTGGCGCGGGTTCAACTCTTGCCGTCCCTCAAAGGGCGTTCCCTCAATGGGAATCAGAAAGTTCAGCGGCACGCTGGTCACCTCCAGCCGCCGCAGGGCGAGGGCCATATCGATAATGTCGTCGTTCGATTCGCCCAGGCCAAAGATGCCGCCGGAACAGGTGGTCATGCCCGCCGACTGCACCGCCTGAATGGTGTTCACTCGGTCATCAAAGGTGTGGGTGGTGCAGATCTCGCCGTAGTTGTTTTCGCTGGTGTTGAGATTGTGGTTGACCCGATCTACCCCCGCCGCTGCCAGCTGCTGGGTTTGGGTTTCGTCGAGCAGGCCCAGGCAGGCACAGATTTTCATTGGGTAGCGTTCTTTTACCTGGCGCACCGCATCGAGCACTTCGCCAAAGACGCGATCGGAGGGCGATCGCCCCGAAATCACCATGCAAAAGGTACCCGCCTTCAGCGTATTGGCCCGTTCAGCCGCCGCCAGGATCTTCTCCTGGGCCATAAAAGGATATTTTTCGATTTCGGCAGCGGAGATTTTTGACTGTGAGCAGTAGTGACAGTCTTCGGGGCACAGGCCGCTCTGGGCATTGAGCAAAAAGTGCAGCCGCACCCGGTTCCCCCAGTACTGTCGCCGCACCCGGTAGGCCGCCGCCAGCTGATCGAGCAGCTCGGTGTCGGGGGCCGTGAGCACAGCGGTGGCCTGTTCTCGACTCAGCACCTCGCCCGCCAAAGCCTGGTCTGCCAAAGTTTGCCAATTGACGCGGGAAGTCACAGTAGAAGTGGCAGTCATAGCGGTGAGGTGAGTGTTTGAGAGCATCAGGTTTCTATTGTCTCAGATTAGATCCCTGTAGATTTCCGGGTTCAAGGGCGACTATTTTCCAGAAACCCAGCCGGCGCAGCAGCCCAGTAAGACCTGTGTGGCGACGCGCCTCAGTCTGAGCCTCTCGGTTGGCCTTGTCTAGGCAGCTGAAGAGCCGAAGAATGTAGAGCAGAGGCTGGTCTAACTGTTTTCTAAAACCCGCACATCTACGGTGCTGGTGTTGAAATTGTAGAGGTCGCCGTCTAGCTCAATTTGAGTGCCCACCTTGACCTTGCTGTTGCCAAACACCGGCCCGGTGTCAGTAATTTGGGCATCGTCTTCGAGGGTAATGAGCATGTCAATGGTGTAGTTTAGCTCCGGGCGAGGGTCGGGCAGGGCTTTGACCGTGCCATCGGGCTGGGGCACAACGGTGCTGCGGGGAAGCAGCACCGCGTTTTTAATCTTGACCTGACCGTAGGGCTGGTTACGAATAATGATGTTGGTGGTTTCAGAATTCTTGATGGTTTCAAACAGCCGCTCGGGGTCAGAGGAGGTGAGACCTCGCACCATAACGTCTACTTCTACCGGCTTGGTCGTTGACCCGACCTGCGCCACCGACCCCGAGGTGCCTGGATACAGAAAAATACCAAATAGCACCATCAATATAATGAGCGCCGCCGCAACATCTAAAATGCTGACTTTGCCGAACAGGCGGCCTTTAGCGTCGAGTAGGGTCATAGCTGGGGTACCCTCGCAGAGGGAAACGGTGAGTGGTTTGAGTAGCGGAGAAGTCGATCCCATTGAACCACAGGGCGGCTCGTTTGGGACGTGAGCTTGCCCAGGGCGCGATTCCGGAACGGATACTCGTTTCGAGTTGGTTCCCGAACGCTCTGCGAATCGCATCCATTCTTATATGCCTACGGGATAGTCAGGCCAAATTTATTACTGGCCACTGGCTGTGGTCGCCAGCCTCCCAGCCGGGCAAGATGGATATAGTTCTGTACCCAGCGGTACTCGGGGCACTCCTATGCTTTCTCCTCTCACACAACTGACCAAAAATTCCTTTTTGCGCCGCGGGCTGTATGGTCTCCTCGCCGCTGTCATGGCCATTACCATTGGCCTCTCGACCCCAACCCCGTCCCAGGCCAGCATTTTCGACCTGATTTTTCAGGGCATTCGCTACGTGCAGCTGGGCAATCTGTCTGACCAGGATGAAGTTAACCTAGGCGGTCAAATTGACCGCCAGCTCAAGGCCCAGGGGGTGCGGGTTTACAACCGCAACTCAGGCGTCAGTGCTTATATCAATGAAATTGGCCAGCGTCTGGCGAGTAGCAGCGATCGCCCCAACATACCCTACACGTTTCAGGTAGTAGACGACGACAGTGTCAACGCCTTTGCCACGGCGGGCGGCTTTGTCTACATTCAAACCGGACTGATCAAGGCGGCGGCTAACGAAGCCGAGCTAGCTGGAGTCATGGCCCACGAAATTGGCCATATTACCGGTCGCCACGCCATTAATCAGATGCGTCAGCAGGCGCTGGCCAGTGGTGTAGCCGGTGCCCTTGAGGTGCGCCAAGATGCCCTGGTAAACATTGGGGTACAGCTTGCCCTACAGCTGCCCAACAGTCGCGAGGCTGAGTACGATGCCGATCGCCGTGGGTTTAATAACCTGGGCCGGGCGGGCTACGACACTAGGGGCTTTATCACCTTTATGCAGAAGCTAGAGGGTGGCTCTTCGGCTGAGTTTTTGAGTTCCCACCCCAACCCTGGCAACCGGGTAAGCAACCTGCAAAGTATGAACAGCGCTGGCACCTACCCCAACAATGGGGTAGGCACCGATGCCAATGCCTACCGCAATCGCATTCGTGGTCTATAGCGTCTCCAACTGCTTGAGCTGCTGACGGCAGACCCTCAGCCCCCAAAATCCCAGGTCTGGGTCTACTCTAACTTGCTGGGGCAGGGGCGGGGTCTGCTTTTTCATGGCGTGATAGACAGCCGCGCTATCTCCCCCCGTCAGAACGATCACCCCCTGGGGCCAGTCCATCTGCCAAGCCTGAATAAAATCGCGAATCCCCGCTAGCTGGGTATGCAAAATGCCGCTAGCCATGGCTTCAGCCGTGTTGGTCGCCCAGCGATGGGGCCATGGCTCGGGGTTAAACTCTAGCGCTGGTAGCCGATCGGTGTGGGTGTGGAGGGCGCGAAACTGCGATCGCAGCCCCGGCAAAATTGCGCCCCCGATCAGACGTTGATCGACTCCAGCGGTAAAGGTTAAAGCTGTACCGCAGTCAATTACCAGCACTGGCCAGCCCCAAAC
>QBLT01000006.1 GCA_003249105.1 Leptolyngbya sp. | reverse complement strand
GCAGCTTTGAGGCGGGTGTTGAGCGCGGCGATCGCGCCATCTAAAGCAGCAGGGGAAGCCATCTACGTCGGAAACCGTTCATTCAGCTTGTAGAATAATTGAAAGATATGAGTACTTACTTTAGAGCCACTACAGTGCCATGGGTCGTGTTGGGGTCTTATTACTAAATCTGGGGGGGCCAGAGCAGCCCGACGACGTGCGCCCCTTTTTGTTTAACCTATTTGCCGATCCAGAAATTATTCGCCTGCCCTTCCCCTGGCTGCAGCGCCCCCTAGCCTGGTTGATTTCAAGCTCGCGTGCCAAACAGTCCCAGGCGAACTACCAGCAGATTGGCGGTGGCTCGCCTCTGCGCCGCATCACCGAAGAGCAGGCCGATGCCCTCAAACAGGTGCTGGCTGACAAGGGCACCGAGGCCAACATCTACATCGGCATGCGCTACTGGTACCCCTTCACCGAAGAGGCCGTCGCTCAAATCAAGCGCGACGGGATCGAACAGCTGGTGGTGTTGCCCCTCTATCCCCAGTTTTCGATCAGCACCAGCGGCTCCAGCTTTCGCCTGCTCGAACGGCTGTGGCTCGAAGACCCCGCCCTCCAGCGCATTGTCTACACCGCCATCCCCTCTTGGTACGATCGCCCCGGCTACAGCGAGGCCATGGCCGACCTGATTGCCCAGGAGCTTGACAAACTTGAGAACCCCGACCAGGCTCACATTTTCTTTAGCGCCCACGGGGTGCCTGTCAGCTACGTCGAAGAAGCCGGCGACCCCTACCAGCGCGAGATCGAGCACTGCACTGAGCTGATCATGAAGGTGCTCAATCGCCCCAACCCCCACACCTTGGCCTACCAGAGCCGGGTGGGTCCAGTGGAGTGGCTCCAGCCCTACACCGAAGATGCGATCGAGCAGCTCGCCCAGCAGGGTGTCAAAGACCTGGTGGTGGTGCCCATCAGCTTTGTCTCCGAGCACATTGAGACCCTGCAAGAGATCGACATTGAGTATCGCGAAATTGCTGAGGAAGCAGGCATTCACGGCTTTCACCGCGTGCCCGCCCTCAATACCCACCCCCGCTTTATCGCCGACATGGCCGATATGGTCACCGAGGCGTTAGAGGCCCCACGACAGCTCTTCTCCGACGTGGTGCAGCCCGACAAAAAAGTCAAAATTTACCCCCAAGAGCGATCGGCCTGGGGCCTCACCCCCGTCGCCGAGGTGTGGAACGGGCGGCTGGCTATGGTGGGCTTCTTGGCCCTGCTGCTAGAGCTGGTCAGCGGGCGCGGCCCGCTGCATTTCGTGGGCATTCTCTAGGGGCGCGATCGCCGGGGCCAGTGCTGCCACAAATACGACGTGCGAATCACCAGCCACAGTAGCAGCAGCGCAATAATGCCCCCCTGGTTAGGGGCATCAAAGGCCAGCACCGCCAGCACAATGCACAGCCCATCGACCACAAAAAAGCTCCACAGGGGTGGGCGACGGGGCCGAAAAAACAGCCCCATCTGCAACAGCTGAATCACCAGGGCCAGCAGGGCGCTGATTAGGCCAATCAGCGGGTAGATCCAGCCCTCTAGGCCAAAGGTGCGCGCTACCCCCAGCCCAGCCAAAGCCCCGACCCCAGGGCTCAATATCAGCTCCAGACCCTGAAAAAAACGCTGACTGTCGCGGCTCTTAGAGAGCATCAGCTCCGCCATCGACCAACTCACCAGCACTCCCAGAACTAGGGCCGGAGGTAGGCGCGATAGCAGGGGCACATTTGACCAAAGCTGGGAGCCAGACATGAGGCCAATGAGCAGCAGTGGCAGCGCTAGCCGTAGCCCCGTCGCCGCGGCGATCGACAAAATAGCCAGTAGTTCTGTAATAATCACGGTTTTCCCTTTCTGGCTGAGGCTGCTCCTAGGGATACCCTATTCGCTCAGGGCGGTGGATAGGTAGTCGGCTGCCGCCTTAACCACCGCTACTGCGTTTTCGTAAACCATCCGGGTTGGCCCTAAAACCCCCACGCTGCCGACTGAGGTATCGTGGCGGGTGTAGTTAGACACAACCAGGGCACAGCCCTGCATCGGCTCTAAAGGGTTTTCAGCACCAATCCAGACTTTTACGTCTACGCCCTTCAGCGTTTGAGTTGCCACCGGCGGGGTGGAAAAAAACAGCGGCCACAGCTGCGACTGATCTTCTTCCAGCAGACGCACAATCGATTGGATGCGCTGAGCATCCGAAAACTCGGGCTGGCGCAGTACCTCTGCCAGGCCGCTGATCACCAGCTGAGGGGTTTCAGCAGCCTGCGATCGCTGCGCCAAATCCCCCAGCGCCTGGCACAGCAGCACGCCATAATGCTCAAATTCGGCATCGAGATCGCCCCAGTTGAGGGTAGTGACATCGGCCAGGGGGCGACCCCGCAGGTGGTGGGTCAGAAAGTTAGACAAAATCTCTAGATCCCGACGACCGGGTTCTCCGACCGACCCTAACGTAGCCGAACCCAGAATGGCTGGCAGTTGTACCACCACCGACTGGGTTGCCAACGAATCGAGCAGCACCACCATCAGCACCTGCCCCCCGTCTACCACCACCAGCTGAATATGGCGAATGAGTACAGTATTGGCCTGGGGCACGGTCACCAGAGCCAGATAGCCACTGATCTGGGCCAAAATCTGGGTCGCCTCCTTCAACAGCGACTCCAGGCTACGACCCATCCAGTCCAATTCTTCTGACAAGGCTGCATCGACCCGACGACCCACCCGAGCCGATGGCGACATCAGCCGGTCTACGTAGAGTCGATAGCCAAAGTCAGAGGGCACTCGCCCCGATGAAGTATGGGGCTGATAGAGCAACCCATACTTCTCCAGCAGGCCCATGGTGTTGCGCACCGTCGCTGGGCTGACCCGCAGGTTATATTCCTGGGCCAAGGCCCGTGACCCAACCGGCTCTGCCGTGGCAATGTAATGACGAATGGTGGCCTGAAGCACCTGCTCATGGCGAGCACTCAGGGGAGGGGCAGAGTCCATAGGGGGTTGGTATAAAACTCAACTACGGCATTGCCCTACCATAACAGATGTTTTCTGGGGTTCGGCACCATCCCTCAGCCTATAAGGCCCAACCTAAAGATCCTTGCTCTGGCTAAAGAACTCACCCACCTTAAAGCTAGCGGTGCTCTCTAGCTGGGCCATTGTCGATCGCGTAATCAGCTTGCCCTGCTCCACCAGCACCTCACCGGTAATTGGGTGGAGCAGATCCTGGTCGGCCCGGCGGCCAATCAGAGCCTCAATATCCTGGAGAGAGTTGACATACATCCCCGGCGGCAGCTCAACTATGACACCATTGCTCACCACGCGGGCTTGGCAGGCCAGCCGCGAATTGGGCTTGCAGGAGGTGATGACCTCTAGGGTGCGCTGCTCACGACGGTTAATTGGGGTCAAAGCCTCCATGCCCGACTGCACGTAGATGTGGCAAGTCGCGCACATACCTCGACCACCGCACTCCTTGAGCACGTCTAAATCTTTGTTTAGAAGTACCGACAGCAGGTTGCCGTTGGTTTCAACGGAGGTTTCTTGGGCAATAGGCTCTAGGCGAACAGTTTTGGCCATGGGTACAACGGGGGTAAAGAATAGAGAGGAAAACCTGGTCTTAGCCTAGAGTGCAAGCGGTAGGGATGAAGTCTGCCCTTGCCTCCACTCACCTAACTAGCCACTGGACGGAGACTCCAGCAAGAGACCCTGCTCCTGAGGGGTAAGGGTTTGGCCAGTAGCCAGGGTTTGAAAATTGCGAATAGTTCTGCCGCCGCGCCCCAAGAAGGCGGTTACCCAGTCTTTGATCCACTGGTGTTGTTCGCCTGTTAACGATGCCTGTCCCCCAGTGGCAGCCGTAAAGTGGCCATCCTTTTGAATTTCAAACCGCTCTAGCCAGGGGTGGGCCGGGCGAGACTGCTTCCAAGTATTGATGACCATGGTTTTCCCCAGGTATTGGGTGGCACCGTCGCTGAGGTGGTTGAGGGCTGCAATCACCTCCTGACAGCTTGGAGCTAGGGTACCCCGCTGAGGGGTCGCGGGCTCCAGCGCCTGGGCTCCAGCCGCACCTTCGGTCGTATGGGTTCCCCCGAGGGTGACGCAGCCCGCCAGCAGCCGAAAGGTAGGCACCGCGTTGTGGGGGGCTTCTACCAAGGTAGCCTTGAGCTGACCAATGGCTGTACGGTAGTCGATCAAAGGCATCTGGTCGGTAATCAGCACCAGCAAAATCAGTCCCTGATCGAGCTTGTAGATATGGGCGAGCTGATTGGCAAAGCGGAAGGTAAATGTATCAAAGTGGGCGGGGGTCGTTTCAACCACCTGCTGAATCCCCTGGGCAAGGGCATCCTGCTGATGGGAGTTGAGGCTGATGTCTGGCCCAAAGAAGAAGGGGCGGTTGCGTCCGTCAATTAGCGCCATCCCAGAGATGCCGGGTAAGTTCAAGACATTCTGGATCACCTGACGTTTCATAAATCCTTTAGGGTCTCGCTCTAAATGTTGGTGTTGCGTGTCCCGAACCAAGTAATCTAGGGATGGCAGACTTAATTCAGCAATGGCCTTCAGGGACATGAGCTTGGGTCATTAGTTTACCCAAGGGTGGTGCGACGGCACCACGGGGAGCAGCCTGTATTACTATCATGGTTTGTTGGCAGCCCAGGATTATCGTACGTTAGGGTTAATGCCCATGTCTGACCTTCCCTTTACCCTCGATCAGCTGCGTATTCTCAAAGCTATTGCAGCGGAGGGCAGCTTCAAACGAGCGGCAGACAGCCTATACGTGTCTCAGCCAGCGGTCAGCCTTCAGGTGCAAAACCTAGAGCGCCAGCTAGATGTACCGCTGTTTGACCGGGGCGGGCGACGGGCACAGCTAACTGAGGCCGGGCATTTGCTGCTGAGCTACGGCGATCGCATCCTCAGCCTGTGTCAAGAAACCTGCCGCGCCATCGAAGATTTGCAAAACTTGCAGGGGGGTACCCTCATCATTGGCGCTAGCCAAACCACCGGCACGTACCTGCTGCCTCGGATGATTGGTATGTTTCGGCAAAAGTATGCCGATGTGGCGGTGCAGCTCCATGTGCACTCTACCCGTCGCACCGCCTGGAGTGTGGCTAACGGTCAGGTTGACCTGGCGATTATCGGTGGCGAACTTCCTCCAGAACTACAGGACTCTTTAGAAAGAGTGCCCTACGCCGAAGATGAACTCGCACTGATCATGCCGATGTATCATCCGCTGGCCAGTCAGGCGGTCATTCAGCGAGAAGACCTCTACAAGCTGCACTTCATCGCCCTCGACTCGCAGTCGACCATCCGCAAGGTGATCGACCAGGTGCTGACCCGCTGCGGCATCGAAACCCGCCGCCTCAAAATTGAGATGGAGCTCAACTCTATTGAGGCGATTAAAACCGCCGTGCAGTCAGGGCTGGGGGTGGCTTTTGTGTCTAACTCTGCGATTGAAAAAGAATTGCAGATGGGGGTACTGCACCGGGCCAAGATCGATTCAGTAGTGGTCAACCGCACCCTGTCGGTTATCTTCAATCCCAACCGCTATCGGTCTAAGGCCGCCGCCGCCTTTACCACCGAGATTCTGCCCCAGTTCACCAACTTGCCCCTAAACTTTAAACCCATCGGGGCCGACAAAAATGGGGCCGACAAGAACGGTGCTAAGCCCACCGCTCCACCACCAGAACCTCTCAACCTCAGCCCTTAGCAGTTTTTTGATGCAAAGCCAACTTGCCTAGGCCTCGCGGATTGCGGCTGAGTCTCCTGGAATTGCAATCAAGCCATCTTTGTAGATATGAATCAGTTTGCGCTGGCGCAGTTTGCCCATCAGGCGCGTCACCGTCACCCGAGTAGAACCAATGGCGCTGCCAATCTGGGCGTGGGTGAGGGACCAGGGCAGGTAGTAGCCAGACTCGTAGGGTTCGCCAAACTCTTCAATCAGCAGGGTGAGAAAGCCAAGCAGGCGATCGATGGTGCGTCGCTGCCCTAGGGTACTGAGCCACAGCAGCTTGCGCTGGTGCTGATAGCGAAAGGCGTCGAGTACCTCGCGCCGAAAGTGGGGCCAGTTGTCAAGATCGCTCCAGTACAGCCAAATTACGGTGGTTTGATCGACGTGGGCAAAGCTCTGCAGTAGAAAGGGCGACTGGGCCACAATCTCAAAGGGCTGACCGGCTCCGACAAATCCTAAAAATGCCTCTTCACTCAATCCGACCGCCAAGCCGTTAGCGGTATCGTCATCGCCGGATTCGTCTAAGTCTGGGTCAGCCAACTCGGGGGTGGCCTCGGCACCCTGGGCGCTACCTACTAAGCGCACGGAGCCACGCTCAACTAGGTACAGCAGCCCAGAACGAGCGGGGATACGCTCGTCTTTGTTAAAGGTTCTGGCCCTGTAGTGGGCATGGGCCCAGTCGGTAATGCGCTGCCAGGTCAAGAACGGTCGGGCGTTGTCAGAGCGAGGGGATGATTGCATAGCAATAGCTGGGTTAAACGGTACAGACCGTGACCATGGGAAAAAAGGATAGGGTGCGATCGCTCAGGACGAGTGAATACTATCAGCAGCACTCACTGGGTAGACTACCACTCCATTGGAAAATAGGCGGTTGATCAGCCACTATCGACTGCTGGGCCATAGCGGGCATCAGGTCTCGAATTTAAACACTTCACTTCCGTTTAGACAGTCCCTCGGCAGCAGCAAGCCTGACTCGTTTCAGATTTTTGTAAATTTGTCATCGTGAAGGTTACGTAAACTATCCAATAGTAATACAGAGATCCCGTAATTTCCCGTAGCACCTTTAGCCAATCGGCGACATTACACGGATCCTTTTCCTTCACCTTTCTCCTAAACAGCTTAGTCAGTTGAATTCAGTTTGCTATCCCTCCAAAGCCTCGTAGCGGTCTGATTGGCGGCGTGATAAGGCGATCGCCCACCGGACAGCCTTATGTTTAATTTTCGATAAGAAAAACTGTTCGTTCACTCCGGTTTTAGGGGGTGACATTCCCCCACGGTAAGCTTATAATTCAAATTGTGTGAGGAGCGAACCAGAAGAGATGCCGAGACGAAACACGGCCAGTCGTCGGCATCTCTTTTGTTTTGTATCTAGGTTTAAAAACTGTTGTGGGTTTGTGCGCATCACTTCACGCTGACCTTGGCAGAGCTAACCGTTTTTCTATTGCTATTGGTTTATCTGGGTCTGAAGCAAGGAAGTTTTGAAAATGCTCCGCAGCGCCTGGGCGACCTGCTGAGGCTGCTCTAGCATGGCCAGATGGCCGCAGTTTTCAATTTCAATGACGGGGAGTTTCCCCTGGCGAGCACCCTGGAGATAGCCTGCTAGGTGATGCACGTAGCGCAGGTTCATCACTTGATCCTGGCGACCCGCAATGAAGTACACCGGCTGATTGAGCGTAGCCACCAGCCGGGGCAGCAGATGCACTTCGGCTTCGGTAGTTGACTCTAGCAAGGTGCCCAGGGCGGCAGCGGGGTCTGCCTGGAGTAGGTCGAGGCAGCGATCGCGGCCCCAGCGGTAGGCCAGCGGCTGATGCACCATCATGCGAGTGAGCAGCAGCGGCAGCAGCGGCGATCGGGCTAGCCAGGGTCGCCGCCAGCCCACAATGTACTGCCCCGCCTGGCGAAACTGCTGAAACTCGCGTTCCAGATAAAGGCCGCCGCCCGCATTTAGACAAATCACCCCCTGCACCAAGTGGGGGTAACAGTGGGCCATCCACAGCGCCACGCTACCCCCCAGGGAATGACCCACCAGCCACACCGGGCCGAGGTGAAGCTGTTCCAGCAGGGCTGCTAAGTCACGGGCATAGGCCCCCAAACCGTAGGGCGATTCCGAGGCTCCCCAACCCTGGGCAGCAGCAGGAATACCTGGTTCATAGTTCTCTAGGCCATAGCGAGATTCACCGAACCCTCGCAGATCGTAGGTCAGACAGGGGCGATCGGCGCGCAGCTCATCGATCAATAGCTGCCAATACCGATGGCTGAGCAACCAGCCGTGAATAAAAACCAGAGGTGAAGCGGAGCTCTCGTTGGTGAGCTGGTAATAGTGGGGTACACCAAAGACTGTGGTGGTGGCCATAGGGTTATGGCCTCTGAGGCCGATTTACGATCATCGTACCCTAGCTCATCAGCCGGTAGCGCATGCCCTCCGCAATTTTCTGCCCCAAGTAGTCTGGAATCAGGCTCTCGTTGGGCCCAAGCAAGTAAAGAATTAATCGGGTGCGCCCTCGCCACACCAGCAGGTTGGCATTGACCACCAGCAGATCTTCTTGCCAAATTGCGTACATTACCTTGTAGAAAAGGCCCGGTTGGTTGTCGGCTTCAATCAGCAGCGCTGGTAGATGAAAAACTGGATCCACATAAAACTCTGTCTCTACCCGCTCCAATCCTGCGTTGAGATTAAACTCTACTGTCAGCATTTCTTCTACTTCAAAATGCCCTGCTAGGGTTTCTTGAATAGCGCGGCAGACATTTTCGGTGGTCTTGGCGCTGAGGGCTTTGCCACCCCGAGACACTACCAGCTTGATAAACACCAGCATGGGCGGATAGATCTGCCCATAGAGACTGAGATTGTGAATCGTCAGGCCGTAGGCCGCCAGCACCCCAAAAATGTCGCTCAGCAAAAATGACTGATTGCGATAGACAAAGTGCAGCGCGCTTTTGCTGCCCTCGGGCTTGATGTCGAGTACCGCCTTGCGCTGCTTGTAGAGCTGGTAGGCCAAGCGCAGATTTTGCAGCTGAATCTCGCTGCTGACAAACTGCTCATAAAATTGAGGGAAAGCTCGGTTGAAGCGCTTCAACAGCTCAACCGTTGAGGGGTTTAAGCCAGCGGCCATGGTGGGAAGGATGGAACTCCATGGAGGTAACGTTAGCATTTGCCGCATCAGGAAACCCTAGCAAAAGCAAGAATCTATCCCTGTCCTAGCGCTTTTGGCTGCCGTTGTCGTCGGGGTAACCTCCTAGATGCTTGGGCAGAGGCTTTATACCTTAGGGATCTATAGCGGGCATCAGATCGAGCTGCGATCGCCCGCCCGCCCCTCAAGCTAGGAACCTCTATAGCAGCCCACATAAATCTCCAGTGTTGCCAGAAGCATGGGGATTTTATGGGGATATACTATGAGAAACGGTCTTCAGACCTTAAGTCTAACCCTTAGCCGCAGCCAGTGTGCCGCACTATTTAGGGGCTTAACTTATACTGCTGAACGTTGTGCCACTTCATTATCAGACAGGGCCTGCATGGGTTTTTGGAAAAGTCTTTTTGTCGGATCTGATGGCGCTGCGTCCGGGGAAACAAGGTCGGCAGGTACCGTCTTAGAAGCTCTGCCCGAGCAGGGTGAAGGGTCAACTATTGTATTTAGCACCGATCGCGACCTTGACCTCTACGAACTCGAAGAGTTGTGCAATGCTGTGGGCTGGGCCCGCCGCCCCATTCGCAAGGTTAAAAAAGCCATTCAGCACAGCTATCTAGTCGTCACCATGTGGGAGCAGCGCGGTGCTCGCCGCCGCCTGGTCGGCTTTTCTCGCGCCACCTCCGACCATGCCTTTAACGCCACGATTTGGGATGTGGTCGTGCATCCCGACTTTCAAGGGCGCGGTTTAGGCAAAGAGCTCATGCGCCAGCTGATTAAAAAACTGCGCAGTGAAGACATCAGCAACGTGACGTTATTTGCTGACCCCCAGGTGGTTGAGTTTTACAAGGGTCTAGGCTTTATGCCCGACCCCGAGGGCATTAAGGGCATGTTCTGGTACCCAGATTAGGCTCACCATAGGGCGCAGAGCTATCAGCACAGCACTGACCATCCAGGATGGCTGCACCCTAAGCCCTATCAAACATTTCGACCAGCTAATAAGACCGAAAGTGCCATCTGTCCTTGTGCTCAGGCTGAACGCGTAAGGGCCTTGGCCTGTTGAATCCAGAGGCTGACTTGGTCAGGGGTAGGACACAGGTCGTTGCGCTGTAGCGTAGCCACATGCAGCCGCCGCAATCGAGTGTAAAGCCCTTGGGCTGTAGCTTCAGCCAGCTGCGACACTGAGATAATGCCAGCGTGCAGCAGCAGCCCGTTAAACTCACAACCCACGGCTGGCACCCGAGCTAGTTCTGCCAAAATCACCCACTTGGTGACGTAGCGCAGGGGTACCTGCATCTTCTTGGCCAGGGTTTGGCGGTGGTCTACTGTGGCCCCGTAGCGACGGAGTTGGTCGGTGCTGGTTAAGCCCAGCTGCGCCATCCCCTGGGCGTGGGTGGCGCTCAAGCCAGGCAGTTGCTCAAGGGGATAGGCTGGGCTAGCCATAGGAGATCTGTTATTGATGAGGAACATTCATCTAAGCATGAGCCATGCTGTAGCGGCAAAAAAGCAGGCTATACTGGTTGGCATGTTGGTCTACGGGATGTAGCGCAGCTTGGTAGCGCGCCTGCTTTGGGAGCAGGATGTCGCAGGTTCAAATCCTGTCATCCCGATTTTGAGTATAGTGGCTTGCCCTAGGCAGATAGTAGGACTGTCACAGGGAGCCGTAAAATATCCTGCTGGTCTGTAGTATCTATAGTCAGTGATATAGACGATCACTCGCCCGCTTCTTTGCCGTTACGCCACGACGAAACATCCTATGAGACACCTCTTCTCTCCCCTTCTACGGCCTCTGCCCCTGATGACTGCCCTGATTAGCGGTAGCTTGCTCGGGGGTAGCCTGGCGCTGCCTTTACCCGCTGTAGCTCTGGGTGAAGAGGCTATTGTCGACAAACTTGAGCAGGTGCCGGTCTTTGTAATTTTGAACTCTGATGGTCAGCCCCTCACCGCTGCGGCAGAGGTTGACGACCAGGAAGTTAAGGTGCCCGTCGTCTTTATTGATGGCCAGGCTGCCGAAGAGTTTTTGACCCGGGCCCAAGAAGAAGACCCTAGCGCTGAGGTGGCCCTGGTGGATCTTGGTACCCTGTACCAGGAGACAGTCCTGGGCGATGAGGAGAAGGTGCCGCTGCTGTATCTGCCCATTGGCGATGAGTTGGATACCGCGATCGCGCTCCAGTCCAATTTTCAAGGAGTGCCGCTGTTCATAGCCCGCCAGGGTGCAGACGGTCCTTACCTCACCATCAATCAGGATGGCCAGACATCGCTGCCGATGTTTTTCTCGCGCAACGATCTGCAAACGCTGCTCGATCGCTACGGGGAGTCTAATGCCGAAGCCGCCGACAATATTGTGGTACAAGTGCTTTCGCTGGAGTGGTTGCTGGCTACCATGACCAGCAATAGCGACCCTGAACTCGACGCTCAACTCCAACAGGTGCGGCTCTTTCCCTCCACCGAGGTGCTCAATTATATTCGAGCCCAAGATTCAGAGCCTGCCGCTGAGCCCGCTGCTGAGTAAGCCCCCAACTGCCTTGGGTATACCCGTTAAGAGCAGGTATTGGCAGAACCACGTCGGTTCTACTTTGTTCAGCGGCATCTGTTAACCCAGGGTTAGGATGCGGGACTAAGGATACCAAGATCATAAAAATAGCCGATGGCTGAGCAAAGTCGAAGCCATCGGCTATTTTTGTTTTTGGGTTGCTATGGCCGCAGAGACAGTGGCGAAACCTTAGCCCAGCAGCGCCGTGGCCCTGGCAACAAAATTGTCGGCGGTGAGTCCGTTCAGCGCCATAATCTGGCCAGCGCTGGCGGTGGTCTCGCCCCGTCTCCAGCAGAAGGTATCGCGGGGAGCGGTGCTGCGCAGCATGATGGGTTCGAGCATGGCGCTTGAGCCCCCCGTCACCCCGATCAGCACGTCGCCACCAAAGAGCTGCTCAAATCCAGCGTCGTTGAGGAAATTGCTGTCGGGCTCAGAGCACATATCCCAAGCCACATCGGTAGGGCGATAGAGCTGGCGGGGGTTGACTACGGACACAATGCGGCTGCCGATGCCCTTAACCGCCAACTGTTCGGCGGCCTCAAATACAGGTATCAGGGTCATATCGCCGATTACGGCAAACACAACGGTTTTATCGCCAGCAATGCTGGCCAAGGTTACTGCTCCCTCGGCTAGGCCGCGGCGGGTCTGCTCAAAGGTGGTGCGAATGGGCAAAGGCGACTTGCTAGCCGTGATTGTGATGCCTTTGTTGCGGCTAGCCAAGGCCCAGTCGTAGCACACCTGAATGCTGTTGGCGTCGGTGGGAAAGAGCGCGTACACGTTGCCGTTGCGCAGCATGCCCGCGAAGTAGTTTTCGACCTCGGGGCGCTGGTGGGTCCAGCCGTTGCGGCCCTGCTCTAGGGCCCCGGCGGTAAACAGGGCGATCGTAGACGGGGTGGGGCGGCGCAGCTCGGCCATGGCTTGGGTGACGGTCTGCCAGATCGGCAGGCCATTGATGGCAAAGGATTCGTAGGAGCACCAGAGGGTGCGAGCGCCAAACAGGGCCTGAGCTGCGGCGAGTCCGGCGCAGGCGTCTTCGCTGAGGGGTTCGTACACCTGACCCTGGGGCTGCTGGAAGTAGGTGGGGTCGGTGGTGGGATGAATGATTTTGAGCGCCTGGTTGATGTTGTTGATGCCAGAGGCGGCGTTGCCGTCGGCGTTGGTAACCACAAACTGCGCATCCTGCTGGCCCACGTAGCCCACCAGGGCACCCATGGCGGTGGTGGCCACCTGCTTGTCGCCGCCCACAGCAAATTCGTTCAGGGGCAGGGTGCCCAGGTCAGCCAGGGGCAGCACCGATTCTGTCACCGCTGTTTTAGCGCCGGGGCCGCCCATGGAGCGCTCATAGTTGGTGCGCACCAGTGCCCAGGCGTCGGGGTGCAGGGCGCGGGTGGTGAGGGCGCTGACGATGTAGTCGCGCTGGAGGGAGTCGCCGGGGTAGAGGTTGTGGGACTGGGCACCGCGCTTGTGAACGCCCGCGCCTTTGAGCTGCTTGATGATCAGAACGGTGAGGGTGCCGCCCAGGGCAAGCTTGGCGGCTTTGTCGGTGGCTTCGAGCACGGCCTGAGTGAAGGCAAACCGCTGGGGAAAGGAGAAGGCGGTGCTATCTACATAGTCACCGGGCTGATCGGCGTCGTCGAAATCTTTGGCATCAACCAGCACTACCTCCTGGAAGCCGTTGCCGCGCCAGTAGTCGATCATGGCCCGATTGGACTTGGTGGAGACCATGCTGTGGTGCTCTTGGCTGTAGCCATTCCACACCAGAATGGGCAGGAAGTTGGTGACGCTGGGGTAGGCGGTGTTGAAGTGGCCAAAACTGCTCATGATGTAGGGCTCGCCCAGCCCCCCATCGCCGATGGTGACGGGGAACAGCACGCCGGGGTGCAGCTTGGCTCCGACCATGGCGAAGTGCTGACCCTGACCCAGCGGCCCAGCGGGGTTGAGCAGGCCGGGAATTTGGCCGGACAGGTGGCCTAGCAGACCATGGGTTTCGCGGAAGCGATCGCACAGCTGCTGCACGGTCTCGATTCCCATATCCTCCAGCGATCGATCTAGAAACACATTGCTGTAGAAGCCGGGAGCGTGGTGGCCGACCTCGGTAATGATGTTTTTGTGGCCCAGCATGACTAGGGAGGCGATCGCCTCAGCAATGCTCGCAAACCCGCCGGGGTGGCCCGACTCTTTGCTGGCGGTGACTTGCAGGGTGAGGTAGCGCAGGGCATCGGCAGCCAGGAGGGTCTGGTAAACGGCCACCGGGTCACTGGGAGAAGACACGGCGGTCTGCTCTGGGGCGATCGCCGCAGACTGGCCGTAGGCCGCAAACTCGGGAGGCAATTCTCCAAAGTGCTGAATGCCTTCGCAAAAAGCTGGAATCGATTGCGTGGTGGCCACCGTCATACCTTAACCCCTAACTAGCGTCAAAAGAACCATGACTCCCCAGTCTTGCTTGTGCGCCCGGCTTGATCCCAGAGCGTCGACCCAGCAGGCGCAATTCTATACAGTTGGCAAGGAGCTGTTAACCATCCTACACAGCGATGGGGCACCGAGACGGTGAGTAGCATTACGATTCTGGAGGGCTGGGATTGGGGTAAGGCGACATTTATGTATCGTCTATATATTGTCGGTAGCCTAAAGGTGGGTGCCGTGGATTGTGGCCGATCGCACCAGGACGGGCAGCCAGCTCAGAGCTAACCCTAGCAGCGCCAGGGCTGACAGCCAGACAAAGGCCACCGTGTCTTTGTATCCAGCGATTAAATTGTCGACTCGGGCCAGCAGCGACACAGCAATGAGCATGACGAAGTAGGCAAACCGCTGAAACTGGCTGACGGCGGCCACCGCCAGTGAGGCGATGGTGAGCGCCATCACGAAATAGCCCAGGTCAGACTGAAAGCCCAGTAGCAGGAGCTGCCGCAGTTTGGGCCAGCCCAGGGTAATCGCCCAGGCCCCCCAAATCGCCAGCAGGGCGCTCAAGGCCCAGCCGACGGGAGATGTCTCGTTGTGGTGCAGAAACCCACCGTAGGTAGCGTAGGCCATGAGCAAGAGCGTCCACGAGAGCCAGTGACTCTGGAGTACAGTACGCAGGGAGCGGTCCGATTTCATGGCGATCGCCTCACGGGGGGCAGCTAGAGGTTGGTAGAAATGGCCTGCACAGGGCAGGTGGGCACGCACTGCTCACAGACAATGCAGCGCGATCGCGCAAAGGTCAGTCGGAAGGTTTCTGGATCGAGGGTGAGGGCACGGGTGGGGCAGACGCCGGTACAGAGGCCGCAGTGGACGCAGAGGTCTTCATCGACAACAATCTCGCCGCTGGCGCTCGACACCTCAATGCCCTGCACCTCTAGCCAATCGACGGCGTCGTTGAGCTGGTCGATGTCGCCCGACAGCTCAACCACCAGGGTGCCCACCTGGTTGGGGGCCACCTGGGCGCGAATAATGTTGGCGGCAATGTTGAAGTCTTTGGCCAGTCGGTAGGTAATCGGCATGTGCACCGATCGCTTGGGGAAAATTAGCTTGACCCGTTTTTTCATGGCCGCCTCTACACCCCGATTCTTTTACACTAAAGACTAATGGCCTGCCTCTATCCTAACCGGAGAGATAGGGTGTCCTGCCTTTATCCGATCTTGAAACTGCCGTCCTCCTATGCCAGACCATTCCCCTAGCCCGACGGAACTTCCGACCAGCCGCGCCCGCAATCTGGTGATCGCGATCGCGGCCATTGTGCTGGCGATCGCCATGGTTTTGGGCATTCGCACCCAGTCGATTACGCCCTCACTGAGCGAATTGGCCACCAGCGCCGTACCCTACGAGGTGGCCCAAACCAACGGCAAACCCACGCTGCTCGAGTTTTACGCCAACTGGTGCACCAGCTGCCAGGCGATGGCAGGCGATATGGCCGAGCTGCGGGAGGGGTACGGCGATCGCGTCAACTTTGTCATGCTCAACATCGACAACAACAAGTGGCTGCCCGAAATGCTGGCCTACCGCGTTGAGGGCATTCCCCACTTTGTCTATATGGGAGCCGATGCCCACCCCATCGCCACCGCCGTGGGCGAACAGCCCCGGCAGATTCTCAGCGACAACCTCGATGCGCTGATCGCCCAGGCTCCCCTGCCCCACCATCAAACCTTTGGCCGCGCTTCAGAGGTGGAGGGCGATTTTCTATCGCGGCAGAGCGCTGTCAATGACGACCCTCGCGCCCACGGCGGTTCAGTCGTAAATTAGCCCAGGTGGACGACCATCATCTTCCCTAAGCAGCGGTCAATATGAGGATTCGTACCGTAGATCAGGCGCTAAATGGCCGCCAGGGGCGCAGCCGGTTGAGTCGCCAGATCGGGGAAAACATCGCGCACAGCTGGGTGAATTAGTTTTCCGGCAGAGACGTTCAGCCCGCCCTGCAACCCGCTATCTAAAGCCAGGGCATCTAGCCCGTGGTGCGCCAGCTTGAGCACGTAGGGCAGGGTGGCGTTATTGAGGGCCTGGGTGGCCGTCCAGGGCACGGCACCGGGCATGTTGGGCACCCCAAAGTGCACCACCCCCTGCTCAACGTAGGTGGGCTGGCTGTGGGAGGTAGGCCGCAGGGTTTCGATACAGCCGCCCTGATCTACAGCAACGTCGATAATGACTGAGCCAGGGCGCATGGTGGCCACCAGCTCCTTTGAAACCAGGGTGGGGGCCTTGCGACCGGGCACCAGCACCGCGCCAATCAGCAGATCGGCCTGGGGCACAGAGGCGGCAATTTGGGCAGAACTGCTGTAGAGCAGCTCAACACGGGAACCAAACAGGGTTTCGAGGTAGGCCAACCGCTCGACATTGAGATCGATAATTTGCACCCTGGCCCCTAGCCCTACGGCCATCTTGGCGGCTTCGGTGCCGACTACGCCGCCGCCCAAGATCACCACGGTGCCGGGGGCCACGCCGGGCATGCCGCCCAGCAGCACCCCTCGCCCCCCCTGCTGACGCTCTAGGTAGCGGGCCCCAAACTGCACCGAGAGCCGCCCGGCAATCACGCTCATGGGGGTGAGCAGGGGCAGCCTGCCGTCGGCGGCAGTGACGGTTTCGTAGGCGATCGCCTCAATGCCGCTGGCCATCAGCGCCTCGGTGAGCGATCGCTCGGCAGCTAAATGCAGGTAGGTAAACAAAATCAGGTCACGGCGAAAGAAGCCGTATTCCAAGGGCTGGGGCTCTTTGACCTTCACCACCATGTCCTGGCTCCAAGCGGTGGCCGCGTCGACAACCAGGGTGGCCCCGGCGGCCTGATAGTCGCCGTCCTCAAAGCCCGACCCGGCTCCGGCCCCGGTTTGCACCACCACCGCATGCCCCCGCTGAGTAAGGCTCTGCACCGCCGCCGGGGTCAACCCCACGCGAAATTCCTGGTCTTTGATTTCCTTGGGTAGCCCGATGCGCATAGTGTTGCTGTGAATAGGTGGAAGGGTGTTTTCATCCTAGCCAACCCCAGGTGAGACTACCCCTGAACGGGTCAGAATTGCCTTACTCTGCGCTCGTAAGCTGGGGCAAATAAAGCGTGAAGCAGCTGCCCTGACCCGCTTCAGAGGTGAGAGAAATGGTGCCGTTGTGCAGTTTGGCAATCCGCTGGGACAGGTGCAGGCCCAACCCGTTGCCCGCCCGAGCATGGTTGCCCTGGCGAAACCATTCGAACACCCCAGACTGCTCGGCGGCGGGAATACCAATGCCGGTATCGGCCACCGACAGCCACACCCAGGGGCGATTCTCCAGAGGAGAGGCTACGCCATCGCGAGGGTAGCTGGTCGCTTCAACCCCAGCTGGCAGGTGCGGCTCAGTGCCCACCGTCACGGTGACACTGCCGGTGTCAGTAAATTTAATGGCGTTGCCAATCAGGTTGGTGATCACCCGGCGCAGTTCTAGATGATCGCCCTCTACGGTAAAAGCATCGTCGTTCAGCAGAACGTTTCCCCGCGTGAACCCATCTGGGGTAGCTGTGCCGTTGAGGGTGGCGGCGGAGACAACGGGGCGGGGGCCATCTATCCGATCGGCCCGACAGAGCACAGTTGTGAGCGATTTCTCGGCGGCAATGGGGGCTAACTCCGTCACTACGGTTTCGGCCAGATTGAGCAAATTGACGGGGGACAGGGTTAGCGCCTTGTGCCCGGCCTCATGGCGGTACACCTCCAGCAGCGTATTGACCATGCTGAGCAGGTGGCGGTTGCTGTCAATGACGGTAGCGATCGCCTCTCTACCGTCGTCGGGCATGGGGCCAAAGGCATCGTCTTGGCACAGCTTGAGCATGCGATTGGCGGCCACCAGAGGCGTGCGCAGGTCGTGGGTGAGGCGGGCCACAAAGTCGTCCCGCTGACGAATCATGTCGGACTGGGCATCCATACTGCGTTTGAGGCGCAGCAGCGATCGCACCCTGGCCCGCAGCTCATTGACATCCACCGGCTTGCGGATGAAGTCATCGGCCCCCGCGTCAAGCCCCTGCACCAGACTCGACTGATCGTGGGCTGTGATCAGCAAAATGGGAATATAGGGCAGAGAGGACCCTTGGCTGCGAATCTTTTGAGTCACAGCGTAGCCATCCAGCCCTGGCATCATCACATCGAGCAAAATCAGATCTGGATGGGGTGCCTGGTGTACTACATCTAGGGCCGCCTGCCCGCTCTCCACACAGGTCATGCGATAGTCAGGGTCATCCAGAATCGATTCGATCAGGAACAAATTGTCTGGAGAATCGTCTACAGCCAGAATAGCGAAGGAGTCATCGTTAAGATCCGGAGGCATTACGGGTTCAACACTCTGGGCAGGGCACTTCTTATAGGATTTCTGCGGCGTTCTAAAAAGCGTAACCAAACTAGCCAAAAGCTTAGCGGCCTAACCTTAGAAATGCCACATTATTAGGGCAACAACCTCTGTCTCAGGGTATAGGCTCACTATTGTGGCCGATCGCTAAGCGAGAGTAAACAGCTCTAGCTCCTGGGCTCGACCCCGGATAGGATGCACCCCCACAGGCCGCAAAGGCCAGGCACCAGCGCGCTGTCGGGTGGCATCGCTCACCAGCACCCCGTGGCCCAAGGTCTTAGTCAAGGCTTCGAGCCGAGCCGCCACGTTCACCGTGTCGCCAATCACCGTAAACTCAAGCCGACCGCTGGTGCCCAAGCAGCCCGCCACCACCGGCCCAGAATGCACCCCCACCCCCATAGCCAGGGGCGAAATTTGCGTCACCTCTCGCACCATGGCGGCGGCGGCGGTGAGGGCACTGCGGGCGTGGTTTTCGAGCGGGTCGGGGGCACCAAAGACCGCCAGCATGCCGTCGCCCATAAACTTATCCACCCAGCCCCCGTGGTGCTCCACAATAGTGGCCAGCAGCCCCTGGTAACGATTGAGAAAATCCAGGGCCGCCTGGGGTTCTAGGGCTTCGGCGAAATGGGTGAATTCGCGCAGATCGGTCACCACTATGGTGACATCGCGCTTTTGGGACTGTTGCAGTAGCTCTAAGGGCGACTCAAAGGCGGCTTCAACGATGGTTTTAGGTAAAAACTGCGCCATTAGCAGGCGGCCCGACTCGTTTTTGACGTGGCGGCGCACAATGACCGCCATGCGCATACCCAAATAGCCGGTGCCAAACACCGTAATGCCGGCAAATAGAGCTAAGGCCAGGTTGAGCTGAAACAACACCGCCGCATAGCTAAAGTTGACCAGGGCCAGCAAGGAGGTGAGCAGTGCAGCCCGGCGACTCAGGCGCAGCCCTCCCGATACGGCTACCAGGCTGCAAAAGGCCACTACGTTGGTCAAAATCAGCGGCTGGGTGGCCCCCAGCACCCGCCAAATATTGGTGATAAAGGCCCACAGCAGCAGGTTGTCGAAGATGGGGATGATCACCTGCCAGCGCTGCAGCGCCTCCATCGACAGGCCCTGGCGCAAAATCACCACTAGCCCGAAAGCAAAGAGGTTGGCGCAGAGGCTAATGATCATCACCGTGGGCGGTACATGGTCTTTGCCCAGCAGTGCCCGAGGAAACAAAAATACAGCGACGTCGAGCAGTAGGGAGATCAGCAACACCCCCATGCGCACGTAGGACAGCTGGAGTTCGTTGCGGTGGGCCTCTTGGGATACTACCTGATCGAGGGCGGCCTGGATGGTGAGGCGACCAGAGAGAGGGGCGGTGCCCGAAGGGGTTTGAAAGGTCATCTCCGCTAAGGGTTGAGGGGGAGCACAGAAGCGATGTCCCTGATGAGGCGAAGGGCGGCGATGGTCGAGGATCGACCCCTTGAGGGCCATCGCGCCTCCTAACGGCTTAGTTCATTAAAGCACGGCCCTTGGCATGCTCCTGAGGGCACCTTTGCAGGGTACCCCTAACCGGCGGACAAGACCTCAAGCTGCCCTACCATGCCCGCTTCGGCGTGGCCTGCGATCGCACAGTGCAGCTCGTAGGTGCCAGGGCGCTCGGGCACAAACACCCACTCGGCGATCGCCCCTGGCTTGAGTTCTAGCTCGTGGATTGCCCCCTTCACCTCCACATCGCCCGCCTGCACCTTCTGGGTCCAGAGGCCGTCGGCAAAGTCTTTGGCGGTGAAATAGTGTTTCTCAGGGCTGGGGTTGTCGAGCACCAGACGGTAGCGCTGGCCCGCCGTGAAGGTGAGCTGGCTGGGCTCAAACCGCAGGCTCCCCGCTGGAGTGCCTAGGTGGATAGTGACGGCCGTCGGGGGGGCTGGGGATGCGAGGGTCGAGGACCGGCCCTCCAGGGCCATCGCGCTGCTGGCTCCCACGGTTAGCCCCAGCGCCAGCAGTAGCCCCAGGGCCCAAGCTAAGCCAGTCCACGGCCATTGTCCTACCTGTCGTTGACCCATAGCACCGATTCCTATAAGTACCCCAGGGGAAGACCGTCGGGGTATGCCGTCTTTAGGGATTCTATCGCGCGCTGGGTGGTAGGCCCCATAACGCCGTCGATCGCACCACTGTAGACCCCCACCCGCTTGAGGTAGGCCTGAAGGGCTTTGGTGCGGTGCTGCAAATCGTTCCACAGAGTATCGACCCAGGTTTGCCCCAGGGTGCGCTGCAGCCGGTGCTGCTGCTGCCGCAGCACCTCGGCGGGCATGAGATTGAGGTGTTCGCCTACCCAGTCATCGGCCTCGTCGAGCCAAAAGCTGAGCAGAGGGTCATCGACGGCCTGGTCTAAAATAGCGCTCAGGCGGGCCTCGTCAGCGGCAGACAGCCGGGGCTGAAGGGCCAGGGTACAGTAGTCAACCAGCGTCTGGCGGTGTTGCTCTAGCCCCCGTCTGAGCGCATCGAGTGGGGCATCTCGGGCGGTGAGTAGATCGACTACAGCCGAGCCAGGAGCGCCTGCCATAGAAGGATCGTCTAGGGGTGCCGTCGCGTGTTCCGTGTTCATGACTCCTCGCGTGCCTCCAGAGGGAAAGCAAAATAGACAACCGAGATTGGCGAGCCGCCCGCTGCTGTGATGCCCCTGCGATGGCCCTAAGAGGGCCGGTCTAGCCCCTCTGGGGCGGCTACGCCAACGACCAGCGCAGCGCGTCACAGGCTTACGCCAGTCAGCCGCCAAGCAGTCAAAACCAGGCATTGCCCCCAACTAAACCCGCTTTAGTCGAGGCCAACGCGGTTTGGGGATTGCCACACTAGTGTATTAGTGACCCCATGCCGTCGTTTGTGACAGGCCAACCCAAAATTTTTGCCAGAATTCTTTACAGGTTTTTGGAGCGCTAGTTTCCGCAATTTGGAATGTCACAGTGGAGCCATTTATATCACTTAGAAAGTGAGTGATGCAGCACCTAATGCCCTAGGGAATATGAGCCAATCTGACGACACCAGTGGTTTGAATGAGTTCCGCTCACCCGCCGATGCTCCAGCCCAAGATGTGTTCGATCAAGCGCTGAGTGAAATTCTCAGCAAAGACAACGCCCATGCCTATACCCTGCTCAGTGCCATTCAAAGGACTCTCCAGCAGTACCATTTAGAAACTCAGTTCGAAGCCTATGAGATTCTCCACGAAGCCTATCTGCGGGGCAAAAAGAAGCTCCAGACCGGAGACGTAATTCGCAACCCCTATGCCTGGCTCAAAGCTACAGCCGTTCACGTGATCTACGAACGCCAGCGCCAGCATCGCACCAGCGCCACCGACCCCCAGATCATGGAGGCGATGCTGCCCGACTATCGCCTCAACCTGATGCAGCAGCAAATGCTGCTCGAAGAGCTAGACCTGCTCTACCAGGCCTTGCACCTGCTCTACCAAGAAGACCCCACCGCCACCTGTTTGCTCTATCTACGCACCGTGCGCGGCTGGTCGTGGGATCAAATCTGCCAGTGGCTAGCTGCTGAGGGGCAGCCGCTGGCCAGTGAAGTCGCGCTGCGCCAGCGCGCCTCTCGGGCTAAGCGTCGCCTGCACGACATCGTCTGGCGGCGCATCTACCAGAACGCTCCACCTGCTGGGCCATTGTCCTGCCGGTGAGCAACATTTGCTGAGAAAAAGCTGGCTAGGCTATCCCTAGAACGGCATGATGGGGGTAGCCTAGCACCCAAAAGGAAGCCATGGATCAGGTCTTGGCGCGGCTGCGCGCATCCAAACTGCTGCGGTGGGGCATTGTTGCCGCTCTGCTGGTGGGCCTGGCGATTCCCCTATTGATCTTCTTACCCCGGCGCAACCAGGCCAGCCCGCCCTCTAGCCCCGAGGCCCACCAGGCGATCGTCACCGAGGTGATCATGTCGAGCGATCGCGCCAGTTTAATTGGCACCTCGCCCACCAAGGGCAACCCCAACGCGGCGATTGTGCTGTTTAAGTTCTCTGACTTTCAGTGCCCCTACTGCGCTGTAGCGGCGGGTTATATGCGTGAGTTTGTAGACAAGCACGACGACGATATTCTCTACGTCTACAAGCATTTTCCCCTCACCCAGATTCACCCCGAGGCGATGCCGTCGGCCAAGGCGGCCTGGGCGGCGGGGCAGCAGGGGCAGTTTTGGCTCTACCACGATGGCCTGTTTGTCAACCAAAATCGCCTGGGCGAAGACCTCTATATTGAGCTGGCCGAGGCCATGCAGCTCGATATGGAGCAGTTCAACCGCGATCGCGGCAGTACCGAGGCCACTGCTGCTATTGAGCAAGACCTCGCCCTAGCCGAGCAGCTTCAGCTCCAGGGCACGCCCTCTTTCATCATGAATGACCTGCTGATTCCGGGCGGTGCCCCGCCTCAGCTATTTGAGGAAGTTTTCAACCAGATCAACGCAGCAATTAACAGCCAGAACGAGCCCTAGACCGACTCGAACCAGTTGCTGTCCTGGCCCTCACCACCCCAGTGCAGGGGACCTGGTTGACATGAGTACCTGGGTTGCCGAGCAATTGCCGAGCAATCAATCGATGAAGCCGCTGTTTAGAGCAGTCCGCCGTCTACTGCCCAGGAAAACTCGCCCGCTGGCCAGGGAGCAACCCGGCCAAGTGACTATGCCAGTTGAATGTGCCAGTTGGCCGGTCTGCCCGCCGCAACGCGGCAAAGGTGAGATTTTAGAGGGGCTACGATCGCCCGTCAACGCCTCTGCCAAAGCCCTAATTCTTTATCTGGCAAGGGTTTGAGAAACTTGTAGCGGTTTGTAAACTGTTGGGCCAGCATCACCCACTACACAAAGTGTCATGGCCTCGCTCGGAGGTACCTAGGCCCTAGCGCTACAACAGTGTCATGGCGAAAGCGAAGACAACCGCTTCTCTGCCAGCCCCATCCCAACCCAATGGCATCGACTCATCAATCGCATTGGCTGTTTTGGGTGGGCAGCTCAACAACAGACCGTCAACAACACACAGTTTGCATTTGGAGAATGACCATGAAAACCCGCTCTATCGCTGCGATCGCCTTGGGTCTTACCGCTGCTTCCCTCGCTGCTATGCCCATGGCTGCTAACGCCCAAGATGCCAGCACTGACTACAACTACGTCGGCGCAGGCGTCGGCATCAGTGACGACATTGGCCTCTCGATCAACAGCAAGGTCACTGTCGCCGACAACATCTCGGTGCGCCCCGGCGTCATCAGCGACCTCGACTTTAATGGCGACGATGGTGAAACCGTCTTCCTGCTGCCCGTGACCTACGACTTCAACGCGGTTACCGACAACGGTCGTCTGCTGCCCTACCTAGGCGGTGGCCTGTCGGTCTCTACCGAAGGCTCCACTTCGGTCGGCCCTATGCTGACCGGTGGGGTTGACTACCGCATCACCGATCGCATCGTCGCTAATGGTGGTGTCAACGTGTCGTTCTACGACACCACCCAGGTCAATGGCTCTGTCGGTCTAGGCTACACCTTCTAAGCCCTAGACCTCCTGTTCTGAACCAGCAATGAGGGATCGGTGGAACGTCTGCCGATCCCTTTTCTTTAGATTGCTCTGCGGTAGTAGTGTTTTGGCCCTAGTTTTCGGTATCTGCTGGGGTGAAGAGTTCTGCCGCCGTGATAGTCAGTGCGCCCAACTGGAGGGATTGCAGGCGATCGCTGCCGCTCAAGGTCACATATTCTTCGTAGACGCCATCCCTCAGCGCTAACACCAGCACGGTCGCCGTCTGCGGGTCAACAATCCAGTATTCAGGAATGCCCAGGTCTTGGTATTGGCTGCGCTTGGCCACATAGTCTCGATTTCGCTGCACTTCTCCTGGGCTGACAATTTCGACTACCAGCTCCGGTTGCCCCATCGAGAGGCGCAGGGTATTGCGTTGCTTCAGTTGGTCAACCTGCTCAGGACGAATGACCGTAAAGTCTGGATAGCGGTTTCTGGGCTCACCGCGCACCTCTAGTTCTAAGCCGTGCCCCCTGACGCGTTGGTGGCCAACTTTGGCCGCAAATTGCAGCAACAGCAGCGTGGCAATTTCTACGTTAAAGCCCGACTCTGGCGGCACTTCAATCAACTCTCCATTAAAAAGCTCATACAGCTTTTCTGTGCCGTCGTCGTAGGCCAGATACTCTTCAAAGCTTTGAAACCTGGGCTTGAGCTGAACCATAGGTTAGCTATTCAATTAGATATTATGGAGCTAAGCGGATTCGAACCGCTGACCCCTTGCATGCCATGCAAGTGCTCTACCAACTGAGCTATAGCCCCCCACGCGTCAACTTTTTCGCTGAGCGCATCAACAATAGTGACCTAAGGGGGGTACCATCGTCAACCCCAAATTTCCTCTGAGTTTTATTTGACGGTAGCGGTGAAGGGCTGCCATCCGCGATAGAGTCAGGGAGATTGATAGTATTCACGTGGCAATGGCAATGGTTTATCCTGGTTCTTCGTCTCCCCCCGATGCCGATGCGGTGCAGGATGTTTTGCTGCGGCTGCGGCGTAAAGAAGGCACCTGGGTCAACTGGGCCCAGGGCTGCCAGGCGCTGCAAAAGGCGCGGTTCACTCCCCAGCAAATCTTTGAAGAAACCGGCTTTGAGCCCATTCACCAGAACCAGATCATGGTGGCGGAGCAGGTCTACCAATCCATTCTCAAGGTGGGGGTGGCGGAGGCGACCGTGGCCCACTTTACCGAGCGGGGCAGCGACGCGCTCTATGAGCTGCGGGTGCTCTCCCAGGGCGATCGCGCCGCCACCGCCGACTTTATTCGTCAGCACGGCATCGACTCTGAAGAGGTGCGCGATCTGGTGAAGCCGATCAAAGAATATGCCTACCGCAAAGACAAGCCCCAGGGCTTTGGCGATGGGCCGGGGGATGCGATCGCCTACCACTTTTGGAAGCTGGCCCGCCAAAACGATGACCTGCAAGATCGCTCGCGCCTGATTGCCCAGGGCCTGCGCTTTGCTCAGAGCCCCACCGCCCGCCAGCACATCGAAAAGCTGCTGACCGACTTTACGGTCGTCAAAGATCGCCCTGCCCCCCGGCTGCCCCTCTACCGGCTTGAGACCGAAAGCGAGCTGCCGCGCATGATTCCCGTGGTGGGGCAGATGCCGCTGACGGTGGATGACCTGAAGGCGGTGCCCGTGGTGGTGGCACAAGAACCTTTTAGCATGGTCAGCGCCAACGGGGCCAGCGCCTGGATAGCGGTACCCGGCTGGCAGGTGATCTTTCGCGCTGAAGACCCGGTGGGCATTCTCACTCAAGCCCGACAGTTGCCCAACTACCCTGTCGATGCCGCTGATGACACGGTGCTGGTGGTGGTCGATCGCAGCGATCGCACCTGGGATGACGACGGCTACTTTCTCACCGCCGAGGGCGATCGGCTGGCCCTAGTTTGGTCACCCAGCCCGATTGAAGCCCCCATCTTGGGCAAAATGATTCTGATTCTGCGGCCCAAGCGCATTTTGGATGAAAACTACAACCGCGAACTCTGGCAGCTAGACGAATAGGAGAACTCCATGGGTATAGAACGACGCCTATCGCGATCGATGTTCTTAAACACCGAAATCGTGGAGCTGCGGCAGATGTGCTTCACCCCCGGTCGCATGTTTGAGCCGGGTAAGTATATCGCTGGAGATCTACCCGACACCGCCTTTGAAATGGGTCTGGTAGAAAAGCTGCCGCCGGTACGGGGAAAGAGTGAGGAGATTGGAGATCCGCCGGAAGCGTGAGTGAGAAAGGTGAAAAATTCAAAGTTCAAAGTTCAAAATTTTGAATTCTCAATTTTGAATTTTGCATTCATTCATTCATTCATTCATTCATTCTCTTATTTCATACTCACCGTCCAAACTTTTAAGACATCGTGCCCCAGGCTACAGCGGCTACCGCCTTCAGCCTCGACAACAGATCGTAGTATCTGTGGTTGTTGGCTATGGCCGTGACATCCTTAACCCCTCGGGAACTGCCCTCACCTCAGCGGCCCCAGATCATTGTTTGCGGTCTAGGGCGCACGGGGCTGCGGATTTTTAGCCTGCTGCGGCAGCAGGGGGCGCAGGTGGTGGGCATTAGCTACCATCCTATGCCGGAGGTGGTGGGCGAGATTGTGGTGGGGGAGCTGCGATCGCCCGCGACTCTTACCCAAGCAAGCATTCACCAGGCCCACACCCTGGTATTGGCCACCTCCGACGACGCCCTGAACCTGGCAATTTTGACCCAGGCGCGCATCCTCAACCCCAACATTCGCATCATCAACCGGCTGTTTAATATCAGCCTGGGGGAGCGCCTCGACCACACCCTGCCCCACCATGTCAGCCTCAGTTCGGCGGCGCTGGCGGCACCGCTGTTTGCCTTTGCGGCGCGGGGCCACCGGGCGATCGGGCAACTGCGGCTGTTTGACCTCACCTGGCCCATGTACGAAGAGGTGATCGATGCCGCCCATCCCTGGTACGGCAAGCCGCTAAAAACCCTGTGGGACAACCGATCGCAGCTCTTAATTCACTACCACTCGGCCCGCCGCCCCATCGATCTGGTGACGGCGGTGGTAACGGGGGAGGTGTTGCAGGGGGGCGATCGCATCGTAGTAGCCACCCGACCCCAGCAGCCCATCCTTAAATCTCGCCACGTAGCTCAGTTTTGGCAGCGGCTGCTGGTCACCCTCGACCATGGCCGCCGCCGCGCCCGCGCCACCCTGCTGGTGATTTTGGCGCTGCTGATCACCATTGGCCTGGCCACCTTCACTTACCTGTGGCACGACCTCAACACCAGCTGGGTCGATGCCCTGTATTTCTCGGTGGGCATGATCACCGGGGCCGGGGGCCAAGAACAGGTGGCCGAAGATTCCTCAGCCAGCATCAAAGTCTTCACCGCTGTGATGATGCTGGTGGGGGCGGGGGTGATCGGCATCTGCTACGCCCTGCTGAACGATTTCATTCTGGGATCGCACTTTCAGAGCCTGTGGAGCGTGGCCCGCATGCCCCGCCAGCACCACTACATTATCTGCGGTTTGGGAGGCGTGGGCTATCGCACCGCCATCCACCTGCACAAAACCGGCTATCGGGTAGCCGTAATCGAGCAGGATGCCCACAATCGCTTTTTGCCTGCGGTTAAGGCGCTCAAAATTCCGGTCATCATCGCCGATGCCAACCTGGCCTCTACGTTAGAAACCGTCAACCTGGCCTCGGCCCAGGCACTCCTAGTCGTCACCAGCGACGATACGGTGAATTTGGAAATTGCCCTCACCGCCCGCAGCATCAGCCCCCAGGTGCCTGCCGTCGTCCGCATCTTTGACGCCGAGTTTGCCCAGCAGGTGCAGCAAGTGTTTGAGTTCGACCAGGTGCTCAGCCCCATGGATTTGGCGGCACCGACCTTTGCCGCTGCGGCCTTGGGGGGAAGAATCCTCGGCAACGGCATGTCTGGGGATCTGCTGTGGGTGGCGATCGCCACGCTGATCACCCCCCATCATCCTTTCTATAACCAACCGATTCAGACCGTGGCCCAGACGGCCCATCTGGTGCCCCTATACATCGAGTCAGCCCATCGTACGCTCCACGGCTACGACCTGCTCGACGTGACTTTGACCGACGGCGACGTGCTCTACCTGACTATGCCCGCCAACCGACTTGACTGCCTGCAATACAACCCTATCCCAGTCACTGAGGAGCTGAGAGGGTAGCTTAGTTCATGCCGTCAATCGGGGGCGTCTATGCTAGCTTCAGAACAACTCCCTGGATGCAAATGCCATGCTGAAAAGCTACGAAGCAATCTATGAAAATGGCCAGGTTAAGTGGCTAACCGAGCAACCTCAGGTAACTTCTGCCCGCATAATTGTTACTGTTTTAGAAGAATCTAACTCTTCCCCCTGCCGTCGTACGCCCCCAGCATCAATTGCTGGCAAAGGTAAAACCCTAGGTGATATTGTTAGTCCCATCGTTCTAGAAGAAGATTGGGAATGTCTCAAGTGATAGTACTAGATACCCATATTTGGTTCTGGTTTATCACCCAAGACTTTGCCCGCTTCCCAAATTCCTGGCGCAATAAAATTGAAACTGCTACCCAAGTAAATGTGTCGCCAGTTTCATGCTACGAAATTGCCTTAGCCCAACAGCGAGGTCGATTGGAGCTTCCCTGTCCTGCCACTCAATGGTTTAAGGATGCACTGGAACCGTCAGGTATTTCATTGTTGCCGTTAACAGCTGAGATTGCCTGTCATGCCGTCAATCTAACCGCTATCCATAGGGATCCTTTTGACCGGATGATTATTGCAACTGCCTTAGTGCTTGAGGCCCAGTTAGCCAGCGTAGATTCCCTATTTCCGCAATATCCAGAACTCAAAGACTACCTAATGACATGAGAACTGCTGGCCAGCGGTAAAATTAGCCTTTTCCAACGCTCTCTGGCCACTCGCTAGAATACCCCCAGTAACTACCAACCGCTATGGGGCGCACACCCACCCTCACCTACGATCGCGGCACCCTGATCCTGCACCCACCGCCGCGAGGCAAGAGCTGGGTAGACTTCGCCCACTGGGACGATCGCATTGAGAAGTTTCGCATTCCCGCCCAGCAGTATCGCGCCCTGGTCGAAAGGCTGCGGGCTGAGCAGGTGCCCTTCAACGACCAGGCCCAAACCTTTACTCCGCTAAATCTTGAGCCCCGCCTGAGTCTTGAGCCCTATCCTCACCAAACAGAAGCGCTCCAGGCCTGGATTGATCAGCGGTGGCGGGGTGTGGTGGTACTGCCCACCGCCAGCGGCAAAACCTACCTGGCCCAGATGGCGATGCAGGCCACCCCACGCCCCACGCTGATCACCGTGCCCACGTTGGACTTGATGCACCAGTGGTACGCCCATTTAGAGGCGGCCTTCCCGGACGTGGAGGTGGGGCTTTTGGGCGGGGGATCCAAGGATCGCACGCCGATTTTAGTGGCCACCTACGACAGCGCCGCCATCCACGCCGAGAGCCTGGGCAACCAGTACGCCCTGCTGATCTGCGACGAATGCCACCACTTACCCAGCGACTTCAACCGGGTGATTGCCGAATATTCCATCGCCCCCTACCGCCTGGGGCTCACCGCCACCCCCGATCGCGCCGACGGTCGCCATGAGGATTTGACCCAATTGCTGGGGCCGGTGGTCTACGCCAAGTCGGCAGCGGATCTGTCGGGGGATGCCCTGGCCCCGTTTCAGATTGTGCCGATCAGGGTGAAGCTGTCAAACCAGGAGCGATCGCGCTACGACCAGCTAATTGCCCAGCGCAACCGCTTTTTGCAGGAGGCCAACATCTGGCTCAGCTCAGCCCAGGGGTGGCAGCGATTTGTGCGGGCTAGCGCCCAGTCCCCTAGTGGGCGGCGGGCGATGCTGGCCCACCGCGAGGCGCGGGCGATAGCGCTGGGTACCGAAGGCAAGCTGCGAGTGCTCGCCGACCTGTTAGCCCAACACCATCCCGATCGCACCATTGTCTTCACCAACGACAATGCCACGGTCTACTACATCTCCGAAACCTTCCTGATCCCCGCCATTACCCACCAAACGCCCGTCAAAGAGCGCCACGCCATCCTGCAAGATTTTCGCAGTGGCCAGTACCCTACCCTAGTGGTTAGCCACGTCCTTAACGAAGGGGTGGATGTGCCCGAGGCGCGGGTGGCCATTCTGCTGTCGGGCAGTGGCTCCACTCGCGAGTATGTGCAGCGGCTAGGGCGCATTTTACGCAAGGGCAGCGGCAGCAAGCAGGCCATACTGTACGAAGTCGTGGCCGAAGAAACCACCGAAGAAGCCATCTCTAGCCGTCGCCGCCAGGGGGTGAAACCGTCACCTTCTGGCCCTCGCCAGCTCGAGTTGGTGCCGGTGAAACCCGTCTATACCGCCGATCCCCTACCGCCCGTGCCGCGAGCAGCAGAAGCACGGCCCGACCCGACTTGAGCGCTTAGCTATGCCACAAAAATAATTCCAAAGAAGTGGATACAGATGTGCTCAGGAAGCGCCTCAAACGCTATCTTAGTAGTAAGCCAAAGTCTTGCTAGAAGAGGGTTGTCGGCGATCGCGCCCAGACCTAATATCAGAGCTTTGCCCACGGCTTAAGGCCGCGTTTCGTTGAGTGACCTTGGGCTTCCCCCCACAGCCCTACTGGTCGGGTTTTGCCCTAGTTAACGAGAGTTAGGTGACAAGCTAGGTAAGCCTGGTGGTCTAGTGCTTTGGCCTGCTGTAGTCGTAGAGCAGGTCAGCCCCCCGCCTCTTGCTGCCAGATTTCAGCCTTAACTTCCATTAACTCGGGAACCAGCTCGCTTGGGTTCTCAATTTCTTGGCGGCGCGGCTGCCTCTACCCATAGCTTTGGCGATCGCCCCAGCACCGAGCATTCCTCACTTTCTCAATCCCCAACTATCCTTCGATGAGTCACCTGTTTGCTACGGCTTTGCTTCTTACCCTTGGTGCTGGCTCAGCGGGGCTGTTGACAGCTTCCGCCCAGCCGACCCAGGCCCAGTCTTTTAACTCCATCAGCCCCTTACAGGTGGGACTAATCAGCACCAGTTCTGCGGTGCCAGCTCTTGGCAACTCCCTAGCTCAAGTAGAGGTGCCCTTATCAGCGGAAGCGGGAATCGGAGCTGAGACTACTTCCCTGAGTGAGCAAAGTCAGTCTTTAGATGCGATCGCGGCGACAGTTTGCGCCAATCTGCCAGAGTGGGAGCGTCCTTCGGCGATCGCTCAAACCAAGCAGCTGGAAGCCATGCCCTACTACGGTGAAGAACTAGACACCGCTCCCATGGCGGAACTTGCCAAAGCCTGGTGGGGCCACGACTTTTTTATTTTCACCACCTATGGGCTCAGCGCCCGCACCGATCCCCTGTACCTCTCTGGGGTGTGGACGGCAATGGATGACATTTGGGACTGCTACAGCGGCGATCGGCCTGAGCAGATAAACCAGGGTGAGCTGGCAGAAATGTGGCTGCTGCATCACCGTTTGGTCAGCCTGGAATGGCAAGACAGTCAGTACTTGGTCACCGTTGAGCCCGTGGGCAGTGGGCTGCAACTGGTGCAGTTTCCCCGACGCGAGAGCGACCAAACTCTACCCTTAAGCATTGTCTCCACTACAGGTCAGGCGCTGGCGGTGATGTCTGGCGATTGGTGATCCCCGCGAACACCCTTTACGACAAAGCCTCCAACTCAGCTGAGTTGAAGGCTTTGGTTTATTCTTTGGGCGTCAATGAAATCGCTAGTTTCTAGGCGACTTCTGGAAAACTTTCTCCCTAATGGTTGGCAGTGCCCACCCTACAGTGGCTACAGTTGCCCAATAAAGCGGGGATCTTCTTTTCTAGAAATCTCCCTAGGCCCCTCGATTGCGTAGATCAGACAACATTTACCCCTACTATGCCCGTCCGTAAATCATGGGTATTCAATCGAGCGCAGGCTAAGGATTCCTCTTTAAGCCGGCAATTCAACGTTTAGAGAGCGGCGGGAGCGGCGGCCACATCGAGCCAGCCCGCACTTAGCACTACCGTCAGACCCATAAACAATACGGTCAATGTCCAGGTGACGCGGTTGAGAGTGGTTTCAGCGCTTTTAGTGCTGGTAAATAGCTGGGCTTGGCCACCTAGGCCGCCCAAACCATCACCCTTAGGGCTGTGGAGCAGCACCAGGGCCGTCAGGCCCACGGCAGAGACCATCCAAATAACCTTCAAAATCGTGATAACTATCATCGCGTTCCTAGACTAACCTGCACAAAGTAACGAGGTGGGGAAGCGGGCAATTCCCTGGTGGATCAATTTTCGCATCGCAGTTGCTGCTTGGCATAACCAGGCCCAAACTTCACTATACCCCAAGCCTTTGGGCCTATTCCAGCATCGTTGCGGAATAGCCTATAGGGATAGCTTCACCGGAGTGCGGTTGTGGCGAATTTCTACATCGGCGGGCAGAAACATTGAGCGCCCGGTCATCTCCTGGGGCTGGGGCAGACCCAAAATTTGCAGAATAGTGGGGGCAATGTCAGACAGCCGCCCGTCCTCACGCAGGTTGACGTCGCCACCGTAGGCGGGCACCTTGAGCTTTTCACCCTCAACCAAAATAAACGGCACCGGGTTGGTGGTGTGAGCTGTCCAGGGCTTATGGTTTTCGTCCCACATCAGCTCGGCGTTGCCGTGGTCGGCAATGATGATGGCGGTGCCGCCAGCCTTGCCAATGCCGTCAATTAATCGGCCTAGTTCGTGGTCAACGGCCTGGAGCGCCGTGATCGTGGACTCCATCTTGCCGGTGTGGCCCACCATGTCGGGGTTGGCGTAGTTGATCACCACCAGCGAATAAATTCCTTTTTTGATGGCAGCTAGGGCGGTATTAGTCACCGCCTCTGCCGACATGGCCGGAGCTTTATCGTAGGTCGCAACCATGGGGCTAGACACTAGCTCCCGGTCTTCGCCTTCCAAGGGTTCTTCGAGGCCGCCGTTAAAGAAATAGGTGACGTGGGCGTACTTTTCGGTTTCGGCGGTGCGAAACTGCTTGAGCCCATGGTTGGCCACCACTTCACCCAAAATATTGCTCAGGTTTTGGGGCTGAAAGGCTACTTTCACCGGCATCTCTGGGTCGTACTGGGTCATGGTGACAAAGCTAAGGGGGGTCACCATATCCCGCTCAAAGCCCTTAAAGTTGGGATCAACCAGGGCCTGGGTCAGCTGACGCGCGCGATCGGGGCGGAAGTTAAAGAAGATCACGCCGTCGTCCGGTGCGATCGCCCCAGGAGCCAGTCGCACCGGCTCTACAAACTCATCGTTGATCTCCTGGTCATAGGATTCCAGCAGGGCTTCCATGGCGGTTTTGCCGCTGCCCTCGCCAGGGTCGGTCATCACCCGGTAGGCCTTTTCGACGCGATCCCAGCGGTTGTCGCGATCCATGGCGTAGTAGCGGCCGCTGAGGGTCACCAGGCGACCCAGTCCTAGCTGGTCAACGTAGTCCTGAATTTTTTGTACCGCCACCTGGCCTTCGGTGGGCTTGGTGTCACGACCGTCGGTAATGACATGAATGCAAACTTCATCAATGTCTTGGGCCTTGGCCATCTCCAGCAGGCCAAATAGATGGGAGAGGTGGGAGTGCACACCGCCCTCAGAGCACAGCCCTACCAGGTGCAGCTTGCTGTTGCGGTAGCGCACCGCCTGGCAAACCTCTAGCAAAGCCTCGTTTTCTTGCAGAGTGCCGTCTTCTACGGCATCAGAAATCCGCACCAGCTCTTGAGGCACAATGCGCCCTGCCCCAATGTTGAGGTGCCCAACTTCAGAGTTACCCATCTGACCGTCGGGCAGCCCCACATCCTTGCCTGAGGTGCGAATCAGGGTGCGGGGATAAGCGGCCCACAGACTGTCCATAACCGGAGTTTTTGCGGCAGCGACAGCGTTGCCGTCGGTGTTTTCCCGATATCCCCAGCCGTCGAGAATGATTAAAACCATCGGCGGGACTGACGCTTGACTCATAGGTAAAGAATCCTTGGGAGTTGGACTAACGTCTCAGCAATCATACTATTTAGAAAATCGGCCCCAGTCTGAGCTGGGACGGCGCTGGCGTGGTCATTCAATATGGCGCTTCAAGCGATCGCGCCGGGTAAATACGGTTAGCTTGGTGCTGCGAAGGCATACTCGCAGCGTGAAAAGCTAGGAGCTGTACTCTAGACCCAGCCTAAATGCGCTTTACAAGCATATGACCAGGTTAAGGTGCAATTTAAGAAAGATTTTTTATAAATTGCATATTACTCTACATCTGCATCATTTTGTAGCGCCTGCTTTGCGTTTGGCCTGCTGTTGCTGGCGTTTGGCCTCGGCTTTGGCCTTTTTTTCGGCGTCCAGGGCCGCTTGCTTAGCGGCCTCGGCTTCTTCGGCTACTTTGTCGAGGTAATAGTGGTAGTCACCCCGGTACAGCCGCAGTTCGCCATCGCGAATTTCCACAATCTTGGTGGCCACGCGGGAAATAAAGTAGCGATCGTGGGAGACCAGCAGCACCGTACCGTCATAGTGCTGGAGGGCTTCTTCCAGCATCTCTTTAGCGGGGATGTCGAGGTGGTTGGTGGGCTCATCGAGCATCATCAGGTTGGCGGGGCGCAGCAGCATTTTGGCTAGAGCCAGACGGGCTTTTTCGCCACCGCTGAGGGCCTTCACCTGCTTAAAGGCCATATCGCCCGTAAAGAGAAACCGCCCCAGCAGGGTGCGGACTTCTTCGTTAGTCCAGTCGGGCACCTCGTCGTGGATGGTGGCAATGACGGTTTTCTCTAGGTCGAGCGCTTCGGCCTGGTTTTGCTCAAAATAGCTGGGGATCACGTTGTGGTTGCCCACTTCGACCTGGCCGTCAGTGGGGGTTTCGAGCCCGGCGATCATCCGCAGCAGGGTCGATTTGCCCGAGCCGTTGTGGCCGAGGAAGGCGATGCGATCGCCCCGTTCGATCAACAAGTTAGCCCCCAAAAACAGGATCTTTTCGTCATAGTTGTGGGTCAGATCGCTGATGGTGACCACCTCGCGCCCGCTGCGGGGAGCCGGGGGAAAGCGGAAGTGCAGCGTGCGGACGCTGCCGGTGGGAGCCTCAATGCGCTCGACCTTGTCGAGCTGCTTTTCGCGGCTTTTGGCCTGGGTGCTGCGGGTGGCGCTGGCCCGAAAGCGATCGACAAAGGCCTGCTGCTTGGCAATTTCTTTTTGCTGGCGCTCAAAGGTGCTGAGCTGGGCAGCCAGGTTTTCTTCTTTTTGGGTCAGGTAGGCGGTGTAGTTGCCCAGGTAGGTAGTGGAGACACCCCGCTCGGTCTCAACGATTTGGGTGCAGAGGCGATCGAGAAACTCCCGGTCGTGGGAGACGATCACCATGGGGGTGGTGAGCTTTTTGAGGTAGCCCTCTAGCCACTCAATGGTGTCGAGGTCGAGGTGGTTGGTGGGCTCGTCGAGCAGCAGCACGTCAGGGGCTTGCAGCAAAATTTTGCCCAGGCCCATGCGCATCTGCCAGCCGCCGCTAAACTCGCTGACGTAGCGATCGCCATCGCTGGCTTCAAAACCCATTTCGGGCAAAATTTTCTCGATCTGCGACTCTAGGCCGTAGCCGCCCAGGGCATCAAACCGCCGTTGGAGCTTGTCCAGCTCGTGGATCAGCCGGTCTAGCTCGTCGGGATCGGCGGTCTCCATCAGGGTGGGAATGTGGTGCAGCTTTGACTGCACCTCGTTGGCCTCTTTAAATACGGTCCAAAATTCGTCGCGCACCGTGTGGCTGGGGTCGACCTCAAACTCCTGGGAGAGGTAGGCAATCTTGAGGTCGGCGGGGCGAATGATGGTGCCCGTGGTGGGCTCAATCTTGCCGGTGATAATTTTGAGCTGGGTCGACTTGCCCGCGCCGTTGACGCCGACGAGACCAATGCGATCGCCCGGCTTCACCTCCCAGTTCACGTCCTTGAGAACCTCCCCGGTGGGGTAAATCTTGCTGATGTGCTCTAAACGCAGCATGGGTGGCTCCAAAGGCGGATTTGGTCGGACAGGGAGTAAACGAATCTTTACCAAAGGTAACGAAAAATGGCCCCCTGTTGTCTACTTTTGCGCTATCTGGCTAATTCATCCCTGAGAGAAAAAGACTTCAGCCCGGCTTTCACAAAAAAGGACGCGGCTGAGCCACGTCCCGGTTGATTCATTGGCGGGGCTGTGGCCCCATGAGATAACACTGACTACTTCTTGATGTCTTTCGCCATTTTGCGGAACATGTCGAGGTTGGTATCGACCTTGCGGCGCTCGGCGCTGGCATCTTTCTTGACGGCGGGTTGAATAGTAACCTCAGAAGGAGCCAACTTTTCTATCGAAAGGCCCTGCTCTTGCAGTCGCTTGGCCTCTAGAGCCGAAATCTGCCGAATACTCTCTTTTTCTCCGGTTTCGCCCCGTTTTTTGGCAAAGGTGCGCCGCACGGTTTTAGATGAGCGCATGTACTCGATATTGCCGTAGCTCTTGGCGTCGTCTTCGCTCAGAAAATAAGCTCCCCCCACCTGCTTAATGGTGGGCTGCTGAGCGGGGGGCTGCTTTCGCACGGGGCGATCGGCTTCCCCAGGGTTCTTAGCTTTGCCGCCAAACAGCCCGCGAATAAATCCAGTCATGAAGCTCTCCTGCGTCTGCAAATAGTGGTCGAAAGAGCCAAGCCCGTGGGCAAAGCGCCCCTGAGCAGGGCAGATGGCCAGACTGGACTTAGCTGAAGGTTTGTTAACTACTATGTTAACTTTTGTTGGCAGAAAAGTTGGTAGCAAATTGGCCGAATCCGCCTTTTGCCTCAGGTTGGGCGTTTATGAGAGCGGCTGCTGAAGGAAGGCGCAGTAACTTGCCCTTTCTGGAGTACGGAAGCGGGGCGAAGGCAAAGAAATACTAGAGTGGGTAAGGATGTTTTGCCGCCCGTACCATGGTCACTTCTCCGTCTTCGCCCTTTACCGCCGCTGTGCCCGTCGATCGCATTTGCTACAACGACCAGGGGCTGGTACCTGCCATTGTGCAAGACCACCTCGACGGCACCGTGCTGATGATGGCCTGGATGAACGCCGAATCGCTCCAGCGCACCCTAGACAGCGGCGAAACCTGGTTTTGGAGCCGATCGCGCCAGGAGTTTTGGCACAAGGGGGCGACCTCCGGCCACGTGCAGCGGGTCAAGGCCATCCGCTACGACTGCGACAGCGATGCCCTGCTGGTCACGGTGGAACAACTGGGCGACATCGCCTGCCACACCGGCGAGCGCAGCTGCTTTCACCAGGTAGACGACCACAAAGTCGCGCCCCCTGCCGATACGCTGTCTCAGGTGTTTAAGGTAATCTGCGATCGCCGCGACCACCCCAACCCCGACTCCTACACCTGCAAACTGCTAGCGGGCGGCGACAACAAAATTCTCAAAAAAATTGGCGAAGAAGCCGCCGAAGTGGTGATGGCCTGCAAGGATGATGATGCCGATGCGATCGCCGGAGAAGCGGCTGACCTGATGTATCACACCCTAGTTGCCCTGGCCCACCATGGGGTTGATATTAAGGACGTGTACCGCAAGCTTCAGGAGCGGCGGCGGTGAGGGGGTGATGGGTAGGGAGTGAGGGGGTGATGGAGTAAGGGGGTGATGGAATCCCCTACTCCCCCTACGCCAGCGGCGTCTTCGACGGTATCCCCGGCAGACGCGGAAACCTATCGGGCGTGCGCTCTACTTTGGTCAGCACAACGTTGTGGCGAACTCCCTGGGTGAGGGGCGTGGTCTGCGATCGCACCTCCAGCAGCTTGCCGCCCAGGCGTGGCAGGATGGCCGTCAAACCAGCCTCTTCTTCTGCCGACCACTGGCCTCTGTAGAGGATGGCTTGGCCACCTAGGTTCAGCAGAGGCAGGGCATACTCGGCGCAGGTGTTGACGGGGCCAACCGCCCGTAGCAGCGCCAGGTCGTAGGCTTCGCGGTGAACGGGCTGGTGGGCCACCTGCTCGGCCCGCTGGGGCAAAAAGCTGACGTTGGTGATCCCCAGGGTGTCGCAGACGGTTTCGAGGGCGACAAGTTTTTTGCGGGTGGCGTCGAGTAGGGCGATCGCCCAGTGGGGAAACACCAGCGCCACTGGCAGGCCAGGGAAGCCGCCGCCGGTGCCAATATCCACCACCTTGAGTGCGGCGGCGCTGTTCCCTTCGACCAGCCAGGGGGCTACCCCCTGGAGTGAGTCCCACAGGTGCTTTTCCCAAAAATCCTCAGCGGTCGTAATCCGGGTCAGGTTGACCTGCTGATTAGCCGCCAAAATAGCGTCGTAGAGCAGCTGAAAGCTCTGCTGCTGGCGATCGCTGGGCTGCCAGTGCAGCGTGCTCTGCCAGCGATCGCTGGGGGAAGGTAACATGTCCATAAAATCCTAAATTGCCTATCCGGCGGTGGTCGAAAGGGTTGTCGTCGGCACCGGAGCCAGGCGGCCATGGTCGAGGTGCCAGCAGCGATCGGCCAGATGGGCCAGCTCGTCAGCGTCGTGAGACACTACCAGCAGCGTCCAGTTTTGCTTAAGCTGCTTGAGTAGCGCAATAATTTGCTGGCGCATCGACCAGTCTAAGCCGGCGGTGGGTTCATCTAGCAGCAGCAGATAGGGCTTGCGAATGAGCTGTACCGCTAGAGCTAAGCGTCGCTGCTGGCCACCGCTAAGGGCGTGGGGCGCGGCCTTAAGAGGAAGCTGGTCTAGCCCTACAGCCAGCAACGCTTGCTCAATCTGGTCGCGGGCCATTTCTGGATGACCCAGGCGCAATTCTTCCAGCAGGCTGTGCCCGCAAAAGTGGCGCTCAGGAAACTGAAACACCAGCCCCGCCAGCTGCCGCAGCGACTCCGGGTCGAGGTCTTGCTGCCGCCACTGAATGACACCTTGGGTAGGCTGGGCAAACCCCGCCATTAGCTCTAAAAGGGTGCTCTTGCCTGATCCACTTGGCCCATAAATCAACCCTAGCTGCTGAGGCGCTAACTCCAGGGAAATATCCTGCAAAATAGCCCTGGGGCTGGCTGGGGGGTGATAGGTCAGTTGGCGAAGATAGAGCATTCCAGCCGTACGTAAAACAACAGACAAGGTACCCAGATTCTAGGTCAACCGGCACAGTCGTTGGGGCCAAGATTCGATACCTTCTCCAGTGTGCCCTATGGGGTTGCCCTTGGTTAGAAGCCTGGGCCGGTTTGACCAGGGCTGGGCCAGTGTAGCTTCTGTAACATTACTGCCGCAAACCCCCAAGGAATTCGCCACAATTGGGCCATCAGCTATCACGATGGCTATCGAGCAGGCATCTCTCCCTCCAAGTCACACTGTCCCATTCTGATGTTTAGGTCGTAAGGGGTAACTCATTCATGGTTTTTTACGCTCGCCTTGCTCCACCTCAATTTGGTTCACGCCTTAAAGCGCTATCTGCCGGTGCTCTCACCACAGCTTTTTTGGTGCTTGCCTCCCTGTCGGCCCGCGCTGGGGATCCATTTCGCCCCAACGATCCCCACGAGATTGGCGACAAGACTGAAGCCGTCTTTAATGCCCTCTTTTATGAGGGCAACTACACCGAAGCTCAGTCGCTGGTTGGGCAGGCGATCGCCGCCGAGCCCGATGAGCCAATGAACTACGCCATTGCCGCAGCGCTGGGCTACCTCAACAAAGATTTAGACAAGTTAGCTGAACAGGCCCGCCTTACCCAGCAAACCGCCACCGCCCTCAAAGAAACAGACCCCCTGCGAGGCCACCTCTACACCGCCGTGGGCATTTTTATGGAAGGTGCCCATGTGTTGCAAACCCAGGGGATCGCTCGCGGGACGCCCTCGGCCCTGCGGCTGCTGCAGCGGGTCTTTAGCGAACTAGGGGCCGCAGAGCGCATCGATGCCAACGATCCAGAGCTCAGCCTGCTCAAAGGCTTTATGGATTTGCTGCTGGCGGTCAACCTGCCCTTTGCCAACCCTGATCAGGCGATCGCCCGCCTGCAAAATGGCAGCCCAGCCTATCTGGCCCACCGAGGTATTGCCCTGGGCATGCGTGACCTAGGCCGCTATGACGAAGCTCTAGCTGAGGTTGACAAAGCGCTAACCGCCGCTCCCAACAACCCTGATTTAATTTATCTCAAGGCTCAGATTCTCTTTCTTCAGCAGAAGTATGACGCCAGTTTGCCCCTTTACGAGTCGGCATTGACCTACGCCGATCAACTGCCCGCCTCAACGGTGCAGCAAATTGCCTTTGAAGCCTGTCAGGCTGAGGGCACCGCTGGGGAGGTCTGCTTCGAGCGATCGCAAAATCCCGAACCCTAGCCCCACCAGTTCAGGTAAGTTAAGCCCTATGCTGAGGAATGCAGTATGGGGCTTTACTATGCGGGTCGAATTTCGCGAGTGCGACTTCTTTAACCTTTGGATCTGGCTCAAATTTGAAACCGTGCCCTCCACCATGGAGCAGCAGTACATCGACGAAGTCTTTTCGTCGTGGTTCTTTTTAGGCAAGCTGGGGGGCTTTAACGCCGAAAACCTTCAGGTGCAAGATACCGGCCTCGATATCAGCTATCTGCCCTACAACGAAGAGCAGCTGAACAACAGCATGCTCTCGGTAATGCACAACATGGGTGAAGTCGAGTATCAAGGGCTTTGGGCCCGCTGCTGGCTCGATCTAGGCACCAGTGATGCCCTGGCCATCGACGTTTTGATCAACACCCTGGAGCAGTTCAGCCGTGAGTACGTGGTCATTGAGACCTGCTACATCGGCGGCGAAAACTCCGACTGGCCGATCCCGGGCAGTGGACAGCCCGAGTTTGTTGATGAAGACGCCTAGCCCGTCCCACTAACCTTGGCAGTATCCAATCCCCAATAAAAAGGGGATGCTATCGAGCATCCCCTTTATTGGGGCCCTGTAGCCGCGATTAGCGCAGCGTAAAGCCTAAGGTATCCCAAGAACGATCTGTTCCGGAATCGCTCAGTTTAGCCGCTAGCGAAACATGCTGCTGACGGAGCTTTCTTCGTGGATGCGCCAGATGGCCTCACCCAGCAGATTGGCCATCGACAGCACCGTCAGCTGCGGAAACTGCCGCGTCGCCGTCATCGGGATCGTGTTGGTGACGATCACTTCTTCAAACAGACCCGCCGACAAGCGCTCCACCGCCGGGGGAGAAAACACCGCATGGGTAGCGCAGGCATAGACCTGGCGAGCTCCCTCCTTTTTGAGCAGGCGAGCCCCCTCACAGATGGTGCCAGCTGTGTCGATCATATCGTCCACCAGCACGGCGGTTTTGCCGCGCACGTCGCCCACCACATTCATCACTTCTGCCACGTTGTGGGCCTGACGCCGCTTGTCGATGATGGCTAGAGGAGCGTCGTTAAGCTTTTTGGCAAAGGCGCGAGCGCGGGCCACCCCGCCCACGTCCGGGGAGACCACCACCAGGTCTTCCAGCTTTTTGCTGGAGATGTAGTCGATCAGCACCGGAGTGCCGTAGACATGATCGCAGGGAATATCGAAGTAGCCCTGAATTTGGGCGGAGTGTAGATCGATCGCCAAAACTCGGCTGGCCCCTGCCTTGGTCATCAGGTTGGCCACCAGCTTGGCGGTGATTGACTCACGCCCAGCCGTTTTGCGATCGGCGCGGGCATAGCCATAGTAGGGAATCACCGCCGTGATCTGCCGGGCCGAAGCCCGTCTACAGGCGTCGATCATGATCAGCAGCTCCATCAGGTGATCATTCACCGGATAGCAGGTGGGCTGAATCAGGTAGACATCGCAGCCGCGAATCGACTCTTGAATCTGAATATAAACCTCACCATCGGCAAAGCGCTTACGCACCATAGGGCCAAGGTCTAGCCCTAGGTAGCGAGCCACTTCGCGCGCTAAGTCGACGTTGGCCGAGCCGGAAAAAAGTTTGAGGCGGTTGTTGTCTCCGAAGTGCGGCAGCGACGGAGTTTGCATCGGCAAAGTGGCGGAACGGATCACATCAGGCCCTCTGAGCATGTTCACCTAGGAAATCCTAGCATTCCAACTTCAAAAGCTTTTGAGCAATTATCCTTAAAAAATTAACCTAAAAGGCTACTCTGACGTAGGTACTGCCAAGTTCTCCACGGGTTGAGCTGCTGTAGCGCCGCGACGGCCCGCAGTATTTGGAGTTCGGGCAGCGTGCCCTCGATCGCAGCCGCCCGATCGAGGGCACTTTCGGCCAGTCGGGGCTGCCAGGCATAGAGATGCACAAAGCCTTTGTACAGCCAGGGATAGATATTGTCAGGGGTAAGGGTTGTTAATTGCTCTAGGGTCGCGATCGCCCCCTTGGCATCCTGCTGTAGCACCTGGGCCATGACCTGGGTATAGAGCCAGGGCAGCGGATCCGAGGATTGGGTCAGCCGGTGGGCCATGGCTAGTTCGGCCTGGGGTAGGTAGTCTTGAATGGGGTCATACTGGTTGATGCGCCCCACCGTGGCAAATACGGGATCTATTTCGCCCCTAGAAAGCCCCTGGCTGAGGCGATGTAACACCCCCACTAAGTCAGGCTCTGGAGCCGTAACGGGCGTCGTGGCAGGGTCTATTACTAGCGCTACCTGCGGCACCACTAGGGGCTGAGCGGTGCCGGTGCGCCGGTCGAGGTACTCTGCTCGCAGTTTATAAGGGCCAGGCGTCAGGGTCTCTGGCAGAACCATACCCAGGCGTTCGATCACCGTAAAGGATCCCGCTGGCCCCTCGCCTGGTTGAGCCAGCAGTTGCCCCAGACCAATACCGTGATCATGTATCCAGCTAGTCGAGCTACCATCGACTCCCGCTGGTTGCCAGCTCAGCACCAGTAGCCCATGGCGAAGCGCGTCCCAAGGCCCCAGCAGCTCATAGGTTACCGGGATCGTTTGGCCTGGGGCAGCACCGGGGGGCAGGGTTACGGCTGTCAGGGTAACAGTCGCTGTTACCTGGTCGCTAGGGGCTACTTCTACAGGGGGCTCGGCCTGGTGGTGCAGCGATAGGGTAGAGCCATCGGGCAGGGGCCAGGTTTGCATCACCTCAAACTCTGGGCTTTGCGACACTAGTTCAGATAGCGTCAGCTTGGTTTCGGTAGTGGGGCTCTGGTCGCCGGTTTTGGTCAGCATCCAAGGAACAGATCGGGCATCCATCGCCACAAAATCTGGGCTCAACCCCAATTCACGACTGCATACCCGAAAGTCTTGGGCTGCCCCATAAAAATCGAAGGTCAGCGGGTTGACCTGGGCCGTGTTGGGAATAACTCCCAACGTAGAGCGCAGGTAGGGTGCCTGGGTGGTGATGGTGTCTACAACAGCTGTGTGGGGCCAGGGAGAGCCAGGGTAAAGAGTTCGCATCAGACGACTGGCTGGGGGAGGGGTGCCAGGCAGCACCGCCGCTACCATCCAGCCTGCCATCAGGCCAGCCGAACCCCAGCGCAACCAGCGTCCGCCTGGACTTGGTAGCAGGGTCAGCCCGCGGATGAGCACCAGCACCAAAATGGGTACCGCCGGGGCGATGTGGCGCGGATCTTTGTTGTGCAGCAGGGTCAACATTCCATAGCTGCCCAGCAAAAAGCTGCTCAGCCAGGCCCATTTCCAGCGCAGGGAGCCAGTATGGATGGATAATGTCCTCCCTCTTAATCGCGTGAGCAACACCCCAACTACCCCACCTAAGATGCCAGCAATCAGCAGGGTATAGGTCACTAGACGAGGCAACATCCGCACGTAGTAGCTGAGAACTGACCGAAGACTGTCTGGCACTAGCTCTGGCGCAATCCAGTTGGCGTTGTTGCTTTGACTATTGGTGAGGATGGTGAGCCAGTTGGTCTGAATCCAGGGGCCGCACACGACCCAGGCAGCTACAGCTGCCAGCCCCCACTGCATTAAGTGCTGCCAACGGGGCCGAGTCAGTATTGACTCTAGGGCTATCCATCCGAAGGGCACTACTAGAAACAAAACGGCGGTGGGCTTGGCCAAAATGGAAAGCCCAACCCCTAGCCCGGCGGCGATCGCCCAGCCCCACCTCGCGGCTGGCTTAGCCCCTCGCCACCCGGTCAGGCTGGCGAAGGTGGCAGTTACGGCAGTCACCAGCCCCAGATCGAGCAGATAGTCGAGCCGCAGGGCATAGAGCATAGGAATGGTTAAGCTCAGCCCCGCCACCCACAGCCCAGTTGTGCGGTCAAACAGGCTGCGACCAAGCCCGTACAAAATTCCCATCAACAGCCCAGCAAATAGCGTGTTGACCACCACCGCCTGGTCAAAGCCGCGCCCTAGAATATTAAAGATCGGCACCGTAGCGAGGTAAACCAGGGGGGCGCGATACCCTGGCGACTGTCGCCACAGGGTAGTCCACCAGTCTGGGTTGAGCCACTTGGGCTGCTGAAGCACCCGCCAAAAGTTGAGGGCTCGGGTCAGGTGTTCACCCTGATCCCAAGCGGGGGGAGCCTGGTCGTTGAGCAGCCAGAGACCATCGGCGATCGCGATCGCCAGCCATAGCCCCACCAAAATCAGCCAGTCTTGACGATACCAAGGCCTGACCGCTCGCATCGGTGGCAGAGATTGAGCGCTGACGGCAAGCTCCACTGGGGAGTAATCGGACTCAGGCACGGGCGGGGGGCGATCGGTCATCGGCTTCCCTTAACTGTGGAGATGACGGTAAAGGCACTAAGCCTCGATTATGAGTGACAACCTAACTTCAAAGAGCTATGCCATTTTGCCGAGGTATTCACCACGTCGCGATTATCTGTAGCGACTACGCTCAATCCAAGCATTTCTACACTAAAGTGCTGGGGTTCGAGGTATTGCGCGAAACCTACCGGGCCGAGCGCCAATCCCACAAGCTCGATTTGCGCCTAGAGGATGGCACCCAGATTGAGCTATTTTCCTTTCCCAGCCCTGGGCCTCGACCCTCACGGCCCGAGGCCCAGGGGCTACGACACCTGGCCTTAGTAGTAGATGACCTGGAAGCGGCAGTTCAGCATCTCCAGTCCTGGGGAGTGCCTACGGAAAATGTTCGCCTGGATGAGCTGACCGGCAAGCGCTTTGTCTTCTTTCAGGATCCTGATCAACTGCCCATTGAGCTGTACGAGCGCTAGGACATCACCGCCCTAAAACTCGTCGGTTAGCCACTCCGAGGCGCGTTCTCCCAGGGGTAGAGGAATGCTGACGGCTTTGCCGAGCCGGGGGCGATCGCGAGTTTCGGCAATCTGCTGCTGCACATACTCCACCTGTCCCCACTCGTGCAGATAGAGGATGACCTGGTTGAGGTGGGCTAGGTACTCCTCTTCACTGAGGGGAAACGAGACCTGTTCGAGGTACCGCCACATCACCTGGAGAAAAATCTTGCCCTGGGTACGCCGAAACTGAATGTCAAAGGAGTAGCCCCATTTGTCTATCAATAACGCTTGTAAATCTGCCCCTGTCACGCCCCTACCTCTGCTCTAGCTACCGTCGCCGCATATACATTTCTTTACGATACGCCCTATCGGTCAACCTCCCCTGTACTAAGGCTTCACTGCCCAAAAATAGGCAAATATAAGAGCCAAGCGACACTTTCTGGATTTTAAAGCCGTTTTCAAGGCGTTTGTGCGCCTTCTGATTGGTTTTTCTCGGCCATGGCTGCTTTTTCGACGATTCAGGGATCAGGGTTGGGCGATCGCTCCCCTGCTTTTACTTTCGGCAGGGATTTTCTGAGAACAGCAAGGTGCAATAATACGATTGGTAAAGCTAAAGGCGTGGTCAGCGACATCGGGACTGCTCCACATTGTTGCCCCGTAAAGGGTTTGCCGGGCTAGCGTAACGGATCATGCATCCGCTTGCTGATCCCTGCTCAGCTACCGCCGTTGATAGCTGTTATTCATTTGAAACAGGTATACCAGTCTGGATTATGACTCAAGTTTCTGGAACCTCCGATGTCCCTGATTTGGGGCGCCGCCAATTTATGAACCTGCTGCTGCTGGGGGCCGCCTCCGGGGCCGTCGGGGGCATGCTCTATCCCGTTATTAAATACTTCATCCCCCCCTCCAGTGGTGGCGGCGGCGGTGGGGTCACCGCCAAAAACGAGCTGGGCAACGATGTGATTGCCAGCCAGTTTGTGGCGGCCCACAACCCCGGCGATCGCGTACTGGTGCAGGGCCTCAAGGGCGACCCCACCTACCTAGTGATTCAGGAAAGTGGTTCCCTAGAGAGCTACGGCATCAGCTCCATCTGCACCCACCTAGGCTGTGTAGTGCCCTGGAACGCCAGCGAGAACAAGTTCATGTGTCCGTGCCACGGCTCTCAGTACGATGCCACCGGCAAGGTCGTACGAGGCCCAGCGCCGCTGTCTTTGGCCTTGGCCCACGCCGACGTCACTGACGACGACAAAGTTACCCTCAGCAATTGGACTGAAACCGACTTTCGCACCGGCGAGTCGCCCTGGTGGGCCTAGACTGAGCCTGTGCTTTGGCCAACTGCAGCGCCATCCCCCGTTGACATCACCCCAGTTGACATAACTTTTGAACGCATGAATAGACTTACTTCGTTAATCAACGGCCTGCGCCCCCTCGCCATTACCTGCGCCGCCGTGCTGACGGTGTTTGCAGGCTGGCTGGCGGTTCCCCAGGCCGCCGAGGCATATCCCTTCTGGGCCCAAGAAAACTACGCTGTCCCTCGCGAGGCCACGGGCCGCATTGTCTGCGCCAACTGCCACCTAGCGGCCAAACCCACCAAGGTAGAAGTTCCCCAGTCAGTTCTGCCCGACTCTGTATTTAAGCTCAAGGTTGAAATTCCCTACGATCTCAATACTCAGCAGGTGTTGGGTGACGGCAGCCGGGGCGGCCTCAACGTCGGTGCGGTGGTAGTTCTCCCCGAGGGCTTCAAGATTGCTCCTCCCGATCGCATCTCTGAAGAACTCAAGGAAGAAGTCGGTAACACCTACTTCTTGCCCTACAGCGACACCCAGGAAAACATTGTTCTAGTCGGCCCACTGCCCGGCGAACAGTACCAGGAAATTGTCTTCCCCGTGCTGGCTCCTGACCCCGGTCAAGACAAGTCGGTCGCCTTTGGCAAATACCAAATTCACGTGGGCGGCAATCGCGGTCGTGGCCAGGTTTACCCCACTGGGCAGGCCAGCAACAACACCGTTTACAACGCCACCGTGACCGGCACCGTTACTGACGTTGAACCCCAGGCTGCCGGTGGCTACCAAGTCACTATTCAGGCGGACGAAGGCAACGCCGTGACCGAGACCATTCCCGCTGGCCCTGAGCTACTCGTGGCCGAGGGTGACGTGGTAGAAGCCGGTAAGCCTTTGACCACCAACCCCAATGTAGGCGGTTTTGGTCAGATGGATGCCGAAATCGTGCTGCAAAGCCCCAACCGCATCAAAGGTCTAGTGGCCTTCCTGGCAGCGGTGATGCTCACCCAGATCATGCTGGTGCTAAAGAAGAAGCAGGTCGAGAAGGTTCAGGCGGCTGGCATGACCATGTAGGCTTTTTACAGCCTGGTTGCCAAGTTTGATCAAGCTTTTCGACGGCAAAAAGGGATGCCAGCTGGCGTCCCTTTTTTGTGCCCTGAATTTAGGCAGACAGCTGTCGTCAGGAGTCTGTTGAATGAGCTACAATTGTTAAGTATTTTTTCATATTCGAAACTTGTCTTGAGCTTCCTTACGTTTGGCGCTCTGGGGTAGTTTCGTCGCCCGCTTACTGTCGCCAAGGTTTTACACAGTTATGACGCTTCCCATTCGCAACGTTGCAATTATTGCCCACGTTGACCACGGCAAAACCACTCTAGTAGATGCCCTGCTCAGGCAGTCCGGCATTTTTCGCGAAGGGGAAGCCGTACCTGACTGCGTGATGGACTCTAACGACCTGGAGCGGGAACGGGGCATCACCATCCTGTCGAAGAATACCGCCGTCCACTACGGCGAGACGTTAATCAACATCATCGACACCCCTGGCCACGCCGATTTTGGCGGCGAGGTAGAGCGGGTATTGGGTATGGTTGACGGCTGCATCTTGATTGTGGATGCCAACGAAGGTCCCATGCCCCAGACTCGGTTTGTGCTCAAAAAAGCTCTAGAAAAAGGGTTGCGCCCCATCGTCGTGGTCAATAAGATCGACCGCCCCCAGGCCGAGCCCCATGGCGCAGTTGACAAGGTGCTGGATCTCTTCATTGAGCTGGGGGCTGACGACGATCAGTGCGAGTTCCCCTACCTATTTGCCTCGGGCATCTCGGGCTACGCCAAGACCAAGATCGAAGACGAAGGCATCGACATGAAGCCGATGTTCGAGGCCATTCTCGACCATGTGCCGCCTCCGATCGGCGATTCTGAAAAGCCCCTGCAAATCCAGGTAACGACCCTCGACTACTCCGAGTACCTGGGCCGCATTGTGATCGGCAAGATTCACAACGGCGTGATCAACGCGGGTCAGCAGGCTGCCCTAGTCAAGGAAGACGGCAGCCTAGTGAAGTCTAAAATCTCTAAGCTGCTTGGGTTTGACGGTCTACGGCGCATTGAGATTGAGTCCGCCTCGGCGGGTCACATCGTAGCGGTAGCGGGCTTTGCCGATGCCAACATCGGTGAGACCATTACCTGCCCCACCAACCCCCAGGCGCTGCCGCTGATCAAGGTTGACGAGCCGACCCTACAGATGACCTTTGTGGTCAACGATTCACCTTTTGCAGGGCAGGAGGGCACCTTTGTCACCTCTCGACAGTTGCGCGATCGCCTCATGCGCGAGCTTGAAACCAACGTAGCGCTGCGAGTTGAGCCAACCGACTCTCCCGATCGCTTCTCAGTGTCGGGTCGGGGTGAATTGCACCTGGGCATTTTGATTGAGACCATGCGCCGTGAGGGGTATGAGTTTCAGGTGACCCAGCCTCAGGTGATTTACCGTGAAGTCAATGGTCAGCCCTGTGAACCCTACGAACTGCTGGTGCTCGATGTGCCAGAAGAGGCTGTGGGCGGCTGCATGGAGCGGATTGGCCAGCGCCGGGGCGAGCTGCAAGACATGCGGGTGATGGGCGATGGCCGCGCTACGCTGGAGTTTGTGATCCCAGCGCGGGGGCTAATTGGCTTCCGCGGTGAGTTTATGCGTCTGACTCGCGGTGCAGGCATCATGAACCACAGCTTCTCAGACTATCGCCCCCTCTGTGGTGAGATCGAGGCTCGCCGCAACGGGGTGCTGATTGCCTTTGAGGAAGGTGTCGCCACTTTCTATGCCCTCAAGAATGCTGAAGACCGAGGAATATTCTTTATTACCCCCGGTACCAAGGTCTATAAAGGCATGATTGTCGGCGAGCACAACCGCAACCAGGATCTCGACCTCAACATTTGCAAGAGCAAGCAGCTCACCAACCACCGTGCCGCTGGCGGCGACGAACTGGTGCAGCTGCAAACCCCTGTGGATATGAGCCTGGAGCGAGCCTTGGAGTACATTGGCCCCGACGAACTGGTGGAAATTACGCCTGAGTCCATCCGCCTGCGCAAGCTATCTAAGAAGCTGGCCAAGCGTTAGGCTACCGGGTTTCACAACTCCTTGAGTCAGTAGTTGCCAAAAGCGTTTACGTCTCGCCTGCCCTCTCTGGCAGAGCGCTAGGATGTAGACGCTTTTGGTTTTCGGAAACGCTGGGTTGCTGATTTGCCTGGGTATGCTGAGGCTGAGGCGCCAGTGATACGCACATCAGGGGAAACGGGTTTGAAACGGTTTACACAGTGGCTAGAGCATCGCTGGGTTAACCCAGCCTACGTGGGATGGATTCTGCTGGGGCTGGCGCTGTTCTTTTTTGCGGCGGCGACTAATACGCTGGCGGGCTGGCTATACGTGATTAGCGGTGTAATGCTGGCGCTGCTGCTGATCGCGGCGGTGCTGCCGCCCCGGAACCTACAAGGACTTGTGGTGACGCGATCGCCTATTAACCCCGTTACCGCCGGAGCACCGTTGGATATTGAACTGCGAGTTCGCAATCCCCAACGCCAGGGTAAAGGGCTGTTTCAAATCATTGATCCTATGCCCTCGCGGCTGGGGGCTGTAGCCGTACATGCTGTGGGGGCACTACCCTCAGGGCAGAGCTATACCTGGCGGTATGCAGTGCCAACCGCACGGCGCGGCGTCTATCGCTGGCCAACGGTAGATCTGCGCACAGCGGCCCCTTTAGGTTTGTTCTGGTGTCGGCGCACGCTGTCTGCTCCCGCTACAGCGGTGGTCTATCCCCAGGTGTTGCCCCTAAAGCGCTGCCCTCTGCTGGATACTATCGGTCAGCGCCAGGGGCAGCACTGGCGCTACAGTCCGCTCGCCAAGGCCGACACTCAGGGGGTGACGCGATCGCTGCGTCCCTACCGGTGGGGTGACCCAACCCGGCTGATTCACTGGCGCACCAGCGCCCGCTATGGGGAACTGCGGGTGCGGGAGCTAGAAAGCATCACCACCAGTCGAGAAGTTTTGATCGCCCTCAACACTACTGCGCGCTGGAGCGAGGAGAGCTTTGAGCATGCGGTAGTCGCGGCGGCATCGCTCTACACCTACGCCCTGAAGCAGGGGTTTGCCGCCGCTCTGTGGGTGCCCCAAGCAGACACCCTGCAAGACTCCGCCCGGGTAATGCACGCCCTGGCAGAGGTAAACCCTGACCTAGGCCCTGCGCGAAGCGTAAAGCCTGGGTCATTTCAGCAACGGGAAGCAACTTGGAACGAGAATCCAGGCCAGAATCGAACCCTTTCTCTACCCCAAGCAGCAACGATTTGGCTCACCGCTGCGGGTGCCCAGCCCGTTTCCCTGGCAGCTGGCAGCCGTCAACTGGTCTGGGGCAACGGCGATCGCGCCGCTAACTCAGCTAACATGCCAATCACGCTTCAAATGGATGCAAATCTTCCCTTAGAACCGCAGTTACAGGCTAATTTGGCTTGAGCGATGAAAGCCTAATGATTGTGGCCGCAGCTACGCAAAAAAGGCAAAAAAAAGGAGAGCTCAAACGGCTCTCCCTACCATCAGGGTGCATCTGGTAACATGTTAACCCAGAAATTGCATGAGGGGTAAGACCCCTCATGCAATTTTTCTAATCTTTTTGTGAAGCATCATTGATTGAGCTTTTGGCTAAGTAGCTGGTTGCTCAGTTTTGGATCTACCCTGCCGCCGCTGCGCTTCATGAGTTGACCGACGAAGAAGCCCTGGAGCTTTTTCTTGCCGCCGCGATAGGCCTCTAGCTCTTCGGGGTGGGCTGCCAGCACCTCATCGATCATCGCCTCAATCTGGGCGGGGTCAGAAATTTGACTTAGCCCCCGCGCTTCCACCATAGCTTTGGGGGAGCCGCCCTGGGTGAGCAGCTCGGGCAGCAGATCTTTGCCGATTTTATTGCTGATAGTCCCCGCCGCAATTAGCTGCACTAGCTCGGCTAGGGCCACAGGGGTCAGAGGTAGCGCGTCAATAGATACTCGCTCGGTGTTGAGATAGGCAGCAATGTCCTGGGTAATCCAGTTGGCGGTGAGTTTGGGGTCAGCGCCGGCTGCCATGGCCGCTTCAAAATATTCTGTGATGGCGCGCTCGTCGCTCAGCACCCGGGCATCGTAGGGCGAGAGGCCAAACTCAGCCTCGTAGCGATCGCGTTTTTGGGCAGGCAGCTCGGGCAATTCCGCCAGCCAGCCCTCTTTTTGCTCGACCGACACGACGATGGGCGGCAGATCGGGTTCAGGAAAGTAGCGGTAGTCGCTGGAGCCTTCTTTAGAGCGCATACTCTTGGTGCGCTGGCTGCTTTCGTCCCACAGGCGAGTTTCTTGAATGATTTTCTCGCCTGACTCGTTAGCTTTGATCTGCCGATCAATTTCGTACTCGATTGCCTTTTGAATGGCGCTGAAGGAGTTCATGTTTTTGATCTCCACCTTGGTGCCAAACTCCTCTTGGCCCACCGGGCGCACCGAGATGTTGACGTCGCAGCGCAGGGAGCCCTCCTGCATGTTGCCGTCGCTAATGCCCAGGTAGCGGACAATGCGGCGCAGCTCTTGGGCGTATTCGGCGGCTTCTTGGCCAGTGCGAATATCGGGTTCGGAGACAATTTCGATCAGCGGTACACCAGCTCGGTTGTAGTCGACTAGGGAATAGGTGGAGCCAGCCAGGCGATCGCTGCCCGCGTGCACCAGCTTGCCCGCATCTTCTTCCATGTGCAGGCGGGTAATGCCGATGCGCTTGCGGGTAGCCTCTTTGGTCTTTTTGTCGATCAGCTCGATCTCAAGCCAGCCGTGCTCGGCAATGGGCAAGTCGTACTGCGAAATCTGGTAGTTCTTGGGCAGGTCGGGGTAGAAATACTGCTTGCGATCGAACTTAGAGTAGGGCGCAATTTGACAGTTTAAGGCTAGCCCCGCCTTGACCGCATACTCCAGTACGCGCTGGTTGAGCACCGGCAGCACCCCTGGCATGCCCACCACAATTGGGTCAATGTAGGTGTTAGGGTCAGCCCCAAAGGCCGTAGAGGCTGGGGAGAAGATTTTGGTTTCGGTGCACAACTGACAGTGGGTTTCGAGACCAATGATGGCTTCGTACTGAGTTTTAGCGGGCTGAGTTTTGGCGGGGGCCGCAGTGGTCATAAACCGCTCCAACGGGGAATTGCATTCTTAGAGTAACTATTGTAGCCCTGACGGGGTAGGT
>QBLT01000069.1 GCA_003249105.1 Leptolyngbya sp. | reverse complement strand
ATTGTCGATTCCCTCGTGGTAGAACGCGCCCGGGGCGAATCCCTCGGCGATGCTGGCACGCTGCAATCCCTCGCCTGGGGCACCTCGGCGGTCGGGGGCCTGCTGACCGCCTATTTGGGGGGCGCGCTGCTTCAGCACATCAGCACCCGTGCCGTATTTGGCATTACCGCTACCTTTCCGCTGATTGTGTCCCTGGTCGCAGTGCTGATCATTGAAGACCGAGTAGATTCTCCCAGCTGGGCGGTGGTGGGCAACCAGGTCAAACAGCTGTGGCAGGCCGTTCGGCAGCGGGCGATCTGGATGCCCGCCCTATTCTTATTTCTGTGGCAGGCCACCCCCACCGCCGACGCCGCCTTCTTTTTCTTCACCACCAATGATTTAGGCTTTCAGCCCGAGTTTTTGGGGCGGGTGCGGCTGGTTACTAGTTTGGCCGCCCTCCTCGGCATCTGGGTCTTTCAGCGGTTTTTGCGCACGGTGCCCTTTCGCACCATTTTTGCCTGGTCTACGGTGCTCTCTAGCGTGCTGGGCATGAGCATGCTGCTGCTGGTTACCCATGCCAACCGCAGCCTGGGCATTGGCGACGAGTGGTTTAGCCTTGGCGACAGTTTAGTGCTCACCGTAATGGGCGAAATTGCCTTTATGCCGGTGCTGGTGCTCTCGGCGCGGCTCTGCCCCCCCGGCGTAGAGGCCACCCTGTTTGCGCTGCTGATGTCGGTGGTCAACCTGGCCGGGCTGCTCTCCCACGAGTTGGGGGCGGTTCTGACCCACTGGCTCAGCGTCACCGAGACCAACTTCGACAACCTCTGGGAACTAGTGCTGATCACCAATCTCACTACGCTGCTGCCCCTGCCCCTGCTGTTTTTGCTGCCCAACACCTCTTCCCAGGGAGTGGGCGATCGCAGCGAAGACCATGCCGAAAGCCTTCCCCCGGCAGATACGCCCCTGGGTTCAACAAGTTTATTCTCAACCCATGTCACCGAGCACCCGGTAACCGTGGGCGATCGAGAGTAACCGATGGAAACTGCTGCATCACCTCGCGGATGCAACCCACAGTTTTCTCCCCATCTCCCTCACCTTCCCCATTTCTCTTCCTCTCCAACTACCCCACCATGACTGCTACCCAACCCCGTCCAACCGCTGCCACCTTTTCCGTCGAAGACTGGGGCAGCGGCTACCGCTCCCAACCCCATGAGTACAGCTACTGGATTGACGATATTGAGGGCACCATCCCCGCCGATCTAGAGGGCACTCTATTTCGCAATGGCCCCGGCCTGCTCGATATCCACGGCCACCGCGTCAAGCACCCCTTCGACGGCGACGGCATGATCAGCAGCATCGCCATTCAGGACGGACGGGCCTACTTTCGCAACCGCTTTGTGCGTACAGAAGGCTACGTAGCCGAGCAGCAGGCAAAGAAACCCCTCTACAGAGGTGTCTTTGGCACCCAAAAGCCCGGCGGCCCCTTGGCCAACGCCTTTGACCTCAAGCTCAAAAACATCGCTAACACCAACATCGTCTACTGGGCCGACAAGCTGCTGGCCCTGTGGGAAGCCGCCGAACCCCACCGGCTGGATCCTGCTACCCTCGACACCCTGGGATTAGACTATCTGAACGGCCTGATTGCCCCCGGCGGTTCCTTCACGGCCCATCCTAAGGTTGACCCCGGTCATCACGGCGACCAACGACTGGTAGGCTTCTCGGTTAAAACCGGCCTCTCCAGCACCATCACCCTCTACGAACTCGATGCCCAGGGCAATGCCCTCAGCCAGCACAGCCACAGCGTCCCTGGCTTTGCCTTTATCCACGACTTTGCCATCACCCCCAACTACGCCATTTTCTTCCAAAACCCGGTGAGTTTTGGGCCAGTGCCCTTCTTGCTGGGGCTGAAGGGGGCGGCAGAGTGCATTAGCTTTAACCCCAAGCAGCCCACCAAAATTTTGCTGGTGCCGCGAAATGGCGACCCCATGCAGGTGATTGAGACCGATCCCTGCTTTGTCTTTCACCACGCCAACGCCTTTGAGCAAGATGGCCAGGTGGTGATTGACTCGGTCTGCTACGAAAATTTCCCGTCTTTGGATGGCAGCGACTTCCTTGAGGTTGACTTTGACCACGTGCCAGCGGGGCAGCTGTGGCGCTTTACGGTGGATGTAGCGGCAGGTACGGCCCAGGTCGATACGCTGCTCACCCGCTGTGTGGAGTTCCCCACCCTGCACCCCGACGTCGTGGGTCGGCCCTACCGACATCTATTTATAGGTACAGCCCACGGGTCTGAGGGCAACGCGCCGCTGCAAGCCCTGCTTCAGCTCGACACCCACACAGGCGAAACTCAGCTGTGGAGCGCTGCTCCGCGCGGGTTTATGGGTGAGCCGCTGTTTGTACCCCGTCCCCAGGGCCAGGGTGATGACGACGGCTGGGTGTTGGTGCTGCTGTACAACGCTGAGCGCCGCTGCTCTGACCTGGTGATTTTAGATGGGCGCGACATTGTCGCTGGCCCTGTGGCTCGGCTCAAGCTCCCCCACCACGTGCCCTACAGCCTGCACGGCAACTTTGTGCCCCAATACTTTGGCCCCAGCGATCGCCCTCAGGAAACTCAAGGTTAGAATTAACCTAACTAGAACTGTATGGGTTGCTGCCGATGGCCTCTGCTTCATCCGTCAAAGCTGCTCAGGAACCTTTCATGCCCGTGATCCGAGAGCTGGCACGGGCTTACCAGGCATTTTCGGCCTACTCTGACGCCCACGTGCGACAGTTTGACCTCACCCCGGCCCAGTTTGACGTGATCGCCACCTTGGGTAACACCCAGGGCATGACCATGGGCGACATTGGCGAAAAAACGCTTATTACTAAGGGCACCCTGACTGGGGTGGTCGATCGCCTGGTGCAGAAGCGGCTAGTGCAGCGAGCTACCCTCGTCGATAACCGTCGCTGCGTGATGGTGCAGCTGACGCCGGAAGGGAATCAGCTGTTTGAGACGGTATTTCCTGCCCATATCGCCCATCTCAAAGAGCGCTTTAACCAGCTAGATGCCACTGATTTGGATCAGTTGCAGGGGCTATTGACCCAGCTGCGGCAGATTTTTTGAGCATAGGTATTCATCTCTCCTCCCACGTTTAGACAACGCATCTCTGTCCAACGATAAATTGCTCTATTAAAAGGCGTAGGCTGATTCACCCCCTAAGAGTGATGGGAGCAAGGGCTAAGTTTAAGACGATCATTATTACAGCCATAGTCATGTCAGTTAGACATCAAGGAACCCTGAAAACATTCAATGTTGAACGTTTTGGGAAGGTGTTTCAACCAGACTGGCTACGGCTATATCTTTCCAATGCGGGTTTTCTCCTATGACTCTCACCGGACGGCATATTTCTTACTGGATCGATTCGACACTAGCCTCTACCTACCCGGCCCTGAGTCAGAATGTGACTGTGGATGTGGCCGTAGTCGGAGCCGGGTTAGCCGGTGTGATGACAGCCAAATTACTCAAGCAGGCCGGGAAGACCGTGGCGCTGATTGAAGCCGATCGCATTGGGCAAGGCGCATCGGGCCACACCACCGCTAAAGTATCTGCCCTGCACCAGCTAATCTATGCCGATCTAATCGACCAGCACGGTACCGAGAAAGCGCGGCTCTACGGCGAATCTAACCAGGCTGCGATCGCCCGCCTGGCCGAGCTCATCACCGCCGACAACATCGACTGCGACTTTGAGCGCAAGGCCAACTACACCTTTGCCACCGACCAAGACGGCCTCAAACAGATCAGCGATGAAGTCGAAGCAGCCCAGCGCGTGGGTTTGCCCGCCACCTTTGTCGAGAGTGTAGACCTGCCCCTGGCGGTGACCGGGGCTATCATGCTGCCCGATCAGGCCCAGTTTCACCCGCGCAAGTTCATGCTGGCGATCGCGGCCACCCTACCCGGCGACGGCAGCCATGTCTTTGAGCAAACCCGCGTAGACACCGTCAAAGACGAAGGCCCCTGCCGCGTCATCACCCAAAATGGGCCGATGGTGATCGCTCAGGATGTGGTGGTCACCACCAACCTGCCCATTCTCGATATTGGGCTTTTCTTTGCCAAAAGCTATCCCCAGCGGTCTTATCTGGTAGGGGGCCACATTGATGCCAACCGCGCTCCCCAGGGCATGTACATTGGCGTCGGCAAAGGCTACCGCTCTATTCGCACTACCCCCACCGACGACGGTGGCCTGCTGCTGCTGGTCGGGGGCGAGGGCCACAAAGTCGGCAAAGACGACGCCACCGACGAACGTTACCAGCGTTTAGAAGACTATCTGCGCAGCCAGTTTGGGGTTGAGCCCGCCTACCGCTGGTCAAGCCAAGACTTTAAATCCTTCGACAAGCTGCCCTATATCGGCAAGCTCACCCCCGCCCACCACCACACCTACGTTGCCACCGGCTTTAGCCTTTGGGGCATGACCAAGTCAGTGATTGCGGGCATGGTGCTGTCTGACGCCATTTTGGGCCGCGAGAACCCCTGGGCCGACCTCTACGACGCCACCCGCCCCACCCCCTTTGTCACCACAACCTCGATTCAGCAAAACCTGGATGTCGGGTCGCACTGGGTGGGCGATCGCTTCAAAGGTCTCTTTGATTCCACCGATAGCGTCAACCCTGGAGAAGGCAAACTTGTCACCCACAAAGGGGCCAAAGTCGCTGCCTACCGCGACGAGAGCAAACAGCTTCATACCGTGTCAGCCGTGTGCCCACACCTGGGCTGCATCGTCGCCTGGAACCAGGCCGAAAAAAGCTGGGACTGCCCCTGCCACGGCTCTCGCTTTAGCTGCGACGGCGAGATCCTCCACGGCCCCACCGTGAAGCCCCTGGAACAGAAAGTGTGTGATTGATCGCTAACGAATTGTCCCCTAGCCCCTTTGGGGCGGCAAGGCCTACGACTCCGTTCAGGGGACAATTCGCACCCATTTCCCAGACCCGTGCGACAATAGCGGCGTCTTTTAGCCCAGCGTTTCCCATGAGTGGCGACACTATTTTTGGCAAAATCATCCGCAAAGAGATTCCGGCCAACATTGTCTATGAGGATGATCTCTGTCTAGCCTTTACTGACGTCAACCCCCAGGCTCCTACTCACATTCTGGTCATTCCCAAACAGCCCATCCCCAAACTGTCAGATGCCACCGCTGAAGACAAAGAACTGTTGGGCCATTTACTGCTAACTGTTAAGCAGGTGGCCGATCAGGCCGGTTTAACCGACAACGGCTATCGAGTGGTGATCAACACCGGCAATGATGGTGGGCAAACGGTTTTTCATCTGCACCTGCACCTGCTGGGTGGGCGTAGTCTAGATTGGCCACCGGGCTGAGTTATAGCAACCGCCATATAGGTTAAAACGTTGTAGCGGAAGTTTTGGGCGGTTGCGAGCCAGCTAGCCGCCCCAGTTTCAACAATGAACCGATTACCCGTATCTTACGCTAGCTGGCCAGCACTATACTTCTCATTCAAGTCCAGACGGGGAGATCTGCCTTTGGTAGCGCTAAAACCCCGATCTGGGCTTGGATTATTTACTTTTGTACAACGAAATAAACTTTCTTTTCTCACGGTTTTCTGTAGAAAAGAGAAACTTTACACTGCATGTGGATGAGTAGACTTTATTTATCTGCTCATTCATCATCCATTTTTCGTTGTTATTCATTGGACTCTTACTATGACTACTTCTCTTCGCGCCCGCGATAATGCGGGAGCCTGGGAGCAGTTTTGTCAGTGGATTACCAGCACCGAGAACCGCCTTTATGTAGGCTGGTTCGGCGTGCTGATGATCCCCACGCTGCTAACTGCAACCATCTGCTTTGTGATCGCCTTTATCGCTGCTCCTGCGGTGGATATTGACGGCATCCGTGAGCCCGTGGCTGGCTCCCTGATGTTTGGCAACAACATCATCTCCGGTGCGGTGGTGCCTTCCTCTAACGCCATTGGTCTGCACTTCTACCCCATCTGGGAAGCCGCTTCCCTCGATGAGTGGCTGTACAACGGTGGCCCTTACCAGTTGGTGATCTTCCACTTCCTGATCGGCGTCTTCTGCTACATGGGTCGTGAGTGGGAACTGAGCTACCGCCTGGGCATGCGCCCCTGGATCTGCGTCGCTTACTCGGCTCCTGTGGCTGCTGCGACCGCTGTGTTCCTGATTTACCCCCTGGGTCAAGGCTCCTTCTCGGACGGCATGCCCCTGGGTATCTCTGGTACCTTCAACTTCATGCTGGTGTTCCAGGCTGAGCACAACATTCTGATGCACCCCTTCCACATGCTGGGTGTGGCCGGTGTGTTCGGCGGTTCGCTGTTCTCCGCCATGCACGGTTCTCTCGTTACCAGTTCTCTGGTGCGTGAGACCACCGAGAGTGAGTCTCAGAACTACGGCTACAAGTTTGGCCAAGAAGAAGAGACCTACAACATCGTTGCGGCCCACGGCTACTTCGGTCGGTTGATCTTCCAATACGCCAGCTTCAACAACAGCCGCAGCCTGCACTTCTTCTTGGGTGCGTGGCCTGTGATTGGCATCTGGTTTACCTCCCTGGGCATCAGCACCATGGCGTTCAACCTGAACGGGTTCAACTTCAACCAGTCGATCCTTGACTCTCAGGGTCGTGTGATTGGCACCTGGGCGGATGTGATCAACCGGGCCAACCTGGGTATGGAAGTGATGCACGAGCGCAATGCTCACAACTTCCCCCTCGACCTAGCGACCGCTGGCGAGGCTACCCCCGTTGTTCTACAGGCTCCTGTAATCAACGGCTAGGTTGTCAAACTGGGGCGGGGTTAGCGCCTCGCCCATCCTGTGAATAGGTCGAATGAAGGTAAGAATGCCCCAGCATGCTGGGGCATTTTTTTGTTGGCTAAAGATTGGGAAAGAAGGCTGGGTCGAGAATTTGAGTCAGGGTGTAGGGGCAGTTAGTCGGAAAAGTGCTGTAGTCGAGGCCAGTTTCTTGCACGGCTAGGTCTTGGCCAAGCTGATGAGCGATTCTCCAAGGGAGAGGCTTAGCCAACGCTAATGCTTCAGCCAAGTAGGGCTTCAGACTAGAGTTATCGCTCAACACTAGTTGAACCTGGGTGCGCTGCTCTCGAAGGATGGCCCGCCAGCTGTTGCCCTGTTGCTCTGGTTGGTACTGCCACTTCAGCAGATGCCCCAGCAACACACTCAGTTGATTTCTCAGTTCTTGCCGTTCCCGCCGTCCTAAGTCTTGCAGTTCTCTACGAGATGGGGTAAACCGAGCTTTTCCCACAGGTTTTGCTCTAGCAGCTGGGTTTGCTGCTGAGTCCAGTCGTAGAAATCTGTCTCATAAAGGCTGGCCATAGCGTGTGCCGTTCTGCAAGCCGAACTATAGTTCATCATAGAAGAAGCGGTCACTCACCCTCTATGGCGCATTTTCCGCCTCGGATTCATGTGCTGCTGGCTAGCCAGGCACCTGTTGGCCTTGTAATTCGCAGAGGACCGTCGAAGCGCGTGGCGACGCTGCTGTGGGATCGCGATCGCGACACCTTCCACCTCGGCCAATGGCTCAAAGGCCGCATCTATGAGCGCCGCAGCGATATCTCGCCTGACGGCAAACATGTCCTTTATTTCGCTATGAACGGTAAATGGCAATCGGAGTCGCGGGGGGCGTGGACGGCGATCGCGCGAGTGCCGTACCTGAAGGCGATCGCATTTTTCCCGAAGGGCGACTGCTGGCACGGTGGCGGCCTGTGGACTGGAAAGACGAAGTATTGGTTAAATGGCTGCTACTTCCACGCAGAATCACATTGCCCATCATCTCTGCAACGCGATACCCAGTACCAGCCCGAAGGCGGCTGCGGTGGCGAGTGTTTGAGCGTGTACTACCCCCGCCTGCTGCGGGATGGCTGGGTCTGGGTTGATCGCATTAAGGTGAGACAGTGGCAGGATAAAGACATCTTTGAAAAGCCCATGGGCCACGGCTGGAGACTACGCAAAATTGCCCATGCCGAGGTGGGTGCTCCGGTAGGCAAGGGCTGCTACTGGGATGAGCACGAGCTAGTTGGCCCAGACGCGACCATTGCTTGCCCCTCTTGGGAATGGGCTGAGTTAGACCACAAACGGCTGGTCTGGGCTACCGCAGGCAAACTTTACGCGGCCCAAGTCGGCAAAGACGGCCTGACCCACGAAACGGTGTTGTTCGATTTCAATGACATGGTGTTTGAAGCCCTTGAGGCCCCGTACTGAGGACGACAAAGGAACCACCCTGGGGCGCTACCGGGCCGGCGCTTGCTATACAATGCATTGGCCTAGAGTATGGTTAGGAAATAGCGATTAAATGAGCAATCACAGCCATGGAGCGGGTCAGAAACCAGGCTGGTCTCTAGATCGCCGCGATCCTCGGTTTATCGAAGCCTTTCAGCCCTTTTGGGGCTGGCTGTACGAGCATTATTTTCGGGTGCAAACCGAGGGATGGGAGCAGATTCCGGCGGGGCAGGTAATGCTGGTGGGCTCCCACAATGGCGGGCTGGGGGCACCCGACATGTTTATGATGGTCTACGACTGGGTGCGGCGCTTTGGCCCTGAGCGTCTGGTGTACGGCCTGATGCACCCCAAAGTGTGGCAGGCTTGCCCACCGGCGGGCTTCATGGCAGAACGGGCGGGGGCGATCGCCGCCCATCCCAAAATGGCCCTGGCCGCCCTCGATCGCGACGCCAGCATCTTGGTCTATCCCGGCGGGGCGCAGGATGTGTTTCGTCCGTTTTACCAGCGCGATCAAATTCAGCTGGGCGATCGCAAAGGCTTTGTCAAAATCGCCATTCAGCGTCACATTCCCATCGTGCCTGTGGTGTCCTGGGGTGCCCACGATACGCTGCTGGTGCTGGCCGATATCTATCCCCTGGTGGAGCGCCTCCACGAGTTGGGTATGCCCTGGCTGCTGGGTATCGATCCGGAGGTGTTCCCGGTGTACCTGGGGCTGCCCTGGGGCATTGCCTTTGGACCACTGCCGAATATTCCCTGGCCGCGGTCCATCGCCACCCATGTCGGTGCGCCGATCTATTTTGAGCGCTATGGGGCAGAGGCAGCGCGCGATCGCATTTACGTAGACGACTGCTACTGGCAGGTTCACCTCAAAATGCAGCACGACCTCAACCACCTAATCGCCAGACATCGTGACAAAGGACAACCCTCTTAGGCACGACCGATCGTGCCTCTCCCGGCATCGTTGCTCAAACCGGCTATCGATGTCTGCGTCTTGTAGGCTTTTGCTCGGCCAAAGTCAACCTGGGCAACCCTCGCATCGATGCGATCGCGCCCATCTTGCCCAGCATCTTGTCTTGTCCTAAGCCACCCCGGCGAACATGGCTTCGTAGGGCTGAGGATTGGCATTGTCTTGGGCGACAATTTCTACAATCTTGTTGCGCGACTGGGGTAGATATAGCGCTTCTACACAGACCTCAGCCACCTTCTGCCGGGTCACACTACCCTCAGATAGGGTATCTGCTGGGGCCATAACTAGGGTGCGGGTGTCGGCGTCGTCATCCTTAAGGCCGCCAGGGCGAACGATGGTGTAGGTGAGGCCGCTGGCTTGTAGGTAGGCCTCAGCCTGATGCTTCCAATAAAGAATGAGAAAGAACAAATTGAGGGGGTGGAAAAAGCGGGAGGCGCAGAGCGACGACACCATGACAAAGTGCTCGATGCCGGTTTCTTTGGCCACATCGATCAGGTTTTTGTTGCCTTCGTAGTCAACCTGGTAGGGGCCGGTGGGGTCAAAGCCGGGGCGAGCGCCGGTGGCCGAGAGCAGCACGGTGCAGCCTTCGTTGGTCGAAGACCGGACTTGGTCCATCGCCTTGCGAATGCTTTCCTTATCGGTGACACTGCCTTCCTTCAGCGTAACCTCGATGGGCAATTTGTCTCTAGCGGCGGCGGCATCGCGCACAAAGGCCACCACGGGCACGCCGCGACCCACAAGCTGGTTCACAATTTTTGAACCTGTGGCCCCAGTCGCCCCGGCAACAAATGCTTTCACGGCTACTCCCCCGATAGTTAGAACTGGCTCAATTTTACGCAAGGCGGTACGAAAAGAAACCAACCCTAGGGTTGGTTACACTAAATCGTGATAGGCATGACAGTTCTGAAGGGCACACTTGAGATACTAAAGCTTTACGATAGTTAAGCCTGGGACGCAACCTTTGGCGCAATTACATTGTCTGATGTTGTTTAAGCAAGTGGTTGCACAGTGACTCTGGAATTCATGCCCTCTGCCCAAAACTCCAATGCTTCGTCCTTTCAAGGGGATGAGGGAGCTGGTGCTGAGGAGACAATGGTCAACGAGCAAATTCCCCCGGCCATTGCTGACCCTACGACCCCAGCGGTCCACGACCAGCTACCCCTAGACGGCGCCCTGCTGCTCGAGGGGTACTACGCTGGCAAAATGGATATGGCCGCCGACAGCGACACCGTCGGTCGCTACCTTAACAGCCACCGGGGGTGGTTTACCCGCTGCGCTCACCCCATGCGGGTAGAGCCTATCTCAGACCACGGCTACGGACTGGTGGTCGGGCGCTTCTCGGTGCTGGGCTATGAAGTGGAGCCCAAGGTGGGCCTATATCTGTCACCCCTTGACCATCAGGTCTACCGCATTGATACGATTCCGGTGCCGGGGTACGTGCCCCCTGGCTACGATGTCGATTTCCATGCGGTGATGCGCTTGCAGGATGGCCCCGAGGCTACCCCTCCCGCGACCAATCTCACTCAGGTTGACTGGGATCTGAGCCTGGCGGTCAAGATTCACATGCCGCGTATGCTCAGCTCGGTGCCGCGATCGCTGCTCAAGTCTTCGGGCGATCGCCTGCTCAACCAGGTGGTGCGCCAGGTCTCTAAGCGGCTGACCCGCAAGGTGCAGGAAGATTTTCACCACAGCCACAACCTGCCCCTGCCGGAGAGCTACCGAGGCCACCACTTTTGGTCAAACTGGGGACGGCGATCGGGCGGCGGTGCCTCAGATGGCCAGCCTTAAACGGGAGCAGGGATAGTTTGAACCGAAAGCAAAAGCGATCGCGGCCTAGGGGTTTCCTTTGGAGCTGCGATCGCTTTTGCGTAATTACTGAGGGCTTGGCCCGGGTTGCCCTGCGGCTTAGGAACCAGCAGAGGCCTGAAGGTCAGTCAGCAGCCGCTGCACAATTTTCATGCCCGTGAAGGCTTGCCAGCTAAACAGCCCTACTAACACCACGTTGAGGGTGATGTGGGTGAGCCGAGCCGTCTCGCTGCCCTTCTGCATGAATGGCACCAGCGCCGCTGAGATAGCAATCAAGATTGTCATACCCAGGCCTGCCAGCAGGTGAGGCCCCACAAACAGCTTGCCAGCCTCTAGGTAGGTGGCCCCCATGCCCCCCACGGTGCCAATCACCATAAGAGCCAGCAGCACAGAGCCGACCTTGTGGTGCTTGAGGGCAAACTTGCCTTTGATCAACTCTTTGCGGGTTTCGGCATCGGCCAAGCGAGTGCGGCGCGCCTGAATCCCTAGATAAAGCGCATAGAGGGTAATCGCCAGCAGCAGCCACATGGTCACGGGGTGAACAAAGTTGAGCCAGGGTTGAATTGCGTCTAAGGTCATGGGGCTCCGTCGTTACTTTTCCGGCGTTACATTTATTTAACAAAATTATAGGAGCACAGATTCTGGCTTGGCAAAGCATTGGCCAGAATAAGTAAGGGGTTAGGCAGCAACTTCTTCCCGTAACGTCGTGCAGACGTAGCCCTGGGTCTTGCCAGCGATCGCCCCCCGCGACCCTGGCCCCGTTCCATTGCAGAAACCAGTTTTAGGAAGATGTCATGCGGCGATTGACCAAAGGCCAGGCTCCGCCAACGCAGCGGTTTGTGACAGCGTTACTGGCCAGTTTTTTGGGGGCGGTGCTGCTCAGTCAGGGGGTGCTAGGGTTTGCGGGAGAGCCTACCGGAGCGGTGGCTGAACCAGCGGCAACGGTACTGGCCAATGCTGAGGAGGCGCTGCCAGTAGACCCGGCCTCGCTGCCCGAGAATACGCTTCCTACACCGTTTCCGGAGCAGCCCGACGGTACCCTGAAGCTGCCGCCCAAGGAACCCGACATTCCCGAAATTGCCCCTGGGGCTGGCTCTGAGGCCGTTCCAGCCGCCGCAGACATTGATGCCGATTCGACCTTGGGGCGATCGCTGCTGCTATCGGGTCTGTCGCCCGAGGTGGCCAAACGCAGTGAGATCTTGATCGAGGCCGATCGCCTCTACCAGGCAGGCGATCGCGACGATGCTGAGCTGCTCTACCGAGCGGCCAAAGACCCAGAATGGCTAGCAGAGACGGGGCCAGAGCTGGCGATCGCCCCCCTCATCGATCCTGCTCAGCTATCGCCCGCCGGGCAGGTCTACTGGCGCGAGGCCCAGGCCGGGGCCGAGTCCGAGTTTCCCAATCGGGTGCTGGTGCCTCTAGAGCTGCTGGTGGAGAACTACCCTGAGTTTTTGCCGGGGCAGGCTCTCTACGCCCGCTACCTGGTGCAAAACGACCGGGCCGACGAGGCGGCTCAGGTGCTGGATGGGGCGATTGCTCGCTACCCCTACAACCCCGACTTGCTCAAGGCTCAGGCCGAGGTGCAGATGGCCCGCGAACAGTGGATTGAGGCCGCCATTACCGCCAATCAGTTCGCCATTCTCAACCCCGAGCACCCCGAAGCCGAGGCTATGAGCGCCCTGGCCCGCCAAAACCTCGATCGCTTTCGCGGCGAGATGAATCAAACCCTGACCCGCAACCTGGTGTCGAACATCATCACGGGGGCGGCGGGGTACATTCTCACCGGTGGCTTGTTAGGGCCGTTTAGCGCCCTCAACTCGGGGATTTTGATGATGCAGGGCGAAAGCGGCCTGGGCAATCAGGTGGCTGAGCAGGTGAAGCGACAGCTGCCCATCGTCGATGACCCTGAAATTCGCGCCTACGTCAACGATATGGGCCAGCGGCTAGCCGCCCTGACCGGGCGCGACGAGTTTGACTACACGTTCGAGGTGATCATGGATGACAGCCTCAACGCCTTTGCCCTGCCCGGCGGCAAAATTTTTCTCAATGCCGGAGCAATTACCAAAAGCCACTCCGAAGCCGAACTGGCTGGCTTGGTCGGCCATGAACTGTCCCACGCCGTGCTCTCCCACAGTTTTCAGATGGTGACTCAGGGCAACCTCACCGCCAGCCTGGCATCGTTTATTCCCATTCCTGAGGTGGCCAACATCGCCGCTGGGCTGGTAGTGTCAGGCTACTCCCGCGATATGGAGCGCCAGTCCGATATTTTGGGCACCAAGCTGCTGGCCACCAGCCGCTACGCCGCCGACGGGCTGCACAATCTGATGCTGACCCTCGAAGACGAGTACGGCAACCAGGGGGTGACCTGGTTTGCGTCGCACCCCAATCCGGGCGATCGCGTCAGCTATCTCAAGCAGCTGATCGACCAGGGCGGCTTTGACCGCTACGCCTACGAAGGGGTCGAAACTCACTTGAAGATGCGCTACAAGATGAACCAGCTGATCACCCAGTACAAGCTGGAGCAAGGCATTGATGAAGATGAACCGATCCAGGATAGGCAGCGCTAAGCCGTTTTTCCTGAAGGATGGGCGCACCTAGGCTGGGTTCTTGATCCTGGCGGCTGGCAAAGACAACTTTTAGATCTTCAACCAAGCGTTACTACCGAGCTAAACGCCCTAGAGGACGTTCACCCTGCAATCGCCACCACTAGCAGCACCACCCCCACCCCAAAGCACCCCACCATTGACCAGAAGGCAATTTTGGCGCTCTGGTCAACGCTTTTGGTAATAGCTTCGTAGGATTTCAGCGTGATGATGTAGGGCTGGTCGTCCTGGGCAGGCTTTTCAATGGTGATGGTGCCGGTGCGATCGCTCTCCTGGGCCGGTCTCCGACCATCGCTCGCCATGCCCACCACCAGCAAAGGCCGATCGAGGGGCAGCACGGTCTCCCGATAGCGATAGCCCAAGGTGCGGCGCGAGCCGCCAACACCGTTTTCCCCCAGTGCTAGAGAAAACCCCCCAAAGGAAAGCATGCCCCCCGCGGGATTGCCTGGCCGAAACTCATTCAGCACCTCTACCGGCTCGATCTTGGCCCCTTCGGGATCCACTCGCACCTGCCCCGATGGATCGACCAGGTCGAAGGGAATGCGCTGACTGTGCTCGCTGATGGTTTCTGAACCCCGCTGGGTGCTGGTGGTAACTTTACCGTCGCTGTCTTTCTGGCGCACGGTTTCTTCGTACTCGCGCACTACAGTGCTGGTGTAGCAGACGCAGGGCACTGCTTTAAATTCTGAAATGAGGGGGGTAGTCGTTTTGACGGTGCCACACAGCCACACGTAGTCGCGCCAATCGCCGCCGCCAATTTCCTTAGAGACGGCAGTAGCCATGGCCTCTAAGTCTGCGGTCTGGCAGGCGCGAGCTAGCTTGAGCTGACGGCAACGGCGCTGCTGGCGGTTTTGCACCCACCCGAGGATGGCCCCAGCGATAATGAAAATAATGCCTGCGATCGCCATACTGCTCTCCCAACCATGACTGTCAGCTCTGGTTATCAGCTTGCCCAAGCCCAACGCCAGAAACCGCGTCCCTTAACGAATTTGCACGAAAGGATTGGCGGTTGCCGTTCATCTACCGAAAGGTTTTGTTGCAAAACTTAAAGCGTTGCCGACTGTCCTAAAAGCCCTGATACACTGACATTTAGCGATTCATTGGACAGTTGTTCTCTTCTCTGTATCTCAGGATGTGAATTAGTCCAGAGCGTCTAGAGTTGCAAAGACGGCTTCCCCTAGTATCGCCCGCCGGGAGATAGACCGGCCCACGTTCACCGCGCCATCGAAGGACTCATGGTAGATTCCCTTAAAAAGCCTGAATTTCAAGAGATTCGCCCAGGGGTAAAGTCTCCCGCCAAAGACACCATTCTTACCCCTCGGTTTTACACCACCGACTTTGACGAGATGGCCGCCATGGACATCTCGGTTAACGAAGAGGAGTTGCTCGCCATTCTCGACGAGTTTCGGGCTGACTACAACCGCCACCACTTCGTGCGCAGTGATGTCTTTGATAAGTCCTGGGACTCCATCAGCGGCGAGACCCGACAGATGTTCGTGGAATTTCTCGAGCGCTCCTGCACCGCTGAGTTCTCGGGCTTTTTGCTCTACAAAGAACTGGGCCGCCGCCTCAAGGGTAAAAACCCCGTGCTGGCTGAGTGCTTTGAGCTGATGTCGCGTGACGAAGCGCGCCACGCGGGCTTTCTCAACAAGGCCATGTCTGACTTCAACCTTCAGTTAGACCTGGGCTTTTTGACTAAGAGCAAAGACTACACCTTCTTTAAGCCCAAGTTCATTTTCTACGCCACCTACCTGTCTGAGAAGATTGGCTACTGGCGCTACATCACCATCTTCCGCCACCTCGAGTCTCACCCCGAGAACGAGATCTACCCCATCTTCCGCTTCTTTGAGAACTGGTGCCAGGACGAAAACCGCCACGGCGACTTCTTCTCGGCCCTGATGAAGGCCCAGCCCGAGATTCTCAACGACTGGAAAGCCAAGCTGTGGTGCCGCTTCTTCCTGCTGTCGGTGTTTGCCACTATGTACCTCAACGACCTTCAGCGCAGCGGCTTCTACGCTTCCCTGGGGCTAAATGCTCGTGATTACGACATTGAGGTGATTGAGAAGACCAACGAAACCGCTGGGCGTGTGTTCCCAGTAACGCTGGATGTCAACCACCCCAGCTTCTTCAAGCGGTTGGATGTGGCGGCGGCAGCTAACGACAAGATTGCCAAGGTGTCGGCCTCTAACCAGCCCAAGCCCCTGAAAACGTTGCAAAAACTGCCCCACATTGCCACCATTGGCTGGCAGCTGGTACAGCTCTACTTCCTCAAGCCCATTGACACCATCGGCGATCGCGGCCAGGTGCGCTAGAGGACACTCGCCATTTACCGGAACGCTATCCTCGTTTCCCCCAGCGGTTTTGCTCTTTGAGTAAGGCCGCTTTTTTTGCCTGTCCACCGGGTGGCAGCGCCGCTGGGCGAAGGCGGTAAGATGCATAGGATTCATTGTGTGAGCTAGGAGCCGCCGAGTGGTGTCAACAACAATGCGACTGTTGCGACTGGGGGGCTGTCTGGCAATGTTAGGGGTTGGGCAAAGCGCAATGGCGCTTGAGGAGCAGCCTAACGGCGCTGACGCGGTTACGCCTGTAACGCCTGTTCTAGAAGCTTCCTCCAACCCAGCAGCTTCAGGCTTAGCTCCTTGCCCTCAAACCGTCGAATTTGTAGCTTCTTGTACGATTTTCTTTGAGGCCACCCTGCCAACGGTTAGCCCTGTTACACCAGAGACGCTAGCCCTTGAACCCGAGGTAGTGACCCCTGCCCTAGACCTCGACCCGGCGGTGATCGAAGGCAGCCCGACGCTCCAACGCTGGCTCAACGAGGTGCCCGATGTGGCCAATGAGATTCGCCACCAGCCCAGCTTTCGCACCAGGCTGCGGGTGGGCTATGCCCAGTTTCCCTCGACGGGGCAGATTGGCGGCTTTGGGGCAGCGGTCGAAGATGTGTTTGTGCCGGGCACGGGCCTCACCGCCAGCGTTGACTACAGCCGCAGCTGGAATGGCGATCGCGAATCTTACGGGGGCGAAGCTCGGTACTACCTGCTGCCTCTGGGCGGCTATTTCAATATTGCGCCCACGGTGGGCTATCGCTCGCTCAGCACCCCGGCTTACCAGATCGATGGGCTAGATGTGGGTCTACGCCTGATGCTGGTGCCGTCGCGGGGCGGTGGGGCCGATCTAGCTCTGAGCCAGCGCTGGGTGGCACCAGGCAGTGAGAATGAGGTAGGGATTACCAGCCTGGCGATCGGTTATGCTGTGACCCGGCAGCTGCGGCTGGGTACCGATTTTCAACGGCAAAACTCCCGTTTCGGCCAAGATAGCCGCGTTGGGGTTTCTTTAGAACTGCTGCTGTAGTCATGGTTGTTGCAGGCAGGTATTCCTGCTCGCCTGCCAGACTGCAAGGCTTACCAGTCCAAAACCAAAAACCAAAAAAAGGAGGAGAGCGATCGCTCTCCTCCTTTTAGCTAGCCGAAGCAAGGCTGTGGGCTAGGGGCCAGTGCCCCGTTAGTTCGAGCCAGGTTCAGAGAACTCAGCGTCGATTACATCGTCGCCACCGGCACTATCGCCAGGGGTAGCGTCGGGGCCAGGGGCTCCACCAGCCGCGTCGCCACCGGCCTGTTGATAGAGGTTGGTGCTAATGCCATAGAGGGTCTGTTGCAGTTCGCCGGTGAGGGTTTTGATGGTGTCAAAGTCCTCGGCTTCAATGGCGGTTCTAAGCGCCTTGATCTGCTCTTCAGCTTTTTCTTTGTCGGCGGCGGGCACTTTGTCGCCCATGTCGGCCAGCTGCTTCTCGGCTTGGTAGGAGAGGGAGTCAGCCTGGTTTTTGAGGTCGATGCGCTCGCGACGCTCTTTGTCAGCGGCGGAGTTAGCCTCGGCATCCTTCACCATGCGCTCGACTTCGTTCTCATCGAGGGTAGAGGCCCCCGAGATGGTGATGGTCTGCTCTTTGCCGGTGCCCTTGTCTTTGGCGGTGACATTGAGAATGCCGTTGGCGTCAATGTCGAAGATCACCTCGACTTGGGGCACACCACGGGGCGCGGGGGGAATACCGGAGAGCTGGAAGTTACCCAGACTCTTGTTGTCGGCAGCCATTTCGCGCTCGCCCTGGAGCACCTTGATCTCCACGTTGGTTTGGCCGTCTTGGGCAGTGGAGAATACCTCCGACTTCTTGGTGGGAATGGTGGTGTTGCGGGGGATGAGTTTGGTCATCACGCCGCCCAGGGTTTCTACACCTAGCGACAGGGGAGTGACATCCAGCAGCAGAATGTCTTTGACTTCGCCGGCCAACACGCCGCCCTGGATAGCGGCACCCACTGCCACCACCTCGTCAGGGTTGACGGTCTCGTTAGGCTCTTTATCGAGGGTGCGCTTGACCACGTCTTTAATGGCGGGGATGCGGGTGGAACCACCTACCAGCACCACTTCATCGATGGCGGTTTTGGCAACCTTGGCATCCTTGAGGGCCTGCTCGACGGGAATGCGGCAGCGATCGATCAGATCGGCGCACAGCTCCTCAAACTTGGCCCGGGTGAGGGTCATTTCCAGGTGCTTAGGCCCGTCCTGGGTAGCGGTAATGAAGGGCAGGTTGATTTCAGCCTGGGTGACGCTCGACAGCTCAATTTTGGCTTTTTCCGCAGCTTCAGTCAGGCGCTGTAGGGCCTGCTTGTCTTTGCGCAGGTCGATGCCTTCCATCTTCTGAAACTCAGCCGCCAGGTAATCGACGATCTTTTTGTCAAAGTCGTCGCCACCGAGGTGGGTGTCGCCCGAGGTGGCCAGCACTTCAAACACGCCGTCGCCCACTTCGAGAATGGAGACGTCGAAGGTACCGCCGCCGAGGTCAAAGACCAGGATGGTTTCGTTGCTCTTGCGATCGAGGCCGTAGGCCAGCGAAGCGGCGGTGGGCTCGTTGATGATCCGCAGTACTTCAAGACCGGCAATTTTGCCAGCGTCTTTGGTGGCCTGGCGCTGGGAGTCGTTGAAGTAGGCCGGCACAGTGATTACGGCCTGGGTGACTTTTTCGCCCAGGTATTTACCGGCGTCGTCGGCCAGCTTGCGCAGCACCTGGGCCGAGATTTCTTCGGGCGAAAACTGTTGGCCTGCCTGGGGGCAGTCAATTTTGACGTTGTTGCCTACGTTCATCACTTTGTAGGCGACTTCGGTTGACTCGGTTTTGACCTCGTCAAAGCGACGACCGATAAAGCGCTTGACTGAATAAAAGGTGTTCTCGGTGTTCATCACCGCCTGACGCTTGGCAATTTGGCCAACGAGGCGATCGCCGTTCTTGGCGTAGGCGACAACCGAGGGAGTGGTGCGAAAGCCTTCAGCGTTAGCAATAACGGTGGGCTTGCCCCCTTCCATAACGGCAACCACAGAGTTGGTGGTGCCTAGGTCGATTCCAACTACTTTTCCCATGTTGTCTTTGCTCCGGCTTGACAGCTATATCATCTATAGTGCTTGCTCAAGCCATTTCTCTGAAGGAGGGGATACCGAACCGTGGAAGGCGGGGTGTGGGGC
>QBLT01000068.1 GCA_003249105.1 Leptolyngbya sp. | reverse complement strand
GGGCGGGGGGCTTTTTCGGTATAGTAGGGGTCTGCAAAATCGAGGATGGAGAGCTATGGCGCGCCTGGCATTGTTGAGCGTATCGGATAAAACCGGGCTGGTGGAGTTGGCCAAGACTTTGGTAGAAGAGTTTGGCTTTGACCTAGTCAGCAGCGGCGGTACGGCGAAGGCGATCGCAGCAGCAGGCCTCCCCGTCACCAAAGTTTCTGACTACACCGGTTCGCCCGAAATTCTCGGCGGGCGCGTCAAAACGCTGCACCCCAAAATCCACGGCGGCATCTTGGCGCGGCAAGATTTAGCGGAAGACCAAAAAGATTTGGCCGACAACGGCATTCGTCCGCTGGATCTGGTGGTGGTGAACCTCTACCCCTTTGAGCAGACGATCGCTAAGGCAGGCGTAACTATGGCCGATGCGATCGAGAATATCGACATCGGTGGGCCAGCCATGCTGCGGGCGGCGGCAAAGAATCACGCCCACCTGACCGTGTTGTGCAGCGCCGAGCAGTATGGGCCTTACCTGGAGGCGCTGCGGGCTAGCGATGGCCAGGTGCCGCTAGAGTTTCGCCAAGCCTGCGCACAGGCTGCGTTTTGGCACACGGCCAGCTACGACCAGGCGATCGCCACCTACCTCACCGCATCCACTAGCGAACCAGACACGCTGCCCCAGCAGTGGGCGATGACGGGTCGCCAGCAGGCCACCCTGCGCTACGGCGAGAATCCTCACCAGACCGCCGCTTGGTACCGCACAGGTTCCATTCCCACCGGCTGGGCCGGGGCTGAGCAGCTTCAGGGTAAAGAGCTGAGCTACAACAACCTGGTCGATCTGGAGGCGGCGCGGCGGATTATTGCGGAGTTCCCTAGCGATCGCCCTGCTGCCGCCGTGCTCAAGCACACCAACCCCTGCGGAGTCGGCATGGGTGACACGTTAGCTACCGCCTACCGCCGCGCCTACGATGCCGACGATGTCTCGGCCTTTGGTGGCATTGTGGTGCTCAATCGTCCCATTGATGCCGACACCGCCTCGCAGCTCACGGGCACGTTTTTAGAGTGCATTGTGGCACCGGGGTGCGATCGCGCCGCCCAAGACCTGCTCGCCAAAAAGCAAAACCTGCGGGTGCTGGTGCTAGCAGATCTGCTGACTGGGCCAAGCCAGGTGGTGAATGCGATCGCGGGTGGATTCTTGCTCCAAGCCCCCGACACCTATCGCGACGACCCTGCTACCTGGCAGATTGTTACCGAAGCCAAACCTACCGAGGCCGAGCTAGCCGAAATGCTGTTTGCCTGGCGGGTGGTCAAGCATGTGAAATCGAATGCGATCGTGGTCACCCACCAGCAGCAAACCCTCGGCATTGGCGCGGGGCAGATGAACCGCGTTGGCTCCGTCAGCATTGCTCTGGCGCAGGCGGGCGAAAAAGCTCAGGGCGCAGTGCTGGCCAGCGACGGCTTCTTTCCCTTTGACGATTCGGTACGCACCGCCGCTGCTGCGGGCATTCGGGCGGTGGTGCAGCCCGGCGGCAGCCGCCGCGATGACGACTCGATCAAAGCGGCCAACGAGCTGGGCCTGATCATGGCGATGACCGGCGTACGGCATTTCCTGCATTAGAAAACTGTCCAGTGGAGCATCGCTGCGTGGATGCACCCTCCCGATCGCCTCCTTACTCTTGAGGTGACTTGGCCTCAGCCACAACTCCCTCGGGCACTGGGTCATAGCCGCCCGGGTGAAAGGGATGACAGCGGGTAATGCGCCGTGCCGCCAACCAGCTCCCTTTCACCAGGCCAAACCGCTCGATCGCCGTCAGCGCGTACTGCGAACAGGTCGGGTTAAACCGGCAGGTGGGCGGCAACAGCGGCGAAATCAGCCGTCTATAGCCGTGGATGAGGAGCAGCAGAACTTGCTTCATAGCTTCATTCTATCGGCTAGCTCACGATGTCTGAATGGGTTGAAAGGTCTGAAGATGAGAAAGTTCGCAACCTTGAACCTTGCAACCTGCCAACCCTCTTAATTTAATAGTCCAGCGTCAGCGTGTTGTAGTCTTCGGGAGCTTGACGGCTGTTGCGCTCGGGCAAATACACATTGGCGCTGGGGGCAAAGTTGAGCCCCTGGGGTTTGGCAGCGGCGGACTGGGTGGGCTGGCGCAGAGTAACGGCTTTGGCGTCGAGCCCTGCGGTTGCCTGCTCAATTTCAGCGAGGCGATCGCACAGCTGCTGACGGCGTCCGTCAATGTACTCTAGCTCCTGCTCAAGCCGCGTTTTCTCAACCGTGAGCTTGTACATATCGAGATACTGCGCGGCCTCGGTGGCCGGGCGCGGCATCGTGCTGATCTTAGGAAAACTTTTGCGGGGCGCGCGTTTGATGCTCATAAGCTATCCGGGGGCTGACCTAGAGTTCACAGAGTTAGCTTGCCCGCCCAGCTGGCACAATTCCCAGCGGCGCACAATTTGTAGCAATGCGTCACCCTTGGGCCAAATGGCGAGCCACGGCGTAGGCAACATCTATTCCCACATTGTCACCATCGCGATTGGTTGCTGCCGCAATGGTGGTGGCGCGACCGGCCAGGGAGGAGAAGTGAAAGGCTGCGATCGAGTAGCCTGGCCCGCCACCATTGTGCCCCGTGACTCTGCCGTAGGGCGATGCCGTATCTATAAACAATCCCAGCCCGCAGGCCACGTTTTGCAAGGGCGGGTGCGACCCCAAGCTGTGAACCGGCTGAGCCATCTGCTCAATCAGGGTGAGGTCAAGAATTTGCCCCGTAATTAGGGCGTGCATCATGGTGGCCAGTTCTGCCGCTGTAGACACCACCACCCCATGGGACACCCAGTCGGGATGGTAGCGCTGCGCCATATTCTCAAGCCCACTCCCAAATATCGAGGTATAACCTGGCATCAGGCACGTGACATCATGTAACGAAGTGGCAACGAAGGTCTGCCTCAAACCCAGGGGCGCAAAGAATAGCTCGTCTAGACAGTCCTCCATCGATCGCCCCGTGACCTTCTCCAGCAGCAGCTTCAGTGCTAGATAGCCGATGTTGGAGTACGCCCAGCCCTGGCCAGGGTCGAACAACAAGTCTCGCTGAGAGGCCACCTCAAGAAAAGCTATGGGCGACCAGGGAGCGTCGGGGGTTGTTTTTACGGCCTCGTGATAGGCGGGCAGACCGCCGTAGTCGGGCAAACCGCTGCTATGGCTAAGAATCTGACGCAGGGTAATGGGCGTTGCGACTGGAAAATTTGGCCAATAATCTTGAATGGGTGCGTCCAGACCGAGGCAGCCTGCGCTGACCTGGTGCAGGACCGCCGCCGCAATGAGCGACTTAGTCACGCTGTAGATGTAAAAGCTGGCGTCGGTAGACAGTGGAATAGTCTGACCAAGGTCTTGATACCCAATTCCCAAGGTGAGTAAAGGCTCATTTGCAATCTGGATGGCGATCGCCACCCCCGGTATCTGAGCCTGGGCCAGCACTGGGTCTACCGCTCCCTTAAGCGCCGCTTGAATACCTTGATCCATGGTTAAAGCTCGATGTCTTGATAAGCCTCTCGAATAACTTGCTGCAGCCAGAGATTGGCAGCATCGCGATCGCTGAGTTTGCTCCGTCTCTCTGTCCCTGGGCAAAGCTGAGATTCGCGTGCTGGCCAATACACTCCACGCCGCACTGAGGGGTTCGCCGATCAAAGTCGGTACTGTCACCATCTGCGGCACAGTCAATGGCGATGATCCTAAATACAGCGGCGATCTAATCTCCGAAGAATACTGGAAGCTCCACATCGCCGACAATGGGGAGTATGAAACACTCTATTAAGGCATTGAGGTTTTAAGATTTGAGCTTGTATCAGCGATCGCACAGTGATTTCTAAAATCTGGCTTTACATTGCTAACTATCATTTGCTAAATAGAACTGTTATTAAACACCACCGCACAAACTCTCACATGATGACCGCAAGGTGAAACTTGTCAGTGCCTAGGGGGGCTGCTCGAAGCTTCGCAAGACAATCATCCAGTTCTTCTAAGAGTTCAGCCCTGGTTTTGGCATCGAGATCGACGTTCCAGCCCGTTTCAATATGGCTTCGCAGCGCTTCTAGACAACGCTTACCGGATGCAATATCGAACCATTGCATCTCATCAATTCCATAGCCATAGCCCGTCTCGGGATCAACATCAGCATCGCCGTCGTCCTCCATATCGTCATCGGCCATGTTGAACTCAAGATCCGTAAAGTCAGCGAACGAGGAGATCTTGGGAATTTTGAGATGATCACAGGCCGCGTCTAGCTCATCCGAAAATCTGTGCATGAGCGAGTGATCTTCATCATCTTTCGTCATCTCGCGGCCATTCAGCGTATGTAGCCAGTAGGTCATGCCCATGGGCTGATTTCTCCAAGCTATTGCAAGCCGGGGTTTGAAGTAGTTCGCTTATTCAAAATCAACTTCCTAGAGTTGGCCAAAGCCCTTCTTTTTCTTCTGGCTTTTCTGCTTTTTGTTGCTGGGGGGGCGAAAGCCGGGCTGAGGCCCACCTCCCATGCCGGGGAAGCCACCCCCCATGCCGGGCATACCGCCACCCATGCCTGGCAGGCCGCCGCCGCGCCCCATCTGCTGCATCATGGTGCGCATTTTGGTGAAGTCGCTGACCAGCTTGCCCACGTCTTTTTCTTGGTGGCCCGAGCCTTTGGCGATGCGGCGGCGGCGGCTGGGGGAGCTAGAGAGCAGGTTGGGCTGCTTGCGCTCCTGGGTAGTCATGGAGTTGATCATGGCTTCGCAGCGCTTGAGCTGGGCCTCGCCCTGTTCCAGCATGTCGCCCGTGATCTGCTTGCCCATGCCGGGGATCAGCTTCATGATGCCGCCCAGGGAACCCATGCTTTTCATAAAGCGCATCTGCTTGAGAAAGTCATCGAAGTCGAACTCGGCTTCGAGAATTTTCTGCGTCAGCTTTTCGGCATCGGCAATGTCAACGGCTTCCTGGGCTTTTTCGACCAGCGTAAGCACGTCGCCCATGCCCAAAATGCGAGAGGCCATGCGATCGGGGTAGAAGGGTTGTAGCGCCTCCACCTTTTCGCCCACGCCAATGAACTTGATCGGCTGACCCGAGATCTGCCGTACCGACAGGGCCGCACCACCCCGCGCATCGCCATCCATTTTGGTGAGAATGGCCCCGGTAATGCCAATCTGGTCGTGGAACGTGCGGGTGAGGTTGGCGGCTTCCTGGCCGGTCATGGCATCGACCACCAGCAGCACTTCGTCGGGGTCAATGGCGGTTTTGATGTCGGCCAGCTCGGCCATCATTTTGGGGTCGATCTGCAAACGGCCTGCGGTGTCCACAATCACCGTGTCAATACCGTCGGCCTTGGCTTTCTCAATGCCCTGGCGAGCGATGTCGACGGGGTTGGCGGCGGTGCCCAGCTCAAACACGGGCACGTCGATCTGCTTGCCGAGGGTGATCAGCTGATCGATCGCAGCGGGGCGGTACACGTCGGTGGCCACCAGCAGGGTGCTGCGGTTTTCTTTGCGCAGGTGCAGGGCCAGCTTGGCGGTGGCGGTGGTTTTACCCGTACCCTGGAGACCCGCCATCAGCACCACAGTGGGCTTAGTCGGCGAATCGGCCAGGGGAGCGTTGGTATCGCCCATGAGGCGAATCAGCTCATCGTTCACCACCTTAATGAACTGCTGGTCGGGGCTCACCCCTTTGACCACCTCGATACCCAGGGCGCTTTCTTTCACCTGGGCAATAAAGTCTTTGATTACCTGGAGGTTGACGTCGGCCTCTAGCAGGGCGCGACGCACCTCGCGCAGGGCGCTGTCGATGTTAGACTCGCTGATTTTGTCCTGGCCACGCAGGCTTTTCCAGGCAGACTCAAGGCGATCGGACAGGGCTTCAAACATGGTTTAACGGAGAGAATAGTCCTGGAGCGGAAACTCTATTCTAAAGGGTGGAGGCCCTAACCAGAAGCGCCAACCGCAGGTCTGGGGATGACGCACCGCGATTGGGTACCATAGACATAAACAAAAAAGTCAGCCCGCGTGAGGCTGACACAGATACTCAATGGGTGTTGCGCCGCAGAGATAGGATTTATCCCATCTCTAAAAACTCCTACGATTCCGCAAAGATATGAGGACCACTGCGGAATTTCACTGAGTTGCTTTGTAAGACTTTAGTGAAGGGCACATCTAGAGCAACTATGGCAAACGAATCGTCTCGCTGCATCGACACCGATCGAGTAGCTGCCCCTGAGGGAGGGCTACTGATAGATCTCTCCTATAATTTGGGCGATCGCGCTGGCTGTGGCCAGGAGGGTGAGACCCCTGATCGGGCAATAGCTCAACCGACCCTACCCTGGCTAGAGCTAATTCAGCACTACAGCCACCTGGTGATGGCGGTGGTGGATGTGGCGACGGCGATCACCAGCCCCACCCAAGCCCATCCGGTGCTGTTTGCCAACCGCTACTTTTGCCGACTGACGGGCATTCGTGCGGAAGGGGGCCACCTCGACCTGAGTTTTTTTGACCAGCCCTCAGCGGCGGATCAAAAGGGGCTGCAAGAGCGGTTTCGTCGGCATTTCTTAAATGCGGTGCTGAGCTATGCCTATGGGGCAGATGACCTGGTCTCCCAGCGGCTGCTCCACGAGCCGCTGGTGGTGTCGCTGGCCGATGCCGAAACCGGCGAGCTGCGCCAGGTTGAGCTGCGCCTGCGCACGGCGACGGCGGGCTTGCAGGTGACGGCGATCGCCCCTGAGCTTCAGGCTAGTCTGGCCGCTTGCTGGCCCGTGGCCCCCAGCCGCGAGCAGGTAACTACCCAGCTGCTCAGCCGAGAACCCGCCTTTAGACAGCTGATTGCCAACCTTAAGCCGGGACAGTACAGTGCTAGCGGCCAGATTTTGATCGAGGGCATCGATGTCACCGAGCGGGAGACCTCTAAGGCGCTGATTGAGCTGTTGGTGGGTCACGAGTCAGTGCTGGGCACGCGCCGCTTTGAGCAGGCCAACGAGCTGATGAAGCAGCTGTTTAACGCGGACGACAGCCTTTTGCTGAGCGCCGAAAACAGCCAGGCCCAGCTTTTTACCCAGCTCAATCAGCCCGAGTGGCAAACTACCAACTACGCGATCGCAGACTTGCAGGGGTCGGCTTTTTTGCGGGCGACCGATCGCCGCGAGGTGGTCAACGTGCCCGACCTCAGCCTAGACTGCGCGACTGCCTGCGAGGCCGCGATGCTGAGCCAGGGGGTGCGATCGCTGCTGCTGATTCCGCTCGTGATGCGCACCGCTCGGTTGGGCGACAGCAAGGCCCAGATGGTGGGTCTTGTGGGCCTCACCAGCCCCAGGCCCTACGCCTTTGACCAGGCCGATTGCAGCCGTGCTACGACGCTGATTCCGGCGCTGACGGCGGCTATGCGCCACAGCGTGCAAGATCGCTTCAACAACATTCACCCCTCGGTGCGGTGGCGGTTTGAGCAGGAGGCCGAGCGCCTCAGCCTGGGGCTGCCCCCCGCCCAGATTGTCTTTGAGAACGTCTATCCGCTCTACGGCATCTCTGACATTCGCGGCTCCTCAGACGAGCGCAACCGGGCGATTCAGCAGGATTTACTGACTCAGTTTCGCCTCGCCCTGGCCGTGGTGGAAGCGGCGGGCCGGGTCGTCAACAATGCTCTGGTGGGGCAGCTGGCCCTCGATCTGGCCGACCACATTGCCGTGCTAGAGAAGGGGGTAACGGTCGATTCTGAGGTGACGCTGCTGCGCTACCTCCAGGGGGAAGTGGAGGTGCATTTCGCCTACTTTAGTCGGCACAGCCCCGAGGCCGAGGCCGCGATCGCCCAGTACAAAGCCGCCATCGATGCCGACCACGGCTGCGTCTATGCCGCCCGCGCCCTCTATGACGACACCATCGGCCACATCAACGGGCTGCTGCGCGATACCTGGACCCAGTGGCAGCAGTCGATGCAGGCAATTACCCCCCACTACTGCGATCTAGAAGCCACCGACGGCATTGACCACATGATCTACGCCGGTCAGGCCATTGACCCCAACTTCACCGAGTTTCAGCTCAAGTCGCTGCGCTACGAGCAGCTGCGGGCGGTGTGCGACTGCGCCCGCAAGGGGTTTTCGCTCAAGGCCGCCTACGACACCGACATGACCATCACCCACCTAGTGCTGGTGCAGGGCTACACGGTGGATATCGTCCACGACGAATCTACCGAGCGCCTGTTTGATGTGCGGGGCACCCGCGACACCCGCTACGAGATCGTCAAAAAGCGCATTGATAAAGCCTGCGACGCGGAAAAGGGCGATCGCATTACCCAGCCCGGCATGCTGACGGTGGTCTATTCGACCAGCGAAGAGTGGCAGGAGTATGAGCGCTACCTGCGCTACCTGCACCGCGAAGGCGTTGTGGCGGGCGACATTGAGCAGGGCACGGTAGAACCGCTCCAGGGGGTCAGCGGCCTTAAGTTTGCCCGAGTGCGGGTAAATCCTGAATAGGGGAAATCTCAAAAGAGACCGGGTGCCTGCTAATCTGCCCACAGCGCGATGAACAGACAGACAGGCACCCGGTCTCTGGTGACGCGACTGATACGAAATCCGATTTGGTAAACCCCCGATTCATAATCAGAAACCCCGTAGGGGCGTAGCATGCTACGCCCCTACGGGGTATTCATCCTGGATTTAGTATGAGCTGTTACCGGCTGCGCAGACCGGGGGGTAAGCCGCGATCGCTCTCCGCCTGGCGCTGTAGGCCGGGAGGCAAGCCGCGATCGCTATCGACTCGGCGTTGCAGACCGGGAGGTAGGTTCTCGTACTCTGCTGCGGATTCGTCGACTACAGACGTCTCTGTGTCAGGGATCTCGATGACTACATCAGTGGTTTCGAGCGTGACCTCAGAAGTCTCTACCGTAGCGGTGGGAGATTCGACCTGGGGCACGACTTCTTGCACTGCGGGGGCGCTGGGCTGGGGGTGCTGTCCTCGGCCCTGGCCAGGGCGGGCGTCTGCGGCGGTGGCGGCCAGGGCGGCGGTGGCCAAAATGCTGAGGGTGGCTAGGGCAAGTTGCGATCGCAAGCTCATGACGGTCATCCTTGGGTCAACAACGACGGAGCAGCCTGCCCAATTCTGCGTGAGCCGCTGCCTTGATGTCTCCAAGGTAGCGATAGGGGGTTAAACCTCTCATCTGTGAATACACCCATCTCCGTCGCAGAGGGGGTAAGCCGAATCGTAGCGCTGGGATCGCTTGCCAAATAGCTCATAGCGGCGATCGCGCACAAAGGCATAGATCGAATCGCCCACCGCCTTGACCCCCGGCAAGGCCTGGTAGGCCTGGACAAAGGGGTTGCCCAGGGGCAGCAGACGGCCAATTTCTTCGGCGGCGTCACTGCCCTGCCAGCGACGCTCGGGGGCCTGCATGTCAACTACGATCATGCCGGCTTCGCAGTCTTGGGAACTGATGCCGTAGCGAGCCAGGGTAGCCTCGTCCTGCATGGGCACGTACTGAAACTGGGTGCCGCGATCGAGCGATTCTAGCAGCTGCACTAGACTGACGCAGAGGTTACAGTTACCGTCATAAATCACACAGTACATAGTAGTATTGCTGCTGATGGGTCGCCTTATTATCTTAGCCATCCGCTGCTTGAGTTTCGGCTGTGGGGTAAATTAGCCCACGCTGCTGTCTTCCTGAAATCGACGCTACATCTGCCTGGTCTTTTGGGATGGCCACTGCCCCAGCTAGGGGTTTAGCTCCTGAGGTATTCACCTTAGGGCACCAAGGAGATCGGGCAGCACGCCAACCCATGACCCACGGCCTGGGGTTGCGGCCAACGCCCTAGCCCGGTGCATTTACCTCAGCAAAAACTAATGGTTGTGAAAAGACTGATCGATGGACGGTTTCAGTTCATTCGAGTTGTCAGTACTAAGGCCTACACCAAGACCTACCTGATGACCGATCATGGCGATCCGGCAAAGGCCAAGTGCATTGTTAAGCATTTGCAGCTGCCCGCCCACAACACCATCACTCTAAAATTTCTCAACGATTTGCTGGCCAAGCGGGTCAATCTGCTGAAGCGCATGGGCGACCACGAGGCGATCGCCAAAAACCTCTCTACAGTACAGGAGGGGCAAGATTTTTACTGGGTGCGCGACTATGTTGCTGGCCACTCCCTCATGGCTGAATTGGCTGAGGGCAAACCCAGATCAGAGGCCGAGGTACTGCGGTTTTTAACCGAGAGCCTGGGCATTTTAGACCGCATTCAGCGCCACGGCATTGCCCACCAAAACCTGCACCCCAACAACCTGATTCGGCACCGCGATCGCGGTCACCTGGTACTGGTAGATTTTGGCCTGATTCAGGATGCGGGCACCCCAGAGCCAAACCTAGAATCCAACGGCAGTTCCGCAGTTCTCACCGCTGAGTCGGCCTACTTACCCCAGGTCAAGCACCGCCAGTACACCCGCTTTGCCACCGACCACTTTGCCCTGGGCATGATTGCCATGCAGATGGCCACGGGCTTGTCTAACGAGGCGATTCCTCGATTGAACCAGGACGACTTTTTAGCCCAGGTCAAGCTGCAACTCGACGAATGCTCGACCCTGGGCGGCCCTTTCAAAGACATTTTGATCAAAATGGTGTCGCCCCAATCCGAGGCCCAGTATCACCAGGCCAAGGACATTTTGCTGGCCCTGGCTGAGCGGGTTGGCCCCAGTGAGCCGGTAGCTTCAGGCGATTCCGCCAGCCCTCCGCTCCCCGAGAATGGCGATATGGATTCAGAACAATTGTCGGCTATGCCCTCCCCAGCGCCCCGTTCCATCCGCCTTGAGCGTCGTCCCAAGGTTTGGCTGGGTGCCGGGGCCGCGATCGCCCTGTTGGCGGTGGCGGGGGTGTTTTTGCTGCGCATTCCCCAGCGCATGGCGGTCAATGGCCTCCTTCAGCAGGCCGAAGCCGCCAAGCAGGTGGGGCAAAAGAATGACTCGCTCAACTACCTCAACCAGGCCCTCGACCTCAAGCCCGACCACGGCAAGGCCCTAGCCCAACGCTCTTCGCTGCTGTGGGAGAACGGGCAGTCGGAGGAGGCCCTGCAAGACCTGACCAACGCCATTCAGAACGATCCCAACACGGCTACCTGGTACTTTCAGCGGGGCAACCTGCGCTTTCACCTGGGGGATTTGCAGGGGGCGATCGCCGACTACGGCGACGCCCTAGAGCGCGAAACCACCTACGTCGACGCCCACATCAACCGGGGCAATGCCCGAGCCGAGCTGGGGGATGAAGAAGGAGCCCTGCAAGACTACACCGCCGCCATTAACTTAGCCAAGGACCCGGAAAGCAAGGCCGATGCCTACCTCAATCGGTGTCTATCGCTTTCCAATTTGGCAGACCACGCCGTCGCCCTCAACGACTGCACCGAGGCCGTCAACCTGCGTCCCAACAACAGCCTAGCCTACGAAAACCGAGGGCTAGTCAAGCGGCGGCTCAACGATTTTCAGGGGGCGATCCAAGACTTTACGATCGCCATTCAGATCAATGCGGGCAGCCCAGAGCCCTACTATAATCGCGGTTTGACGCGTCAAGATCTGGGCGACTACGCCGGGGCCATGGCCGACTTCAATCAGACGATTCAGCTCAATCCCAACCATCCCTTTGCCCATTACGACCGGGGGTTGCTCCATGCGGAGCTGGGGGATATTGAAAGCGCGATCGCCGATTTAGAAACCGTGGCTAGCGCCTGCCTCGACGTCAGCCGCCTGGGCTGCTTTGACGACGCCAAGTACCAGCTCGAAAAGCTCAGGGCTGCCCAGGGAGACGAACCCTAGCTGCCGCGCATCTGCCGCCGCCCGCTCCCCGAGCGCTTTTTGCCTTGCACATAGCTACTAGCCACTGCATCGGCGTCAACCTCAGCGGCCTCAACACCCGGAGAGGTCGGAGCCACCGACGTTTGTGGAGACAGGGCCACATAGCTCAGGCCACCCACGCTACCAACCAAAACAATAGCTAACACTACAGAGAAACGATGCCACATGATGGTATTCCAAAGTTGGACAATTACCTTTTCTGTGTGGCCAAGAAAAATCCAGCTCTTTCTGGTGTAGTAGCAGTAACAAATTGGTGAACAATTGGGCCAGTTCTTAAAGATTGAGTATAAATACTGCTCAGCCCGCCTTAGCCATTGACGGCTCTAGGCACAGCTGCTACCCTAGCCGCCGCCACTGTGCACTGTATACAAATTGTTTTTTATAGTAAAACTATCAACGATGATGACAGCACAGGCTTTGCGCCCACAGACCACAGCCTGGCAACCTACCTCACCCAGCACAGCCGTTAGGAGCGCCCCATGTACAACCTGAAGGTGGTAATTATCGGAGCCGGCATTGGCGGATTGACCACGGGCATCGCCATGCGGCAGGCAGGGTACCAGGTCGAAATTTACGATCGCGCCCAAGAGCTACGGCCCGCCGGTGCCGGTATTTCGCTCTGGTCGAACGGGGTCAAGGTGCTCAACCGCCTGGGTCTGGGGGAAAAGCTGGCCGCCATCGGCGGCGAGATGAACGCTATGGAGTACCGCAGCCACACCGATGAACTGCTCAGCTACGTCGATCTGCACCCCCTGTTTGAGCAGGTGGGCCAGCGCCCCTACCCCGTGGCCCGCACCGACCTGCAAACCATGCTGCTCGAAGCCTTTGGCCCCGAGGATGTGCACCTGGGCAGGCTCTGCACCGCCGTTGAGCAAGACGAGCACAGCGCCACCGCCATTTTCAAAAATGGGGAGCGGGTCAGCAGCGACCTGGTAGTGGGAGCCGATGGCATTCACTCAGCGGTGCGGGCTCACGTGGTGGGGCAGGTCGATCGCCGCTACGCCCGCTACGTCAACTGGAATGGCCTGGTCAAGGCTGACCCTGAGCTGTGCGACCCAAACCTGTGGGTGCTCTACGTAGGCGACAGCAAGCGCGCCTCGATGATGCCAGTGGGGGGCGATCGCTTTTACTTTTTCTTTGGGGCACCGATGGTTGAAGGCACCCACGTCGAGCCCACCCACCGCCGGGATGAACTGGCCAAAATCTTTCAAGGCTGGCCCCAGCCGGTGCAAAAGCTCATCCAAGCCCTTGACCCCGAGCAGACCAATCGCTTAGAGATTGGCGACATCGACCCCCTAGAGCACTTGGTGAAAGGACGCATTGCCCTACTGGGCGACTCGGCCCACGCCACCACCCCCACCCTGGGCCAGGGCGGGTGTCAAGCGATCGAAGATGCCGAAGTATTGACCCGCTACCTGCACACTACCAACATCGGCGTAGCCGATGCCCTCAAGCGCTACGAGGCGGCCCGCAAAGACCGCACCACCGAGCTAGTGCTCAAGGCTCGAAAGCGCACCAGCACCATCTACGGCTACGAGCCAGCAACCACCGAGCAGTGGTATCTCGATCTCAAGCAAGAACCGCCCGAGGCCGTGGTCAACGCCCTGGCCAAGGTGATTTTAGCTGGCCCCATGGGCTAGCCAGCGCGATCGGGTGGCCCATGCAGGTGAATGGACGCACCCGACCCATGGTTTAGGCTCTCTATTTACCAGCTTTTGCCGCTTTCGCTGAATTTGCCGCTGCTCAGGGCAACCGGCCAGTTTTGGTCGCCCTTGGCAATGTTGCCAGCCACATCCCCCTGCCACTTTTTCTGAACATCGGCGCTGTAGTTGAGGTAAAGCTTGCCGTCAACAATTTTCCACGACTCTGGATCGACGGAGGCTAGGTAACCGCTCTTAACGGCCCAGGCGCAGTAGCCGCCGTACTGAGGCGCGTAGGTGACCGGGTCAGCCTCAAAGGCCGCCAGGTTTTCGGCACTGCTAAAGCGCCAGGTAGCACCGTTCCAGCTGGTTTCGTAGTCGGCTGAGCCCTTGACGGCTTTGCCCTCGGTGAAATAGGCCACTGGGTCGGCCCCGCGAATGGCTAGCCCGTCGAAGCTATAGACTTCAGGCTGAGCAGATGCGTCAGCCTTAGCGGCAGCACAGGGATTCGCAGCAGCACAAGGGTTGGCAGCGGCGCAGGGATTCGCAGCAGCACAAGGGTTGGCGGCAGCGCAGGGATTGGCGGCGGCACAGGGATCAACGACTTCTTGACTGGCCCCATTAGGGTTTACCGCTGTGGTGGTGCCACAGGCTACGGCACCGAGGGTCAGCAGGGAGGCGATCGCCACAGCGCCCAAATATTGAATTCGCATAGTAAACCTCTACTCAAGTTAGGGGATGAACCTATGGCAACCGCCATAGCAAGCAAACGCGCTTGAGCCCTAGACTGTCACCGCAGTCTGAGAACCATCTGAGAGCGGCCTGAAGAAATCTAGATGGCTAGCTGAGACTATTTATTAAACAAATCAAGTTGTTCTGAAGGATCGCCGCTAGCCGCCGCCTCGTTGACGCGGCGGCGGGGTTTGGAGAGTTTGGGCACTTCCCCCCGCAGGCCCACAGCGATCGTGCTGTTGCGCTCGATCTCGCGCATTACATCCCTAGCGCGCTGAATGACTGAGGTGGGTAGCCCCGCCAGCCGCCCCGCCTCAATACCGTAGGATTTGTCGGCTCCACCGGGCTGCACCTGGTGCAAAAAGATAATCTGGTCGGGCATTTCTTTGACGGTGACCTGGTAGTTGGCGACGTTGGGCACCAGCGCCGCCAGCTCATTTAGCTCGTGGTAGTGGGTGGCAAAAATGGTGCGGGACTGGATCTCGACTGCCAAGTGCTCGGCCACGGCCCAGGCAATGGAGAGGCCGTCGAAGGTGGCAGTGCCCCGGCCAATTTCGTCGAGCAGCACCAGGGAGCTGGGGGTGGCGTGGTTCAAAATATTCGCCGTCTCATTCATCTCCACCATGAAGGTTGATTGGCCGCTAGCGAGGTCGTCAACGGCACCGACGCGGGTGAAGATGCGATCGCACACCCCCAGCCTTGCCGCCTTGGCGGGCACAAAGCTGCCCATCTGAGCCATCAGCTGAATTAGCCCCACCTGGCGCAGGTAGCAGCTCTTGCCGCTGGCGTTGGGGCCGGTGAGAATGATCAGGTCTTGAGGGGCAATGGCGTCGCGATCGCCCGGGATCGTGCCCATATAGTTGGAGTTGGGCACGAAAAAGCCAGCGGGGAGCAGCTGTTCGACCACCGGGTGGCGGCCCTCGGTGACGGCGATCGCCCTTGACTCATCCATCTCTGGGCAGCAGTAGCCCTGAAAGATGGCGACTTCTGCCAACCCGCAGAGCACATCGGCGGCGGCAACGGCGGCGGCGACTTTGCGGATCAGTTCGACCTGCTCGCCCACTTTCTCCCGCAGCTGGTTAAAGATCTCGTACTCCAGCGCGTTGATCTCAGACTCGATGTTGAAAACCCGCGTTTCGCGCTCCTTGAGTTCGGGGGTGATGTAGCGCTCTTCGTTGGTGAGGGTCTGCTTGCGAATGTAGTCGTCGGGGGCCTGGTCGGCCCGGGCGCGGGAGATGCTGATGTAGTAGCCAAAGGCCTTGTTAAAGCCCACCTTGAGGGTGGAAATGCCGGTGCGCTGGCGCTCGGCGGGTTCCAGCTCGGCGATCCACTTCTGGTCGTCTACCGCCTGCTGGCGCAGGTCGTCGAGCTGGGCGTTGACCCCGTCGCGAATCAGGTGGCCCTCGGTGAGGTAGAGGGGCGGGGTTTCGACCAGGTGCGATCGCAGCGTCTGCCCCAGTTGCTCTAATTCTGGCGGCACATACTGCAACGCTTGCAGGTAGGGCGACTCGGCTTTTTCTGCCAGGGCTGCCAAATCGGGCAGGCGCAAAAACGAATCTGCCAGGGCAACGAGATCCCTGGCATTGGCGGTGCCGGAACCCGCTCGACCCGCCAGCCGCTCCAGGTCGTAAATCTGCTTCAGCTTGTGCTGGAGCATCTGGCGCAGATTGCCGTCCTGCAACAGTTCCATAATTGTGGACTGCCGCTGCTGAATACCTTTGACATCCAGCAGCGGTTGCAGCAGCCAGCGCCGCAGGGTGCGACCGCCCATGGCCGTGACGGTGCGATCGAGCGCCCACAGCAGGGAGCCGTTGTAGGTGCCGTCGCGTGCCGTTTGGGTGATCTCAAGATTGCGGCGGGTCTGGTGGTCGATCACCAGGTAGGCGGCCAGGGTGTAGGTGCAGAGGGGTTGCAGGGGAGCCTGCACGGTTTTTTGAGTTTCTTCGACGTAGTGCAGCAGGCCGCCCGCCGCCCGCACCGCCAGGGGCAGATGGTCACAGCCGAGGCCTTCCAACGACCTGAGCCGAAACCGCTGGAGCAATCGCTGTCGCGCTTCGCTCTGGCTGTAGGGGCCTTGGGAGCGCAGGGTGTAGCAAAACTGGCGCGGCAAGCAGCTTGGCAATTGATCAGACTGATCCCCCGGCCTGAGCATCGCTCCCAAATTCGGCGCATCCACCGGAAACAGCACCTCGGCGGGCTGAAGCCTGAGCAACTCCTGACAGAGCTGATCGAGGTCTTCGCCCTGAGTAGTGAGAAATTCCCCGGTGGAGACATCCGCATAGGAGAGCCCCCAGTGGTGCCCGGCCACCACCACCGAGGCTAAAAAGTTGTTTTGGCTGGCGCTGAGCATGCCCTCTTCGAGCACCGTGCCGGGGGTGATGACGCGGGTGACTTCGCGTTTGACCAATCCCTGGGCCACGGCGGGGTCTTCGACCTGGTCGCAGATGGCGATCGCATAGCCCCGTTCCACCAGCAGGGTGCAGTAGCGATCGAGGGCGTGGTGGGGAATGCCCGCCAGGGGCACTCGGCCAATGGCTTTACCGGCGTCTTTGCTGGTGAGGACGAGTTCGAGTTCGCGGGCGATCGCGATCGCATCCTGAAAGAACGTTTCAAAGAAGTCGCCTACCCGATACAGCACCAGGGCGTGGGGATACTGTTCCTTCATCTCCACGTAGTGGCGCATCATCGGCGTCAGGTCATCCCAATTCACCGAGTGGTGGTCGGCGTAGCGCACCGTGTGCTTGGCCAATCGCTCGGGGATGGGGGGCTGACCGTCGGCGGAGGGAGAGGAACCAGGCATGGATCGTGTCAGATGTTACGCACCGTTAAGCTTCGTTGCACGGTCTACAAGGGGTACGGAGCCTATGTTAGCTTCGATATCGTTACATATATCGATGTTCAAAAGAGGTTGTTCCCGTGGCCCTGTCAGAAAAGTTTGCTCCAGCCCTGACCGAAACCCGCGAAGACTTTTCCGAATACGTCGCCCATCTCCAGCTCCACATGACGCTCCAGGCCCGCAACCTGGTGCCTTCCCTCAACAACACTGGCGATAGCCGCCACCACCTGCTGCACCAAACCCAGGCCGATATCGAGAAATTCGTCTCCCGCCAGGGGTTCTAAAGAACTCTTTTTAGAGCAATCGTTCAACCGGAATTTTGGGTGGCAGCCGCGTATCTAGGGCAGCCCAGGGTTCCGGTTTTTTGTAGGCCGCATTGCCCGGTTCAACTGCCTACCAGCCTTCAGCCATGACATGCCATCTCGCCCGCATTGATATTTTCCCGGTTAAGGCACTGGATGGAGTTTCGGTTTCCCAAGCTACGGTTTTGGCCAGTGGGGCGCTGGAGGGCGATCGCACCTACGCCCTCTTCGATGCCCAAGGGCGCTTTGTCAATGGCAAGCGCACCGCCGCCATCCATCGCCTGCGATCGACCTTCTCCGAGGATGGCCAGTTCGTCACTATAGCCATTGACGGCCATCCCCCCGCCGCGACTTTTCACCTTCAGCAGCAGCGTTCAGACCTCGCAGCCTGGCTCAGCGATTACTTCCAGCAGCCCATTGCGCTTCAAGCGAATCTCGACAGCGGATTCCCCGACGACACCAACGCCGCTGGGCCAACGGTGATCAGCACCGCCACCCTCCAAACCGTCGCTGCCTGGCACGATCTTACCGTTGAAGAAACCCGCCGCCGCTTTCGCACCAACCTAGAAATCGACGGTGTCCCTGCCTTTTGGGAAGACCAGCTCTTTGGCCCCGACTCCGCCCCCGTACGCTTCGCCATCGGCGACGTGGTGCTAGAAGGCACCAACCCCTGCCAGCGGTGCATTGTCCCCACCCGCGATACCGCCACCGGGGTCGCCACCGCTCACTTTCAAAAGACCTTCTCGCAGCAGCGGGCCGCCACTTTGCCCGCCTGGGCTCCCCCGTCGCGGTTCAATCACTTCTATAAGCTGGCAATCAACACCAACATCGTCGGCCAGGGTGGCCACAGGCTCAAGCTGGGAGATAGTGTTAGCGTAATTTAAGCGGCGTCCCTTGCCCAACGTTTCCCAGGGATAGCCCTTCTCAATGATTGCCCATCCGGCCTCTGCCTACATTCACATTCCCTTTTGCCGCCGCCGCTGCTTCTACTGCGACTTTCCCATCTCAGTGCTGGGCAACCACCAGCGGGGTGAAACCTCCGGCACCGTGGAAGGTTATGTGGATCTGCTCTGCGAAGAAATGGCGGCGACTCCAAAGCTCAACCAGCACTCCTTAAAGACCGTATTCTTTGGCGGCGGCACCCCCTCGCTACTCTCCGTCCCCCAGCTCGAACAAATCCTCACCCAGCTCGACCGGCAGTTCGGCATTGCCCCTACCGCCGAGATTTCTATGGAAATGGACCCCGGCACCTTTGATCTGGAGCATCTCCAGGGCTATCTGGCCGCAGGCACCACCCGTATCAGCCTAGGTGTGCAAGCGCTGGACGACGCAACGCTAGAAAGCTGTGGCCGCTATCACCGCGTCGCCGATGTTTGCCGTTCTGTGGAGTGGCTGCATCAGGTCGCTATGCCTAACTGGAGCCTGGATTTAATTTCGGGACTGCCCCACCAGACTCTAGCTGATTGGGAAACTGGTTTGTCCAAGGCAGTAGCCCTCCACCCCCATCACCTATCGATCTACGACCTCACGGTGGAACCTCAGACCGTATTTGCCAAGCGCTACCAGCCCGGCGATCAACCTTTGCCCACAGATGAGCAAACAGCAGCGATGTATCGACTCGCCCAAGGGTTTCTCACCGCCCAGGGCTACGAGCACTACGAAGTTTCTAACTACGCCCAGCCGGGGCACCAATGTCAGCATAATTTGACCTACTGGCGCAATCAGCCCTACTACGGCTTTGGCCTCGGGGCTACCAGCTACACCCAGCTCCAGCGCGTCAGCCGCCCTCGCACCTTGGCCACCTATGGCGAGTGGGTAAAAGAATTTCAGGCGGCTGGAGGAATTTATGGCGAACCTCCGACACCAACTCTGGAGCAATTACTGGATCGATTGATGGTGGGGCTGCGACTGAAGGAGGGAATTGGTGGCGATGAGGTGCGATCGCTCTGCGACTCCACCACCTGGGCCACCCTTCGCACCGCCCTCACCCTCCACATTGCCCAGGGCTGGGTCATGCTAGAGGGCGATACCTGGGCCACCCTCCAGCGATTGCGCCTCAGCGATCCCGAAGGTTTTCTGTTCTCTAACGTCGTGCTCTCTGACTGCTTTCGTGCGATCGATGCCCTGCAGGAAAGCTAATGCCTTTGCCGCAGCACTCGTCCTGATGACGCTGCCACACAATCACGGATACAGGCCTTGAAGCAGCTGGTGGGCAATGCCCACCCTATCAGCCGACTGCTCACCCTGCCGCCACTTCCCTAAC
>QBLT01000067.1:16972-19780 GCA_003249105.1 Leptolyngbya sp. | reverse complement strand
CCCCTACCCCTAGGAACCCCCCATGGCCCTCGGCAGACTTATCAACGGCAAATGGTCTACAGAATGGACAGAACGCAGCGAATCTGGTGAATTTCAGCGCATGCCGACCCTGTTTCACGACTGGGTGACGGCAGATGGCTCTAGCGGCTTTAAGGCCGAGCCGGGGCGCTACCACCTGTATGTATCTCTGGGCTGCCCCTGGGCGCACCGCACGGTGCTGCTGCGATCGCTCAAAGGGCTGCAAGATGCGATCGGCCTCTCCATCGTTGACCCGGTGATCAGCGACCAGGGCTGGAAATTCTCAGGGCGCTTCGGCAGCATTCCCGACAGCCTCTACGGGGCGGAGTATCTGTGGCAGCTCTACACCCGCGCCAAGGCCGACTACACCGGCCGCGTCACCGTGCCCGTGCTGTGGGATACGCAGACCAAAACCATCGTCAACAACGAGTCGCGCCAGATCATTCAAATGCTGAACTCGGCGTTTAACAAGTTTGCGAAGTTTCCCGATCGCGATTTCTACCCCGAGGCGCAGCGCTCCCAGATCGACGCGGCAATGGATGCCATCTACCAGCCGATTAACAACGGCGTCTACCGCAGCGGCTTTGCGGCTTCCCAGGCGGCCTACAACGGCGCGGTGACGGAGCTGTTTGAGGCACTGGATAACTGGGAGGAGGTGCTGGGGCAGCATCGCTACCTGGTGGGCGACTCGATCACCCTGGCCGACTGGTGTATGTTCACTACCCTGTTTCGCTTTGATTTGGCCTACTACGGGTTGTTCAAAACTAACCTCAAGCGTCTGGTTGACTATCCCAACCTGTGGGGCTACTGCCGCGAGCTGTATCAGCAGCCGGGGGTGGCCGAATGGTGCAGCGCAGAGCATGTGAAGCAGCTCTACTACGGAGGCCTACCCGAACTCAACCCCAGCGGCATTGTGCCCGTCGGACCTGCGATCGACTACGGGGCACCCCACGGGCGAGAGCATCAGGCTGCGGCTTTGCAGGGGATTGCGGCCTAGGGATCCTGCTAGTCGCTTAAGAGGACATTTGAAAAGTTCTGCTTCTCGTCGCAAAAGTGGAGATCCCCCTCAATCCCCCTTAAAAAGGGGGAAGCTTAACCCCCCTTTTTAAGGGGGGCAGGGGGGATCGGTAGGTGACTCAAGCCACAGTAAACCACTTTTCAACCCCCCTCTAAGGCAAGACGAGCATTAGTGGCCAAGGCTTTGAGGGCGGTCAGATCGAGTGTTGCCGATCGCACGTCATCTGCCTCGGTTTGGCTTAACCACAGCAGGTATTCGATGTTGCCCGCTGGGCCGAGCAAAGGCGACCAGGTGAGGCCTTGGTAGACCCAGCCGAGGCTTTGGGCCGAGGCCAGTACGCTGGCGATCGCATCCGCCTGATCAACCGGGTCGCGCACCACGCCCTTTTTGCCGACGCGATCGCGCCCCACCTCAAACTGGGGTTTCACCAGCAGCACCACTTCTCGCGGCGGCACCAGCAGCGCCCAAAAGGCAGACAGCACCTTGGTCAACGAAATAAATGACACATCCATCACCCCCAGGTCGGGCCGAGAGTCTGCCTCGCCGTAGAGCTGCTCGGGGGTGAGGTGGCGCAGGTTGGTGCGCTCGCGGAGGATGACGCGGGGGTCTTGCCGTAACGACCAGGCCACCTGGCCGTAGCCGACATCAATGCCGTAGACCTGCTCGGCCCCGGCTTGCAGCAGGCAGTCGGTAAAGCCGCCGGTCGAAATTCCCCCATCCAGTGCCACCCGTCCGTTAGGGTCGATGGGGAACTCGGCCAGGGCTTTGGCCAGCTTTTCGCCGCCGCGCGACACATAGGGCGATCGCGCCTTTACTAGCAGTTCCACATCCTCGGCAAAGGCCGTGCCCGGTTTATCGACCACAGCGTGGTTGACCTGCACCTCCCCAGCGCGAATTAGCCGCTGGGCCTGCTGCCGCGATTCGCACAGCCCCCGCTCTACCAGCAGGGCATCTAGACGCTGTTTAGCCATGGTTGCTCCCTAGGCAGCGGTGCTGGGTTTGAGGCCCCGGCGGCTGGCGATTTGTTCGAGCTGCTGCTTGATGAGATCGAGCCGGGGCTTGGTGCTTTGGCGATCGTACAGTTCGCTGGCCTTCAGCAACACTTGCACCGCCTGGCCATCGGTGCCCATATTGGCGTAGGCCAAACCCCCATTGTGGAAGGCTTCGGCACAGTTAGGCTCAGCTGTCATCACCGCAGTGAACTGATCAATAGCCGCCGGGTAGCGGCCCTGGGCAAAGGCCGCACAGCCCGACTCAAACTGGGCTCTGGCATCGTCACCGATTGGCATAGACAGCTCCATCACCGGAGTCGGAAACAGGGCGCTGTTGCCCAGGGGACGGCGATAGGCCCACACCATCACCCCCATGCCAAAGCCCAGCACCGCCAGCACCACCGATAGCCAAATCACCAGTTCCACAGGGTTCAATCTCCAATAAATAGACCCAAAACCGTTTTACAACCTCTGCCAAGGGCTGCGGTCAACACCGACCATATCACCGACTCGCTGTCTCACCTTGCCGGAAAATCAGCACCTCAAACTGAATAACCTAAAGATATGACTCCGCACTCTGCCCCTTAGCCCCACCCTAACTATGCAACATGTTTTCAGGGGAATCGCGCTGGCCCTCAGGGGCCGCTCACCGATCTTCCTCAGAGGCCCATCTTTCACCATCGCTCTGTTAGTTGCGGGGGGGGTGGCCCTAGCGGGCTGCGATTCGCAGAGCGATCCGTTTCGAAATCGCGCCTCTACCCCCAATCCCCCCATTGAGTC
>QBLT01000067.1:0-16962 GCA_003249105.1 Leptolyngbya sp. | reverse complement strand
GCCCAGGAAGCCCCCTCGGCAACGGCCCCGGCAGATCAGACGGCAATCGCCACCATCCAAGCCATCGTCGCTAACCCCGTATCGGTCACCCTCGGTCAGGGCGAGCCTGAGCCCGCCCAGATCAACCAAGCCATGGCCTACGGCGACCAAATTCGCACCGCCGATCAGGCTCTGGCCGAGGTGGGCTTAGTCACTGGGGCCATGTTTCGCATTGGCGGCAACGCGGCTCTTACCCTGCAACCCAACCAGCTCCAGCTTGACTCCGGGCAGATGATCACCTGGGCTGAAGGCGCATTGTCAGAGCCCATAGACATTGTCACCCCCGCAGGCATTGCCGGCATTCGCGGCACCACGGTGTTTGTCAACATCGACGACGACCCCAATGCCCCAGTCGAAATTTTTTCGTGGGAAGGGGAAGTGGCCTTTCGACTCGCTGACGGCGAGAATGAAGTGGTTTTAACCAGCGGTGAGCAGCTGTTTGTCTACCCAGGCGCGCGCGATATCGAGACGCTGAGTCAGCAGGTGCAGCCCCTCGATCGCGCCACCGCCCAGAAGCGCCTAGCGGAAAGCCGCCTTGTCAATGGCTTTGAGCGCCCGCTGCCGACGCGCCCCGAGCTTGAAGCCACCGTTGAGGCTCTGGAATAACCCGCTAAGGTAGAAGGAGTTGCTCAAGGCTTCCCTACTTATGACCTTGGATGAACTACGAACCCATCTCCTGGCCCTGACTCCCGCAGAGAAGGCTGAAGCTGTTCACTTTTTGGTGCAGAGCTTAGGCAATGTTTGGCCTGGAATTGAAAAGACACCAGCGGTTGTAGGCGGTGATGCCTGTATCATTGGGACTCGCATTCCCGTTTGGGATTTGGTTCAGTACCGCCTTTTAGGGGCGTCCGATGCCAAGATTCTAGAGGCTTATCCCCAGCTAACAGCAACCCACTTGGCCCACGCTTGGAACTATGCCGAAGCGCATAAAGACGAAATCGAACAGGCTATTCAACAAAACGAGGCAGCCTGAAAGTGGTTTGTCTCTAAATGGGATAGCTTTACAACAGCTATTTGCCAGGCGCTAGAGAATTGTGAGGCGATCGCAGGCAAGCTAGTGCGCATCACCAAGGATTAAGGTGATGTAGGTTGAAGGTGACAGCCTGCCCATAGGCATTGCCCCGGCGATCGCCTTCACAATGCCGATGTTGTTGATGAACAGGCAGCTGTTGGTTGAATTCATCGCCCTATTCATTGAAATAATGGCGGTGTTGGTTGAATTCATCGCCCCATTCATAAGGATCACTTTCGTAATCTAAATAAAAATGCAAGTGTTTATTATGAATGCGTGCCTGTTGATTGAATTCATCCGCCTGTTTTCAACGAACGTCCTCTTTTTGCCAGAAAACACCATCATCCTCGGCTGAAATGCTGGCCCTATGCTTAAAAATGGCGGCAAAATTACTGATCCCTTTGGTCTAGCAAGCACATCTCTACTCCCGCAGAACTATCAGTTTCAGAGCATTGACCCCTGTGCCATTTTGAAAGGGTCAACCCTATAGAGGTGCATCTAATGCCTCGACAAAAAAGAAGCTCACCCGTGCTCGAAAAGGGCGTTCGCCGCGCCGCTGCGCTTAAATCAATTAGCTCCAGCCTAAATTTGGGCGATGGGCTGACCCTAGACAACTATCAGCTAGAGCTAGATAAGCTGCAATCACAGCTAGCTACCTATAACGAATCGCTATCGTTTGTAGACCGCGCCCTTAGCGTCGTGCGCGACACTGAAAAAGACATTAGAGTGCTTTCAGAACGCATGCTGATTGCTGTGGCGGCCAAGTATGGCAAGGATAGCTATGAGTATGAAATGGCGGGCGGCATTCGCAAGAGCGATCGCAAACGCCCCACCCGTAGGGTAGACAGCGTGGCTTGAGTCGTTTGTCCATTGCTTTTCCAAAAGCCCCCGGCCCGTCAGACGGGCCGGGGGCTTTTGGCGTTTAACCCCTTTGATGCCAAATTCTGAGTGATGACACTTCATTACCTATCTGGGATGGCCTGGGAATTTGGGTACATCATAAAGATATAGGGATCATCGCCCAGTTCTGGAGGTGAGAAGTATGAGACACTCCACCACATTTCCAGTTGAATTTCGGGACTTACTGATTGGCATCATTGCGTTGCTGCTAACCCTGCTGATCTGGTCGGTGTTGCTTACCCCAGTGGCGGTATGAGCAGTTTGGCAACCCTAGGACATTAGGGCAGCGGCTAAAATCGTCGCTATTGAGCACTGGGATGCTAAGACAGTATCTACGCTCTTGATGACTAGATGTGAGCTTTGCCACGAGGCACCCCTCCCTTGGGAGAGGTGCCTTTGCTATAGGGCAAAAATCTTGGCTACGCCCAGGCACTCGTCCCCTTTGAAGGCCTCTTTTTGCAAGATTTGTAGTACTGGGTGGGCGTAGTGCGGGTTTGCTGCCCTCAATGGGCTGATCGTGAAGAATAACGGTGCTAATGACGAAATCGACTCGTCAGGTCGGCTAGAATCGCGGCTATTGGGGAGTTGGCGGGGTTAAGCAACTGCAATGTGCCTTTGGCCTAAACCCATGAACCCAGTCTTACATTCGTCTATCAAGGAAAGGATGCCTTTATGGGTGATGCCCCAACCCCGATAGGCCCAAACGACTGGGTAGCAGAGCGATTAGCAGAAATTGACCAAGTTGCCAATGCCTCCAAGAAAGTGGAGGCGTTGCTTGATTTGGAGGCCGAGTTATTGCCTTCGGGTTCAGCGGTGCTGCAAGAAGCATTAGAGGCAGCCCTAGCTATTAAGGATGATCCAGGGGCAAAAGCCAAGGCCTTAAGTGGGATCGCGCCCCACCTACCGCAACCACAACAACATGACGTGCTCCAACAAGCGCTTGAGGCGGCTGAGTCTATTGCTGATCCAGCAGCCAAAGCCTATGCATTGAGTGAGATCGCGCCCCGCTTGCCCGAATCTGAGCAAAAGGGGTTGCTAGAGCGGGCTCTCGCCGCCGCCGACACCATTCAGGATGACTACTACAAAGCTCAATCATTGAGTAAGATCGCGCCCCGCTTACCCGAATCTGAGCAAAAGGGGTTGCTAGAGCGGGCTCTCGCTACCGCCGACACCATTCAGGATGACTACTACAAAGCCCAAGCCTTGAGTGAGATCGCGCCCCGCTTGCCCAAAACCGACAAAGCCTTGCTAGAGCAAGCCCTTGCCGCCGCCGACACCATTCAGCATGACTTCGACAAAGCCATTGCTTTAAGTGCGATTGCCCCCCGCTTGCCCGAATCTGAGCAAAAGGCAGTGCTGGAGCAGGCTCTCGTCGCCGCCGACAACCTTTATGCCGACCAGGACAAAGCCGAAACCTTAAGTGCGATCGCACCCCACTTGTCTAAATCTGAGATGGCTTTGCTGAAGCACGCCCTCACCGCCGCCGACAACCTTCAGAATGACCACTACAAAGCCCAAGCCTTAAGTGCGATTGCGCTCCGCTTGCCCGAATCTGAGCAAAAGGCGGTGCTAGAGCGGGCCCTCGCCGCCATCGACAACCTTTATGCCGACGAGGACAAAGCCGAAGCCTTAAGTGCGATCGCGCCTCGTTTGCTCGAAACCGACAAAGCCTTGCTAGAGCAGGCTCTCGCTGCCGCCGACAACCTTCAGGATGACTTCTACAGAGCCGAAGCCTTAGGTGCGATCGCGTCCCGTTTGCCCGAAGCCAACAAAGCCTTGCTAGAGTGGGCCCTTGCCGCCGTCGACACCATTCAGGGTGACTCTGCCAAAGCCCTCGCCTTGAGTCAGATCGGACCCCGCTTACCCAAAACCAACAAAGCCTTGTTGGAGCGGGCCCTCGCCGCCGCCGACAACCTTCAGGATGACTCTGCCAAAGCCGAGGTATTAAGTGCGATCGCGCCCCGCTTGCCCAAAACCGACAAAGCCCTGCTGGAGCGGGCCCTCGCCGCTGCCGACAACCTTCAGGATGACTCTGCCAAAGCCCAAGCCTTAGGTGCGATTGCGCTCTGCTTGCCCGAAACCGAGCAAAAGGCGGTGCTAGAGCGGGCCCTCGCCGCCGTCGACAACCTTCAGTATGACTCCGATAAAGCCTACGCATTGAGTGCGATAGTGCCCCGTTTGCCCAAAACCGACAAAGCCTTGCTGGGGCGGGCCCTCGCTGCCGCCGACACCATTCGGGATGAGACCGACAAAGCCTACGCATTGAGTGCGATAGTGCTCCGTTTGCCCGAAGGCAAAGCCTTGTTGGAGCGGGCCCTCGCCGCCGTCGACACCATTCAGGATAAGGCCGACAAAGCCCACGACTTAAGTGCGATCGCGCTCCGCTTGCCCGAAACTGAGCAAGAGATAGTGCTGGAACGGGCCCTCGCCGCTGCTGACAACCTTCAGCATGACACCGACAAAGCCAAAGCCTTAGGAGCAATCGCGCCTCAAATTAGCTCAAGAAAGCTTAAACGTTTTTTAGAAGCGACGTATAGCCTATCTGATGCGGCTGAGAGTCTTGCTTCCCCAGCCACTCGCCTCACCAAAGACTTTCTCCAGCTTTACCCCAACCACAAACACTCCACCGCCCTCAATATTGTTAAACACATCCCCAACGGTGCCGACAAAACCAAATTCCTCAGCGCCCTCATCCCCCGCCTCGCCGAAGGGTTATTGCCCAATGCCCTACGCCTAATTCAAGAAATCTTCACTAGCGACCGCTACCGCACTGAAACCCTCAACAACCTGGTTCCCTACCTACCCGCAGATCAAACTCCAGAAGCCCTCGACCTCATTACCCAGTTTATTAAAAACCCCTACTACAAAACAGCAGCTCTGGTAGAGCTTATTCCGCTTTTACCCATTGAGTGCTGCGACGAAGTCCTAAACTTACTTGAAGCCAAAATTGCTTTGCCTCAGCAGCGGGCTAGCATTTTACAGGCCATTGCCAAAGCCTTAACTACCCCAGAGCAAATAGATAAATTAACCTCAGTCACCTCAAAAGCCTATTCAGATGTAGCCCCAACCGACGAGGATTTTCTCTCCGAGTATCAACACCTGGCTGAGCGCACCCTCACCCTCACTTACCAGCTAAAAGAGCCTAAACGAGACGACTTTTCTTACGAGCGGGCAGCCTCCAGCATCTTCAGCCAGCTTGCCCCAGTGCTCAAGCACCTAGCAGAGCCAGAGCAGACAATCGTGTTAGCTGCTGTCAAATCGCTCAAAGACCCAGGCTATCAAGCAGCTGTATTAATCGCCCTAGCCCCCCACTTCAAATACTTTGTCCAGACCTTCTTCGCAACCTACACAGGCGACGACTACCGTAACCTGCTCCGCATCAAAATTCAGCTTGCCATCACTGACTCACCCAACCCCCAAGATTTACGCCCCATTGCCGACCAGCTCAACGCCGACCAAACCCCCTATATCAAAAGCCCCTACCGCAACGCCGAGGCATGGGTTGAAGTTGCCAGTCATCCTGCTGGCAAAATCTACCAAACAAAATCTCTCCGAGCCATTCAAGAGATTCAAAATAATGCCTACCTACAGACCCAATATTTGCAGCGCTTAATTCCTTACCTGCAATATCAGCAACGATTCGAAGCCGCCAACATAATTCACGACATCAGCGATAAGTACCAGCAGGCAGCAGCCCGTGTCGCCCTTGCCCGCAAGTTCCCCGAGTCTGAGTTTTTTAACCCCGCCCGCGACGGTGCCCTAGCCCTAGAGTCCAAAGTCCAGCAACTAGAACAACTCAGTACCCTGGCCATCGACATGCCAGAGCTACTGCCCAGAATCATCAAATTAGCCGAGACTGCTGACACTCCAAAGAATATCGATCGCTACAGCATTCTCGCAGCCCTCGCGCCCCACCTCCCTATGCGCATCAACCGCGAAGTGAAGCGAACTTGGTGCCTCAGCAACACCATTACCGACGACCTTTGGGAGCGTGCCCTTTACCTGCTTGCGCGCGGCTACCGCGATGCCCTCCAGGGTGGCACCCTCCGCAACGATGCCGCCCAAGACCAAGACTTGCTCGATCTCAAAGACGAAATCAACGCCCTCTCTGGCCTGCTGCTCATGCGCGACCTAGAGCCACCCATGACCGTCGGCATTCTTGGCGGCTGGGGGGGAGGAAAGTCTTACATCATGCACCTCATGCAGGCGCAAATGACCGCCATTCGCAGCCGCAAAGTTGACCCTGAGGTCGAAGCCTGGAACCCAAACCCTAACCACGAAAAACTCTCTCCCTACGTCGGCCACATTTACCAAATCAAATTCGACGCCTGGACCTTTGCCAAGTCAGACCTTTGGGCCAGCCTGATGCAGACCATCTTCTTCGAGCTCAATCGCCAGATCAGCTTAGAGCAAGAATTACAGGTATTCTTTGAGAAACAGGGCATAGACCCCTACGCCGCCAATTCCAGCTACGCCGGAATTTGGCAAGCGCTCTACAAAGCTAGCGACGAAGACCGCACCTACTTTCTCCAGCAAGCACTCAATCTCGAAGATCTAGACCAGCTCAAACAGGGAGAAGACGTTCAGAACAGACTCAACACTACTGAAAACCTACTTTGGAGCAAGTTCGGAGAAACCAAAGAGCAGTCACTAGCCACTCTCCAAGCAAAGCGATTTGAACTTAAAAACACCGAAGCTGAGCTTTTCGATAAGCAAAAGACTCTAGAACAGCAAAAACTCGATTTAGAGGCAGATTATCAGCGCAGCCAACAGGAATTTGCCCAGCAATTTCGGAAAATCCCTAAAAAGAAACTTGAAGAAGTTATTCAAAATACCTTGGGCGTTTCGGGGTTAGTGCTCAAGAAACGATTAGGCCCAGCTGCTTTTGCCGATCTGCAACAGCAAATCATTCAGCAATTACCCAACGATGTCGATATAGACAATCTGCAAACCTTTGGCACAGAACTTCGAGAAGCTGTTGCCAAAGTTCTGGAGAGCAGCGAAGAAGAAGCTTCCTTCCAATTCTCTTGGGCAGCTATTCGGCAGTGGATCAGCAAAAATCTGACCTTCTTACTGATTTTTGGTTTATTTGCCCTGGCTTCGATTGCTATGCCGATCCTAGTGGCCAGACTCAACCCCTCAGCGTTGGTGCCGCAGATTGTGGCCTTCATTACGCCACTACTTCCTACCCTTGCCATGGCCCAAAAGCTATGGCGATCGGCCCAAAAGTGGCACGACCAAGCTAGACAAGCCCTGGATGATTACGAAAAACAAATTGCAACCGATTCCCAACGGTACGTAGAGCGAGAGACTCAAGAGTGGCTTAAACAACAGCAAACACAAGATCGGCAGACCACCATTGCCGATTTAGAGCAAGCAGTTCAAAAACTCAAAACCGACAAGCAACAGTTGCAGACGACCATTCAGGAAATCGAAAAGGAATTGCCTGAAAACCTTCCGGCCTCTCTATCAGACTACATTACCAACCGAATTCAAGCGGGCACCTACGACAAGCAATTGGGCCTCATGCACCAAGTCAAACAAGACCTGACTGATCTTAGCCGCAGGCTTCTACCCCCACCCATGGGCTCAATCACCACCAAAGAGTTTGAGCAGCGAATGCAAGATCTTAAAAAGATCTTTCCCAGAGGCCCAGCCCGCGTCGTCGTCTACATCGACGACCTGGATCGCTGCCCTCCCGATCGCGTTGTGCAAGTTCTCGAAGCCGTCCAGCTCTTGGTCAAAACTCCCCTCTTTATCGCCGTCCTCGCCATCGACGAGCGCTACATTACCCGCGCCCTAGAGCAATTCTACAAAGGCGTTTTGCTTCGCCACGGCAGCCCCTCCGGCACCGACTACCTAGAGAAGATCATCCAGCTTCCCTACCGGGTGCGTCCGATTATGGCCGACAACCTAGAGACCTACCTGCGCTCCCAGGTCGTCATCCAAGACAACGCCACCGGGGGCAGCAAATTCAGCGAGTTCAGCCGCCAAGAGTTCAAAATGCTGCTGGCCTGCTGCAAGCAGGTCGATCTCTCCCCCCGCACCCTCAAGCGGCTAACCAACGTCTACAAACTCTTTAAGATCGTCTGCCGCACCCGAGGCAACAAACCCAACGTGCAGGTGCAGCAAGCCATTCTGGCGCTGCTGGCGCTTTCTGGTCGCTACCCCAACCTCATGCGCGGCATTTTCGAGGCAATTGAAACCTGCTTCGAAGAACAGCGTGACGAGGCCGCAGCCAAGACCATCGACGCTAGGGCCGTAGCTAATTCTCAAGCCAACGACTACAAGGTAGAACATCCCACCTTGCATTTGCAGTCTCCACTCAAAGACTTCTTTAAGAACTATCAACTACCTGACTACGACCGATACCTGCAACTGGAGTTTGATAAACTCCAGCACGATGCTCTAAGCACCGACATCTTGCCCTCTACCCTCACCCTCGCAGCTATGACCCATGAGATTTTCAACCTGATCCGCTCCTTTTCCTTTGTTGGGGAAATCGGCGAAGATGCAAAAGACTATAGGTTTAGTGGAACCGCTGAGCCTATTTAGACCAACCAGCGAGCAAGCCCAAGCGCAACCACCTCAGACGACCACTTCCCCTCAATCCAACTGATTCCTCCCAATTAGCTTACTCAAGCCCCCTTAGGAGATCAACTATGAGTGCATCGCTACTTTTTCTTCAAAAGCTCAAGCATTCAGACAAATTTCCTGGTTATTTCGTCGCCAGCACTGCCCCCCACAACGTCGAAGACGACCCCCTCGACTACACAGCTTCATCAAACGGCTCTGAAGTTACCAGCGCTGAATCTCACATTCAAGAGATAGCCGATCATCTCAAAAAACATAAGGGCAATGCAGAAATCCTAGTTGTCATCCACGGCTATAACACCAACAAAGACTCTGTCAAAGAATGGTTTAACAGCATTCAAGAACATATCGCTCTCCATTATCAAAGCCGACCTAAAGGCTTTGTGCTGATTGGCTACCGCTGGCCCTCAGAGCAAATTGTCCCCAGTGAGTTGTCAAACTCGGGACAGAATAAACTCAAAATCTTAAGCAGTCAACTAAAAAACTATAGAAATGCACTCCCCTTCCTGCCTGGACTACTTCTTTTAGTAGGCTTTATAGGACTATTAATCACCGCCATATCTTGGGTGTTTGGTCTCTTCGCGACGGCGGCTCAGATTCCGGGTACAGTTTTTTCCCTGATTCTTGCTGGCTTTTCAACCGCTGTTGCACTGCTATTTTTTGCTCCCATATTCACCATTATTTTATTGCGATTCGTTGTCTATTTTCGAGACAACTATCGAGCCAACAATTTTGGCACTCCAGACCTTGTAGAGCTGATGCGGCAGATTGACTATACTCTGACCAAAGACATCCCTGAGTCAGAGAAGGACTGGGGAAAAAGCCGCATCAAGCTGTCGTTTATTGGCCACAGCATGGGCGGCTTTGTGGTCACCAATGCCGTACGCATTCTGTCGGATGTATTCGACTCAAAATCTGTTGGCACCATAAACACAGCCGATCCACAAAAAAAACCCTCACCTGAAATTGGCAATGTATTTTGCCTCAGCCGTTTGGTGCTGGTTTCGCCTGATATTCCCGCTGAGACTATTATTTCTGGTAGGGCCAATTTTCTTCAGTCTTCCCTACGCCGGTTTGAAGAGGCCTATTTGTTTAGCAACGAAGGCGATATGGCCCTACGTTTGGCCTCTACAGCGGCCAACTATTTTACCTATCCTTCTAGAACGAGAGATGGGGGCTACCGCCTCGGCAATGTTACCGTCAGAAGTTCCGGCATAGAGCCAAAAGAAGAGGGAAAAGCACAGCTCGAAGACTACGGCATTTTAGCGAGACTTCCCAACGGGCTGCTAGTCAAACTACAAGATATGCTAACCAATCAAGGTCATGTACAGAGCGCTATCTATGGCGGGCAACTGGCCAAAGTTGAGGGGGGTGCGATCGCCAACCTGCAGGGCGAGATACTCAACTATTCTGAGAATGGCGAAACCACCCCTCTCTACGAGGTACTGCACGACTTTATTGAGTCCCACGACTTTCACCAGGGCAAGACCGACTGTTTGCAGCAGGGGCAGATCGTCAGGCTCCCCAGTGGAGAAATCGTTTCACTTCAAAACAAAGCCAATAGCTACTGGTATTTTGAAGCAGTTAAAGAAAACTATCTCTGTCGGGTTCAGGGCGACAAACTATTTGATTTTGACGATGACCAATTCGTCATATTTGAGCGGGGGCATATCGCCAGAATCAAAGGCGAAAATCTAGAAATTCTCGACAAAGCCAGGGGGCAATCTTGGGCCTCGACCTACGGCGATCCCCTCAAGATCAGCGGTGATCAGCTAGCCATATTCAAAGAGGGAAAATTTGTCAAATATCAGCACCAGGAGGAGATCGCCGGAGAGCCCCTAGCGATCGCAGGCCGGGTTGCGATTACCTGGCGCTTCCCCCTCGACTACCTCTACATTCGCGAGGAAACTCCACTGTCCGCACGCCAAAGAAGTGTTGCCTTGGCACCTGGAGAAACCCCCATCGGTGAGCTATTTAGCTTCTTTGACTGCACAGACTACGTCGAACTCGGGGCCGATAGAAAACCCATTGGCGTACTCAGCCACGCCAAACGAAAAAAATCGTTAGGCATCGGTGATTACTTTGCTTTGACCAAAGACTACTTTAGCGGTCGCATTGATACCCACGGCGGATACTTCAACAACCCCGACCCCAAACGCCCCTCTAAGCCTGAGGCCATTGCCTCTAAGTTTGTCATCTACGGGTTAGCCTGCGTAGGGTTTGAAAAGATGTTGGATGAGCTGAGTGAGCAGGCCGCCTTCAAGCAAGATTCAACTCTAACTGCTCTCTATACCCAAACGTTGGCTGATTTGGCCGAGCGCTGCCCCAGCTCCTCAGCAGCGCAGCGCCGACGAATTGCCCTAACTCAAGTGCTATCCAGCATTTGTCAGCGGCAGCAAATTCAAGTGCTGCTATCGAGAAAATGCTACGAGGAAAACGTTTTGGGGCTGGAGGAAAAGCAGCAACCCTAGGACGGCTGTATTATAGATACAGTCACACTTCGTTACATCTCTGACTATGGTTGCTGAACTGGTTTCCCTCTCGCTGGCGTCAATCGAAAAGCACACCTGGACCTGGCGAGGCCATGCGATCGCCTACACCGCCACCGGCGAAGGCACACCCATCGTTCTCATCCATGGTTTTGGCGCTTCCCTCGGCCACTGGCGCAAGAATATTCCCGCTCTGGCAGTGGCTGGGCACCGGGTCTATGCGATCGATCTGCTGGGCTTTGGCGACTCTGACCAGCCCGAAATGCCCTACACCCTCGACCTCTGGCAAGACCTGCTGGCCGACTTCTGGGCTGAGTTTATTCACACCCCAGCGGTCTACGTTGGCAACTCCATCGGCGGGCTGCTCACCCTGATGATGCTGGCCAACCACCCCGACAAGGCGAGCGCTGGGGCCGTGCTCAACTGCGCCGGTGGCCTCAACCACCGCCCCGAAGAACTCTACCCACCCCTGACCTGGATCATGGGAGCCTTCACCTGGCTGGTGAGTTCGCCCCGAGTTGGGCCACTGGTGTTTAACCAGGTGCGCCGCAAGGGCCGCATTCGCAGCTCGCTTCGGCAGGTATACCGCAACTCCGCCGCCATCACCGACGAGCTGATCGAGATGATTTACACCCCGGCGTGCAAGCCCACAGCGCAGAAAGTATTTGCGGCGATCGTCACCGCCCCACCGGGGCCAAAGCCCGACGACCTGCTGCCCCAGATTACCCAGCCGCTCCTGGTGCTCTGGGGCGAAAACGACCCCTGGACGCCTATCAAAGGTGCTGAGGTCTACCGCCAGCTGGCCGAAGAAGTTGCCCGTCCCGGCCTAGTCACCTTCCACAGCATCCCTAATACCGGCCACTGCCCCCACGACGAGCGCCCTGAATTGGTCAATCCCCTGCTGATAGACTGGTTAGACACGCTGCCCAAGGGTTAGTTGTAAGCTAGGACTGTAATCGAACAGTTCCTTATGCGTATTCTGTCTCGTAGTACTTTGCGCAACTTTTGGGAATCTCATCCTGATGTTGAAGAAGCACTAAAAGCTTGGTATTACGAGGCCACTCACGCTACATGGCAAAGCCCTGCCGACATTAAAATCGCCCATAGAAATGCCAGTATTCTTAGGGGCGATCGCGTTGTTTTCAACATTAAAGGCAACAAGTATCGCCTGATTGTATCAATTAGATACGACATCGGCGTCATTTTCATTCGTTTTATTGGCACCCATGCGGAGTACGACAAAGTCAACGCTGAAACAATCTAGATCAAGGCTGTCTTATGGAACTACGTCCCATCAAAACAGAGGCGGACTACCAAAACGCACTCCAAGAAATTGAGTTGCTGTTTGATGCCGCTCCTGATACTGCCGAGTCTGATCGACTAGAAGTGCTCAGCACCTTGGTAGATGCCTACGAGAAGGTTCATTTCCCCATTGAGCTGCCGGATCCCATTGAAGCCATTCACTACTATATGGAAGCTCGTGGCTGGTCACCGCAGGATCTAGAACCCTGTTTAGGAAGCCGGGCAGGGGTTGCTGAGGTGCTGTCGCGCCAGCGCTCCCTTACCCTAGAGATGATTCGCAAGCTTAACCAGGAGTTGGGTGTTCCAGCCGAAATTTTGATTCAACCCTACAGCGCATTTCAGACCTCCGCCTAGCAATGCCCCATGCTCGATCATCAGAATTCCGTAATCTCCATGACTATTCCCTGGCCGATCGCCCCTAGAGTAAGTTAAAACCCGATTAACTTTCACTGTCCGCTGTCGTTCCTATCGCCACTGTCTATGTCCTCAGCTTCCCTTCAGGAGCGGCTCGATCGCTACTACCAGCAGGTCAAAACCGTGATTTTGTCGCGGCAGCACCCGGTTAGCGGCCTCTTGCCCGCCAGCACGGCAGTGAATGTCCACGGCGACTACACCGATGCCTGGGTGCGCGACAACGTCTACAGCATTCTGGCGGTGTGGGGGGTAGGGCTGGCCTACCGCCACCTCGATGACGACCGAGGCCGCACAGTGGAGCTAGAGCAGAGCGTCGTCAAGCTGATGCGCGGCCTGCTTACGGCTATGCTGCGCCAAGCCAAAAAAGTTGAGCACTTCAAAGAACGGCAGGATCCACTTCAGGCGCTGCACGCCAAGTACGACACGGGCACGGGGCTGCCAGTGATCGGGGACGACGAGTGGGGCCACCTGCAAATCGACGCCACCTCGGTGTTTTTGCTCATGCTGGCCCAGATGACAGCCTCGGGGCTGCAAATCATCTACACCCAGGATGAAGTCAACTTTGTGCAGAACCTGGTCTACTACATAGGCCGCGCCTACCGCACCCCCGACTACGGCATTTGGGAACGGGGCAACAAAATCAACCACGGCAAGCCCGAACTCAACGCCAGCTCCGTGGGCATGGCCAAGGCGGCCCTAGAGGCACTGCGCGGGTTTAACCTGTTTGGCATGCGCGGGGGGCAGTCCTCCACGATTCACGTGCTTACCGATGAGATTGCCCGCGCTCGCATTACCCTAGAGTCGCTGCTGCCCCGCGAGTCGGGATCCAAGGAAATTGATGCGGCGCTGCTGAGCGTGGTGGGCTACCCGGCCTTTGCCATTGACGACGAGCAGCTAGCCCAAAAGACCCGGCAAAAAATTATCGACAAGCTGCAAGGTCCCTACGGCTGCAAGCGGTTTTTGCGCGACGGCCACCAGACCGTGACCGAAGACACCCACCGACTGCACTACGAACCGGAGGAACTGCGGCAGTTTGAGCACATCGAGTGCGAGTGGCCGCTGTTTTTTACCTACCTGTGGCTGGATAGTCTGTTTGAGGCCGATCGCGACCAGATCCAGTTCTATCAAGAGCGCCTGGCGGCTCTCACCGTCGATCGCGACGGCCATGGCCTGCTGCCCGAGCTCTACTACGTGCCCGAAGCCAGCCTGGAGGCCGAGCGGGCCAAACCCGGCAGCCAGACTCGCCTACCCAACGACAATCTGCCCCTGGTGTGGGCCCAGAGCCTCTACCTGCTGGGGCAGCTGCTGCAAGACGGGCTGCTCAAACCCAGCGACATCGACCCCCTGGGGCGGCACCGCGCCCTGGGCGACCACCGCTACCCGGTGGTGCAGGTGGCGCTGCTAGCCGAAGACAAGGCCCTGCAAACGGAGCTGGCCACCTACGGCCTGCCCACCCAAACCCTCGAAGAGATTGACCCGGTGCAGGTGTTTCCAGCCACCGAGCTGTCGTCGATCTACGCCGAAATTGGCAAGAACGACAAACTAGACCTCAGCGGTCGCCCGGTGCGGCGGCTGCGCAGCCTGACCACCTCGCGCATTTTTCGCATCAAGGGCACGTCGGTGGTGTTTTTGCCGTCGTTCTTAGACCAGCAGCGGTTTTATCTCACCCTCGACTACCACTTTCTAGTCGCCCAGGTTCGCAGCGAGCTAGCCTACATCTACGACCACTGGCGCGAGCCGGGGCGGCCCACCGTGACGCTGCTGCTGACCCACGCCATGTTTGAGCTGGGTCACAAACCCATCTACGATTCGCCGCTGATGGCGCTGATGCAGGAGTTGCAGGACGATCGCTGCGATCACGTCCCCGTCAAGCTCGGCCCCCTGCACCAGCTGATGATGACCACCAGCCTGGAGCGCATCGACAACGTCAACGGCTACCAGCTGGGCAGCACCTCTGTAGGCTACACCCCTCTGTGGACCGCCTACCTGGGCTTCGAGCCCGATCGCGACGGCCCTCTATCGCTGCTCGAAGAGTACACCCTAGAGAACGAAACTGACCTCGACCATTTACTCACTCAGCTACGTCAGTCGAGCAACATCTACGAGCAGATTGAGCTGCTCAGCACCCTCAAGCATCTGCACGGCAGCGGCTTTAACACCGGCTTCGGCGGCCCCAACCACCCCATCACCGTCGCAGACCTGCTAGATGAGGTCTACGCCAAGGCCAGCCAGCTTGAGCAGTGGGGCATCTTGCGCCGCGCCGCCGGTCTGCTAGAGAAGGCCGACATCACCCTATCCGATGCGGTGACCGAGCTGCTGGTGCGTCAGAAGCAAATCTCTGTGGGCAAATCCTACAGCGAGGAATCGCTGATTAGTGAACCCATGGGCCACAGCGAAATTGTCGATAAAATTCGCACCTTCTGCGGCGACGACGTACGAGACCACGTGCTCACCCAGGAGGTGCTGATCGACCTCAGCATTCTGATCAAAGCCGAGCCTTCCCTCTTCAAAGGGTTGATGACCCTGCGGGTAGGCTACCTGCTGCTGCTGATCACTAGCGAACTAGCCCGCGAGCGCGGCATTACCCAAGACGAGGCCTACGGCCAGCTGATCGACCTCAGCCCCTTTGAGCTTAAGACCCGCCTGCGCCAGGTGCTAGCCGGGTTCGACGGGTTGAATCAATCCATTTTCCGGCGCGAGTCGCTGCATGTTAAGCCCCACAACCCCATCAACTGGCAGGTGGTGCCCACCGACATCGAACCCGCCGCCGAAGAAGCCGAAGCGCCTACTGCCCACGACTGGTGGCGCAAGCGAGTGATCGACGGTGAAATCGCCCGCATCTCCGAGGAGTTTTACACCCAGGTGTGGGAGGTGCTGAAGCACTCCAGGGGCATTGTGATCGGCAACAAGTTTGACCGCAAGAATCGGTTGGATAGCGATCGCATCCTCTCTGAAATGACCCCCGGTGAGCAAAACTTTGAGCGCCGCATCACCCACCTGCTGAACAAAATCCAGGCTCCTGAATACCGCCACGTCAACCTCGAAGCCCTGCGCGAAATGGGCGAAATCTTCAAGGTCAACCCCGACCTCTACTTTGAAGACCACATCTACCTCGATGTGCTGATTGGCCACGCTGTCCGCCTCGGCTGGCTCGACCAGCAGCCCGATCGCACCGCCTTCTACGAATCCGAGAAAGCCGCCGCCTGGCAGTCGTTTTACCGGCTACCGCCGACCCAGTGCGCCACCTACATTGCCATGGGGCTTCAGTTTCTCACGGTGCTGGGCGAAGCCGAGACTGGGGAAGATTTTTTGGAAAAAACCCTGGGAGACGTAGCTTAGATGTCTGCCACGTCTCCCAGGGTTATGCCCTAAAGCTGGGTAAGCACTAGGATAAAAACTGGGTTTAAGGGGGGGCGATCGCTCCTCTTAAACCTCAGCCAATCGCCTACTATGCAGGCATAAGCACAGTATCAATGATGTGAATGACGCCATTGTCGGCAGCCACATCAGCCGTAGTTACCGCGGAGTCGTTGATTTTGACACCTTCAGAAGCGTCAATTTTGACATCAGAACCTTCGACGGTAGTGGCCGAGGTCATCTTAGTCACATCCGCCGCCATGACCTTACCGGAGACAACGTGGTAGGTGAGGATTTTCTTGAGTTTGGGTACATCCTTCAGAAGCGCGTCTACAGTGCCTGCTGGGAGCTTAGCAAAAGCATCATCTGTGGGCGCAAAAACGGTAAATGGGCCTGCGCCCTTGAGAGTATCGACTAAACCAGCGGCTTTAACAGCAGCCACTAAAGTATTAAATGAACCTGCACTTACGGCAGTATCTACAATGTTAGCCATGATTTTTACCTAGATTTGTTACTAGTTAACTGAGGTCATCTGTCACAAATGAGCGGCTAACCACTCAAGTATAACAGCCTAATAGATTGACTGCCAGATTGACTGTTGCCAATCTTTTTCAATCTGGTTTCCTTGCAAAATGCTATAGAAAAGCTTTAACACACTTTGATTAAGTTTTGGTGGTCACTCACTTTTTATACGCTTTAACACACTTTGATTAAGCTTTGATTGCCATTCGTTTTTATGCGAATTAATTATTGGGTTCAATTATTTATCTCAATCCACCACAGAAAATCAGCGAGGCACTGGTTTGTTAAAGTAGGAGAGCTTGAAAGCCTCTGGAATTGAGCAATTCAGCCATT
>QBLT01000066.1 GCA_003249105.1 Leptolyngbya sp. | reverse complement strand
GAAATCGTCCCGACCCTGGCTTCGTAGACGGATGACTTTTTTCTTGGAATACTCTAAGTCTTCATCTGACAGCACACCTGGGTCGTTCAACCAATCTCTCCACAGCGGGCTCATGACGCACCGACAAAGCGGGTGGGCTGGCATGTAGATTTCCTGCGCCTTATAGGTGCGCATGTTGCGGTTAACGCAAATCTTGCAGGTGCGAGAATCGCCTACCGAAATCCACTGAACCCAGCTCCCCGATGCGATCGCCCTGGCTCGGGTGGCCCCGTTGAAGGCTGAGTTAATTTCAGTGCGGGCGATCATAATGGCTCGGGCTTTGACCAGGCCAGCCGTGACCTCGATCGCGGCGGCGACCTTGCGAACACCCCAGTTCTGAATAAGGCCTTGCTCGACGATCGCAGAGATTTGGCTAGATACCTCTTCCCCGTAGCGGTAGAGTCGCCGCATTCCCTCTACGGCCTGATTGGTCAAGGCCTCCACCGGCACCCCGGTCGTGGCGCTCAGAGCTGCCCGCTGCGCTGCATCTGGCTGGAGGATGGCGCTAACTCGGTCGAAGTATTCGCCGCCCAGTTCGTCGCCATGCTTCAGGGCATCCACCAACAGGCGATCGTATTCGGCCTGCATTTCTGGCTTGATGACCGCCAGGGCATCCCCGAGCTGGTCAATGATCAGCAGACGCTGTTGCTGCGGAATGATCGACTTGTTCGCAACGATGTCGTCCCAGCCATCATCCAGCGCATCGACCAGCTCCCGGTAGGCTTGGTCGATCGCGGCCTCCATCCGTGCCGCTGTGGCTGCATCGACTTTACCAACCTGGCGATCGTAGCGCTCGGCCAGGGTGATGACCTGGGAATAGCTCACGCGGCCCCTCTCACGTATCCCAAGCATTGTACCGAGGGCGGGCAGCAAAAAAACCGCTTTGTTAAGGCGGGCTTAGATCACGCAGAAATAGGAGCAATTAGATTGTATCGGGTCGGGACGGCGATCGCGTGGTCTTATACTCCACTGCCATATTCACCGATTCTAGAACCATCATGAGTTTCTTCGTCTGGTAGGCCTGTGTGCTAATAGTCCCCAACCCTGCAAGGATTTCTCTGCGCAGCCGGGCATTAGTTAGCTCAGCTTGACGCGCCGCCAGTTCGGTAGTCATTTGGATGCATGGTTCTCCGTCCGATACGTTAGTTTAAGCGTAGCTAGGGATTCTTAATCCCGCAATAGCTTTACGGGATTCCACTGCCTTTTTCGATTAATTTGATGCTGTCCCGCCCCTGTGCGATCGCGCTCCAAAACTGCCGGGTAGGTAGTTCACTCAGCAGGTGCTCTAGGTTAACCCGCTTCTGGAAAGCTTCGCGAACAGTTACCTCGGCAAAAGTCTGGGCTGTAGAGATCGTTGGCAGGTTGCCTAGGGTGTCCAGCTGACGCTGGAGCTGGGCGGCACATTCCTCTGTGGTCAGCCACCCACCATAGGCCAGCATCATGATCATGCGGTCGTAGTCGATGCCCTGCATGATGTAGGGCTTAATCAATTTGGCAAGCAGCCACCGGCTGGTCAGCCTGCGGCAAGCTGCGATCGCGAAGCTCTGTTCATCGCTAAAGGTCTGCATCTTCGGTTTCCTGTTCATCGGTTTGCTGGTCGTCACTGCCGCCACCGTCGGCATCTGGGTCGTCGGCATCGTCGTAGAGGAACATGTCTCGGTTGAGCTGGGCCGATTCCATGCGCTTTTTAGACTCTTCGTCGATCGCGGCTATTTCGGCCTCGGGATTCTCCACCCCGAGCAGGGCCATGGTGGAGTGAGTCGAGCGCAGGCGGGCGGCATGGATGCCAACGATCGCGTTGGCCTCGTCAGGGCTCAGCTCCGAGATAGCCAGCTTGGGGTCAACGATTATGTTCAGCGCTCGGTCTGGGTCAGTAGCCTGGGTGGCCAGCAGGTAGGCGCAGGCGTAGGTATCACTGAGGGCGACCCGCAGAGCTTCTGAATCCTCAGAACATGAGGTGGTGAAGTCTTGGCGCATCTGGATACGCGAAACTCCAGACACCGCCATGTCTGCCGCCAAAACGTGGCCCTGGCCAAACGCTTCATAGACCATGGCCGAGGTCGCTTTGTAGGCTTTCAAAAAGGCCTCGACATCAACCGGGTTCCGGGTGCTGATGCTGGGGGTGGTGTAGTTGGTAACGTTCCCCTCACTGTCGAAAATGGGTAGGCCCGACACCTCAAGTTTTGCGCCTGGCCCCTCGATCCAGCCGCCTTCATCTGGGATGAATTTGCCCGCTTCGTCATAATCACCGGGCGGCATCCCGTTCATGATCACATCGCGCAGAAAGCCGCCGTACTGGAGGTTTCGGATCATCAGAGTGAGAACGTAGTTGATGCCGTTCTGTAGCCTGCGCACCGACTCAGTAACAATCGGTCGGCCCTCAAGAATCGCGATCGTCAGCCGACCACCCAGGTCTAATGTTTCCTCGCTGCCCGGCTCGACATCGCCAGACTGGTTCACAATCTTGAACTCGGTCTGGCCATTCTCGTTGATCTCCTGCACCTCCTTAAAGTTCTGTGAGTCAACTGTGTAGGAGTAGGAAATTTTGAACGGGAAGCCGTCGCCGTCCCGCTCCACCTCGACGCTATCCGGGTGCGGGGCATGTAGGGCCACCTTCTGCCATGGCTGCGCGTTCTCAAACCGCTTAGGCTGCCACAGCCGCAAATATCCCTTTCCACCCAGCAGGCGGTAATGCACTGCCTCAGCGATCGCATTGGGGAAGGCAATCTGTTCCTGGCCGTGCTTCGGCATGTGCGATCGCGCTGACCGTGGAATCATCCACCCGAGTATCTGGCTCATCAACTGCTGCTCTGCCTCGCCTACTGGCTCAGCAAATGACCAGCCCGCAGGCTTGGCGGTGAGCGCTCGACGGTGGCGATCGACGCACTCGGCAATCTTGTTGGCCTCCTGAAAGACCCGCTCCACCTCGGCATTTACCCGCATCGACTCAGTGTCTACCTGAGCCAGCCGTGGGCCTATCCAGGCAAACCAATGGCTGTCTGAGTAGTACCGCTCGTTTAAGTCCAGAACACTCACGGGATACGCCCAAAACCTTTAGACAACAATGCCGCAACAATCCCGTATCCCCATTGATCCTCTATTCCATATACGATATACTATGTTTACAGAGTTAAAAGGTCACACCCCATGTACGCAGCGAGTTCTAGCCAATTCTTCGCCTCCATCGGAACCCCCAAGCTACCGAGTTGGTACGGGCCTGTAGAGATTGCCTGTTATGAGGCAGGTAAGAGTTGGGCGGCAGGACATACCAAGCTGCCAGTGCATGTTCAGGTGGGCGATCGCGACGTACAAATCAGCCGGTCGTCGCATGTGTTCGCCAAGGCCTTTCGCGCTGGGTTCTTCTCATTCAATTAGTTGTTTCTGTCCCGCCCACGGGAAAGTGGGCGGGTTTCAACCATGTATTCCAAATTCAATCAGGTTGCATCAGGTCTATTCGCTTTAGGTTTTTTGCTCGGTGGCATGAGCCCGGCGTTGGCGCAGCCTCCCTCGGGAATCGCATCGCCAGGCGCGAAAGTGCAAAACCGTGAAGAGATGCCCGAGAAACGTTGCGCTCCCGGCGAAGACGGCGGCGGGCTTAACTGCACCTCGGCACTAGATCTAATCCTCCAACGGTTAAAAGACAAAGCTCCCGACCCTCAGTGCGGTAGCCACGACGAAGACCACAAAGACTGCTCACAGGAGGGGCGACAGAGCACAGACACCGCAGGCGGCTAGGGCCGCGATCGCTGGGGGAGGGGCGGCACCAGCGGCCCCTGGTTATTCCATCAACGTCCTGATTTGGAGAAATGACAGTGGGCTTTACAGCAATCAGAAATGCTCTGAAGAAGAAAATCGTCAAAGCGGTGCAAGAGTCGGTGGCTCTACTCGACGATATGCACCTGGCCGAAGCAGTTGGCGAGAGACGACCCAGTATGGGCAGCAAGCAGATTATTAGCCCCGTCTTCAGCGGTGCGATGGAAGATCTGATTTCTGATGGAGTTCTGAAGCGCAGCAGGCAGGCAGGCGCAGGCCGCGAGGTTGTTATCCTCGGCACCGTGCCCGACTCATTCCTTGATGGAGAGCGGGTCATCCAGGCGGGCCATGAACCGCCGATGCTGGTAAAAATCGATAAGTCGGTTGTCGATCCTGGCCTAAAGAGATCGGCAGTGCGGGCAGCCGCCGCCAAAACGCCAGGGGGTGGCAAGCGCGAGATTGTCAAAATCAACGTGCCACAGAGCCTAATCCCAGCACGGCCCTACTCGACACCTGCACCAGAGCCCGAGCCAGTGGCGGCGGTAGCAGCTGCGATCGCGGCCCCAGTAGCGACTGCCGTAGTTCCCTCAACCTCTGACCAGCCTAAGCGTGGGCGATCGTATGCCCAGATGGTTACTGACCTGAACACGGCCTGGAACAGACGAATCGGGTTAGGCCATGAATTTACCCTGCTCAAGTTAACGACTGCTGCCAACGCCCCGGCGACGGGCGGGAACGGCTACAGACAACTCTATCGAGCCTTGACCACCGCGATCGAAGAGATGGCAGCAGCGGGCTGGAACACCGAGGCAATGAAGGGATATCTAGACTTGCCGCGAAAGTTCGTCATGGGGCAGGTGTCCAGCGACTCAAGCACTGAAGAGGGGCGCGATCGCCGGACGCAGGAAGAGGTTACGGCAGCCCTGATTGAAGCCTGGCAAACCATCATCGATCGCGGTGAGTCGTTCTGCAGGTCTGAAATTATGCGGGCTGCTCGATACCGCCACCGCAGCCACTCGCTGATGACGGCCATGGACATCGCGATCGCAGCGATGAAGGCTGAGAACTGGTCAGCCGAAGTAATGGCTGAATACCGAGACCTGAAATCGGTAATGAGCGCTTCCGATATGAAGGCATTAAAAGCCGAGGTAGAGGCCCTGCGAGAACAGGTCGCCCTGTTACAGGCGGCTCAAGTCATGCCCAGCGCTGTAGAGCTATTGGAAGCCGAGGTAGTGGCCTTCGACGGAGCGATCGCAGCTGACCCAGATAGCCAGGCTCTTAGGAGATTTCTAGAAAAGAAGATCCCCGCTTTATCCGGCGACTGTAGCCACTGTAGGGTGGGCACTGCCCACCATTAGGGAGAAAGTTTTCCAGAAGTCGCCTTAAGTCACGGCGAGCAGCTGTTAGATGCGCGATCGCAGCATTGAAAGTTTCCCCCAGATAGTTCAAGTATTCACCCAACGAGGTTAACCATGCACAGAACAGACGAGGCCTTAGCAGCGGCAATTTTAGAGAGCGTTTGGTGGAGTGTCCGGTTTCTACTCCTACTAGGTCTAGCGATTCTGGTAGTGGGTGAGCCGACCTGGCGAGGGGGTGGGCTTGCGATCGCCGGTTCCTCGGCCTTCACCCTGACCGGGTTTCTAATCCGTGGTGCGATCGCCAGAACCAACAAAACCAAGATGGGGAGAAAAGTTCATGGGTAGTAAGACGAATATTGCGTGGACAGACGCAACGGACAATCCCGTGTTCCTGCTACGGGACGACGGGACGAATGGGGGCCACTGGTGCCAGAAGACTGATCCGGCCTGCGCCAACTGCTACGCCGAGAGCGTGAATCAAAACGATTTCTTTCAGTTCGCCAGCCACCTGCCGTACACGGGCAAGCCACCCGAAAACCTCCACTTCGACCGGGCGATCGTCGAGGCCTGGGCCAGAAAGACAAAACCGTCCATGCGGTTCGTGTGCAGCATGACCGACCTGTTTGGTGAGTGGGTGCCGAGACAGTGGCAGTTCGCGGTGTTTGATGCAGCGCTGGCAGCCCCTCTGCAAATCATTCAACTCCTGACCAAGCGGCCCGCGATCGCAGCCCAGGCGGCTCGGGAATGGTGCGAATCTCGCGGGCAGTTCCTGCTGCCTGAGAATGTCTGGCTGGGGGTATCAGTTGGCGACCAACAAGCGGCCAACAGGTTTCGGGGCGACGCCTGGCTGATGTGGCAGTTCTCACAAATCACCTGGGTGTCCTATGAGCCAGCCTGGGGCTTGGTGGATTGGGCTGGTTGGGAGTTCATCAACTGGCTTGTCATCGGTGGGGAATCAGGCCCCAATGCCCGTGAGTTTGACCTGGCCTGGGGAGAGGCCGCGATCGCCTGGTGCAGGAAACACAAAATTCCTCCATACATGAAGCAGTTGGGGAGCAAGGCAGTGGTGCAGGTTCACGACTGCCACCAGCCCCCCGACAACTGGGCACCGTTCGGCAGCTCCGGGAAGGGCACCAACATAAGCGAGTGGCCAGGTGGGCTAAGGGTGCGCGAGTTCCCTGTGCAGTTCTCGGCAGACTACCTGGCAGCACGGGGGAAGGCGGCATGAATCAACCGACACTGCTCTACTGGAAGGATGAGGTTAGCTGTAGCGGCTCGCAAACGGGATCGCCCATGCTCGCAAACGGCTTGATTTTGAGCTCAGATTAAGCGCCAATAGTTGGGCCGTCATGCTCACATTAACTGACAATGGCTCGAAAGCCTTTTATAGAGAGCGATTTGGCAACTAAATCTCTGGTTGACTAGCTGCGCGCGCAGGCAACTATTCAACCAACCCTGCCCTTAGCTTCCTTAAAACCGTGAAGTTTAGGGGCATTTCACCCTGCCAGGGATGGTGTAGTGTCTAAACGGTTCGGAAGCGTAGCCCCCCAGGGCGTAACCACCCTCGCCGTTGGGGCTGCTACGCCGTTCGACGCTCGGTGTTGCCCCATGACACCCAGAGGTGCGATCGGTTACCCTATCCCCTGCCGCTGCGCACCTGGCCCTGGCCAATCTACTCGAGGGTGCGATCGGTGCCCAGACGCTGCTGCCGTCCGACTGGTGTGGTGGATCCGCCCAGATAGGCCAGGGACTTCTGTTTCGCCCTGGGGTAGAGACTGTTGCGTAGAGTGTATGGCCTACTGTAAATGGGTGCTCTGGACAGATAGAAGCCAACTACCAGACCTGACTGCCTGACACATCTCTGGAAACCCCTGATTTCTCGTGGGGAACGTTAACCCAAAGGCTCCTTCCGCCAAGCTTTCCGGCTCCAACCTAGGGACTATGGGCTTCACGTTGTAAAACAGCAGGAACGACCTGCGTCACGGCTCCTGTCTGGCGGAGCATGGCTTTGCGGTTGACCCAGACCACGCCGATGGCCGCCGTTACAAAGAAGAAGGTGTCGTAGGGTTGAGCGTCGGGCCAGATGGGATTGTTGAGCTGAAAGTGGAGCAGCATGGGCAACAAAATGCTTCCCCGAGAGGCGTTAAATAGAGGAGTTACGATCAGGCTGATGGCAACGGAGCCGACTAAAAACGGTGTAAATGACCAATCGCTTTGGGGTGTGCCGCTCAATAGAAATGCAGGCAGATGCCAAAACCCCCAAACTACACCGAGCAGCAGCCCTGCCCAGAGGGGGGCAAATCGGCGTTGCAGCAGCGGCAGCGCCAGACCTCGCCAGCCAAATTCCTCGATGGGGCCGATCACCATGGTTACGGCTAAGGCCAAAATTAGTGATTGGAATGATGTGAACGGGAGGGGTGCCGCAAACAGGTTGCCCTTGACGGCTGCGCCGCCAACAAACAGCAACGGAATACCGACGAGCAAAAACACATACCAAATTGGTGGGCAGCGCCAGAGTAACAGTCGGGTCAGATAACGTCGCAGTCCCCTGCGACCCGTGTGGTAAGTGATGACGGTGAAAGCCGCGATCGCCGGAGCATACACGGCCAAGACAAATAACGGATGCCGACCGCTAACTTGCCCAAACATCGCCACCATCGACCCAGGCAGCAGGATGAACAGCGCAAAGATTCCCCACGCCAACCCAAAGGTTATCAAGAGAAATGGAGTGAGGGACGCAAAGGGAATCAAATATCGGTTTGGCTCTGGACTGTCGGATTTCATGAAAGTCCTCCCTATTTAATTGGCAAAAGAGCCCCATCAGGGTTGGGGATAGGTTTCTGGTAAAACGGTGTCAACCATGAGTTTGGATAGCGCTTCAAACTGTTCAAAGGCTACGGAGTGGGCTGCGTTCTCAAACACAAACCGCTGCTTGTGGGGAGCCTGCAATTGTTCAAACCACTCCAGGGCTAAGTCACGGCGACCCTTGAGTTCGGCGGTGCCATCCAGCATGTAAACGGGCACCTCAAGCTGCTGGACAGTTTGGCGAAAATCAATGGTTTGCAGTTGGGGGTACAAAGTCGAAAACATGTCGATCAGGCCGCGCAGCACATTCACTTTCTCCACGAGGTTGTATTCACGGCCAAAAATTCCCCAGGGGCCTAGCTTCGCGGCGCTGCCCCGCTGGATATAGGATTGTGGTGGTGTGTAAGGTTGATACAGCCGATCGTACTGACCCATCACAAAGGCATTGGCGTAGGGAATATCGGCATAGGGAGGTTCCCCGTAGGATTGCAGTTTAGTCGCCAGCGCGGTGTCGTTTTCCTGCGCTGCCAGCGCTAAAAGATCGTGGTAAATGCGGCGATCGGTTTCTCGCTGGCTCACCATTTGGCCACTGCCAATCGAGGCGTAGTACAGCTCTGGCTGGCGCTGGGCAGCTAAAACGCTGAGGGTGCTGCCCCACGACTCCCCCAGTAGGTAAATCTTTTGCTCACCAAAGCGATCACGCAAATATTGAGTCAGCTCGATCGTATCGGCGATCGCCTGGTCGAGGGTGAGCGTAGCGGTGGGGTCGAGTGCTGCATAGGATTTTCCTGTGCCGCGCTGATCCCAGCTGACCACCACGAAATTTCGGGATAGATCCTCAAATAGCACTCGCGAATAGGGCAGATCACTCTGCCCAGGCCCGCCGCTGAGATAGAGAATGACCGGGCGATCAAGGCTGTAGCCCCGCAGCATAATCCACTGATCCTGTCCGCCCAGGCGCACGTTTTCTAACTGGGCAATGCTGCCCGGTAAAGGTTTGCCATTTTCGCCCAAAATCGGCGGCGTGCTGGCGGGCAGGGCAATCAGTAGGGCCAGCAGGGCTAGCCCAATGGTGGTTGCGATCGCCCATCGACCGGGAATTCTGCAAGTCCTAGACGAGCCAGCATTCCGGTTCCGTTGGGCCATAGCGATTCCCCACGCGCTCCCCACCACCAAGGGCAATACACCGACCAACCCATGAAGCCCCCGCCCTAAAATCAGCGCCAAAATGCCAAATGGTTCATTCAGACGGGGTGCATCGACGGTTGGGCCAGTGATACCCCAGCGACCGATTTCGACGGCGATCATGTAAACCAGGGGAGTGATTACCATGGCCCATCGGGAGCGCAGAATAAACCCTGCTACACTCCCAACAATCAGGCTGCTCGCCATTGCTATTAACGCCTGAGCGGCTGTTGCTGGCCCCCGAGGCATGGTTTGAGCGATCGCCAAGCCGAGCAGCAGCACCAGAACGGTCACCGCTGCGCCCCCGATGCGGCGATCGCGCCAGAGAACCTGTAGCAACCGTTGAGCGGGGCTAATTCGCGGCGAAACGTGATGAGCCATAATGATTATCCTTGGAGCAACTGTCGTAATCTCTAACGGATTGGCACGGTCAGGATGTTGGTTTTGCGATCGCTAATCCTGAAGCGATCGATAAAATGGCTATCCCTGCCAATTGCGGATTGGCGCTTCCTAGAAAATCGAGAAATCTAAGGAATCCCAGAAATCCTAAAAAACCCTTTTTATGGGGATCAACAGCAAAGTTTACATTCCCCCTTCGACGTGGAAAAAAGACTAAAAGCGATCCTAAAGAGAGAAGTGATAGCCATACCAGCACGAAAAGGTGTTGGTACTTTTCACTACCTTGAAAACCTAAAAACCCCAAAAAACCTAAAAATCCCAGCAGGCCAAGAAACTTTCCATCATTAACGTGATTCATGATTTGATACTCCAAAACCGTCACACGAAATAGGGGATACTTCGCAATTAGCTCCAACGAGATGTTTGCAGCGTTACCGATTGCATGTCTCGCCTCACCTCTAATCAGCGAGGCTGTTTGTCCCTTCAAACACATCCTGTTCAAGGATCTGGCGTATCCTCTCAGGCTCCTCGAACATTGGACTGTGGGCCGATCCTGGGAATGTGTAAAAGCCCTTCACAGGAGCCTTTAGCCTCTCAAAATACGCCTTTGTCTCTGGCAGCGTTACGGTGTAATCGTGGATGCCATGCAGGAAGTACACCGGGATGGCGACACTAGTTACAGTTGTAGCTAGGTCGGTAGCTAAAATCTTGTTCCACAGCAAGCCATCCGAAAAAGCTTTACCGCGCCAAATGTTCACCTTCTCCATGACTGTGTAGTCTGGAGACAGCCACGACGGGAGAAAGACCCCGGCTATCACCGACCTCATTTGACGAGTTGTGCCGACTCCAAGGCTATGCATGGCCTTGTCACGGATAGCCATGTAGGAGGCCGGAAGTGGAACAGACATCGTGGGTGGTGCCGATTCTAGTCGGCGGACCATGCCCCCATCGCCGATTTCCCGAAAACGCTTCAGCATATACTGATAGGCCACGTTCTCGGACTTGAGTTGGCCCGCGATCTGGGCGACTGCAATATAGGCGTGGTACGACTGCGGTGATCGGGCGACGGCTTGTAGAGCAAAGAACGTGCCGCCCGAGTGGGCCATGAGGTAGATCTTGTCTTCGTGGAAACGATCTCGCAGGTAGTCCGTTACAGCTAGTAGGTCAGAAACCATCTGCTCTACTGTTATGCTTTGCGGCAATAATTTGGTGGAATAGGACAGGCCTGCACCGCGACGTTCCCACCAGCAGACAATGAAGTGATCCTCAAGAACCTTCAGGGCAGTAGGGTACTTCTGGGCAAGGAAGTACTCAGGCATTCCGGCTCCACCGTGAACAAATAGCAGAACGGGCTTCGTTTCATCCCGGCCACGAATGAACATGCCCTGTTCGGCACCATTGATGGTGACGCGAATCTTCTCTGAAATGCTGCCCACCACGGGGCGGCCACGCTCGTCGACAATAGAGGAAGGTCGTCCGGGACTGATTACCAACAACACTAGGACAAAGACAAACAGCACGCCCAAGGGAACGAGCAGCAAAGTCAACACAAGACGCCCTTCGCTTCCGATTCTTGCCCTAATGTACTCTCGACAGGCAGAAGGGTAGATATAGGATTCTGTTCACTATTCTGAAAGCTCAGAAATCCTAAAAACCCCAGTAGGGCAAGAAAATTTCCAGCGTTAGTTCGTTTCATGATTTGATACTCAGCTCTAAATCATGATTGGAGAAATTGAGGCCAGATGATTTCACACCCAGTCAATCTCACCAACAATAATAACGATAAATTTCTTCCCGATTGGCAATGTCTCCACTATCGTCAAGAAAATTATTTATTGCTCAAGCCAGAACTTAATTGTGAGGAATTTGTGAGTACGTGCTTGAGTGAAATATTAGTTTTTCAGGTTAAGCGATCGCTCTTGCCGCTAGCTTGTCTTTAGAAGGAAGGTGTATCGTTATTCACCCTTTTGTTGCGAACCGACGATGCCTTCTAAACAACGTGTCTAAACTAGAGGTATACGGTTATCTGCTGCCCTTTGCTATCGAATAGCAGAGCCGCCGAGGACAGACTTTTTGCTTGAGTGAGTAGAAAATCGTCCTTCTATCGCCCCTTTATGCTGAGCCGCTAGGTGGGCTACCGTCGGTGAGGGTTAGCCATCCAAAGGAGGGCTTTTCTATGGCCACGAAGCTTGTTTCAATCGCACTTTCGGCCCTGGCCGGTGCCGGTATCGCTACCCTGGCCTTTACCGCTACGCCGCTTCAGGCCCAAAACCAGACCGGCTGGTGGCCCATGGGTCGCCAGATGATGGGTGAGCGCTGGCAAAGGGGTGGCCCTATGGGGCCAAGAGAAGGCGGAATGCCCTGCATCAACGGCGGTATGTTTGAGGCCGATGATTTAGTCACGCTGCAAGGAACGGCCACTGCGGTAAATCGCTACGGTGGCCACCAGGGCATGTTTCTGACCCTGCAAACCGCCGAGGAAATCCTGGAGGTGCACCTGGGGCCAGCCTGGTATTTGGAGGATCAGGGGTTTGCTGTTGTCCCCAATAGCCCCATTGAAGTCAAAGGCTTCCGCAGCGATTGGCAGGGTGAGTCGGTTCTCATGGCCTCTGAGGTAACGCAGGGCGATCGCGTTTTACAACTGCGTGACGCTAACGGCTATCCCCTTTGGATGCAGCAAGCCACGCCGTCTAGGTAGCCGGGTTCAATGGCTCACACCAGCACCGCTTCAACAGGTCGCCGGGGTGATCGGGGCATCTCTGGGCCTCGCCCAAATCGCACCACCAGATCAGGCCGCCCTGCCCCCAACTTCAGCGCCTCGGCAAACTCGGGCCGCAGCGCCGCCTCTTCCACCGGCTGGTTTAAAAAGGCATGGCGAATGCCCAGGGCCGTCGCTTGTAGGGCTAAGCGCTCATAGCAGCGGCCCACCTCCACCCAGTGGGCCGGGTCACTGGGCTCAGACACAAACACCGCCACCCCCGCCGAGCTGCGCAACTGCCGGACACACTTCTCATTCTCCGGTTTGGGCTTCAGCACCAGGGGCAAGATCAACCGTCCCAACCAGCGAGGCAAAGACGGATTCCCCGACGCCGCGCTGTGCAGCCCATCCCCCTTGAGCTCGGCCTCCGCCTGGTTAAAGCGAATCCACGAGATTAGCTCTTTCACAAAGGCGGAGTTTTTGAGCTGGGCGGTGTTGCCCCGCACCACAAACGCCTCTACTAGGGCCAGCTCAGCCGGGCTGGTCAGCATCACCACCCGCACCCCGTCCCCCGTACTCGCTGCCGTCAGCAGATCCAACTCTTCCGGAGTCAATGGCTGGCCATTATACTCTGTGCGGCTGCACTGGCGGTGGGGAATGGCCTCCGCCAGCGCATTAGTTTCCGGTTCGCAGGGGGCAAAGGTCAGGTGGACAGAGCCTGCTTCAGCGCCCTCGAATGTCACCTGCCCCGCCAGCCCGTGGGCTTTAGCCGTCTGCAGGATGTTCTCTGCCGCGCAGCCGAGGGACACATACAGGTGGTGATCATCGGGGTCAACCACCGGGCAGCGGCGAGAGAGATCGGGCAGAATCGTTATGCTCTGCTCACCGACCTGAAACCGCCAGCACTGAGTGTTGTGGCTAGAGGCGGCCAGGGTGCCGTAGTGAACGAGTTCTCGAAGGAGGCTAGCGTTATCCATAGCAATGCCTCTGGTTGTAGAAAAAATCTGATCAGCGATAGCAGGCTCGGTCAATGGTGCAGCGGAAAAATTCGCCCTCGCTCTCAAAACGGTCAGTGCCAAAAAACCACCCCGCCCGAATCTGGGTGGGAATGGTGTAGCCGTCAAAGGTGCCAGTGGCCTCGGCGATGACTCCAAAGGTGTCGTAGTGGTAATCGCCGCCTTCGGGGCTGCCCCAGCGCTGCATTGCCACCTGCTGAATGGCCCCCTGGGCATCTAGGGTCAAGGTCAGGTGGGCGGGTTCTCCAAAGGCCGTGAAGTCGGCCTGTAGCTGAGACTCATTTAGCTCTGTCCAGGCAATCTCGGAGCTGCAGAACACCGAGGGCAACCACACTGCCTCGCCCTGAATGCGCCCTGCTCCCGATCGCGCCACATCCTCCCCGCTGGCCTGCATCAGCGGCAGCAGCCCCAGCAGTTTCCAACGCATCTCGCCGACGCCATCCACCAGGCGATCGGCCCCAAAGATCGGCAGCCCCTGCATCCAGGTGGTGGCCCGCCAGATCATGCCCCGCTGCCAGCGAATCACCTCTTCGCCCGTGAAGCGGTGCCATTTGTCGCCTAGCTTGATGGTGCCGTGCATGTGCAGGCGCACCGCTGAGGCCAGGGTTGTGCGGTGGGCGATCGCCCACCGCAGGTAGCGGCGAGCCAGGGGAGGCACAGCGGTGAGATCCTCGGGGTCAAAGAGCGTGGCACCTAGGGGCAATGCTCCAAGGGAAACGGGCTGGGCCTGCCACAATTTTTCCAGCGTGATGGGCTTTAGGTTAGTCAGAGTTTGGGCCATAGTTACCTCCCATGGGATGGATGGAACTGATATAGAACCGACGGCGAACAGGCCCCTAGACGGTTTGCCGCCGATGGGGAACCCAGCCTCGAATCATGCGACCGATCATCGGCGATAGCGCCATTAACCCCAGACCCAGCGACATAAGAGCCCCATGGGTCAGATCGTAATCGGCCCAGATTTGCCCCCAATCATAGCCAAACCCCCAGCGCCCCAGCCCCACCTCAAAGGCCAGGGTTAAACCTGCCCACAGCAGACCAATGCCTATACTCTGCACCCACGATGCCCTTAACCAAGGCACAAACACCGTTGCCAGGGTCAACATCAGCAGCAAGCCGATGACAAAGGAGACCTGATGAGCCAAACCATTTCCTAGGGCAGGTATCAACCAGAGAATGCGGGCTGTTCCGTTCAGGCTTTCGACAAAGATAAATATCAGCCAAATGACCAAGCTTCTGAGAACCACCTGAGGCACCTCGCAACGATCAGTCTCTAAGTATAACTACTCATATGTTAGGACGTTCTCCCTAGCCCCGACCGAGACTGACTCAAAACTTAACCCCTATTACTACGGCTAACACCCCACCATGACCCTGGCCTTACGGTTGGGGGTATTTTGTTTTGTGCCACACACTGAGACAACTGTCTTGTTTTGGGTGAATCTTAATGATGGTCGCGATGAGAAACGGCCATGACCCGGAAAAACAGAGCAGAGAAGCAGCGAGCGGATACCGAGCGGATAGCCCTTGGGATCTATCACAACCGGCTGCTGCTGGGTAAACCAGGGGATGAATGCAGCGACTGGGCGAAAGCCGAGAAGATTGTCCGTAGCCTCTTCAGAACAACGCTATTCGCCAGTAATCGGCCTTTCATTTTGGGCAGGAAACCCGCAAAGCAAGCTTTTAAGGTCATAGCCTGGGATGCCCCTAGGTGGTTTCTCTTCTCTTTACCCCAACTTGAGTGGATAAAGCTACTCGCAGTTCCTCTCGTTATAGCGGCTGCCGGTAGCATTATTACAGGGCAAATCCAAAGGGAAGCAAACCAAAATGCGGTTCTCAAGGCGTATTTTGACAAGCTTGAGGAGCTGACCTTTGAGCGAAACCTTTTAGCTGAAACACCTGACGAGGGGGCGATCGTCCTGGCTCGGGGGCGAACGGTTGCTGTACTTCGGGAATTAGACTTTGCTAGAAGAACGCAGCTGATTGCTTTTCTCCAAGCTTCAGATTTATCACAGATAATAGAGGACTCAGCAGAACCTGTTATTAGCTTCAAAGCGCAAAATCTGTCTGGACTAAATTTGCGACGAGTGCACCTATCCGGCTTGGATTTCCAAGAGGCTGACCTGGAGAGAACCAACCTCAAAAAGGCTCACCTGGAGAGAACCAACCTCGAAGAGGCTGACTTGGAGAACGCCAACCTCAAAAAGGCTCACCTGGTGGAAGCCAACCTTGAAAAGGCTGACCTGAAGAAAGTCAACCTCGAAGAAGCTGACTTGGAGAGCGCCAACCTCAAAAGGGCTGACCTGTCGCATGCCAACCTTGAAAGGGCTTTCCTGCTTAACGCCAACTTTGAAGGGGCAGTGGATCTAACCCAAGACCAACTCGCCTTGGCCGAGCTCTGCCGCACTACGTTGCCGGAGGGCATCACCCTCGACCCAAACCGCGACTGCGAAGAACTGGGTATCGATCCGAAGACAGGGGAATATATTAGCCCCTGACACAGACTCATTGGCACAGCGATCGCCGCGGACTAGCGAAACGTCCTAAACCCGCATTCCCTCGTTGACTGGTTGTGCGCGCAGGCAACTACTCAGCGCACCACTCTACATGTCTGCGACCTAAGCCTGAACCACATAATTGGCAAAGGTGACGGTAAATCCTGGACCCTCTGGGGATGCGCCCATGATCCCCACCTGAAGAGCAATCGCGTCACGAAAATAGGTCAACCGAAACGGCCTGAAGTCTCCTGTTTCAGCCCAGTAGAAAATCTCGATCGCATCGCCCCGCCGCTCTAGCCGCAGCCGCAGCGCTTCGGGAGCATTGGGCAAAACCATCCTCGACCAGTCGGAATAGTCGTGGGTGACAACGGCGCTGAGGTTTTGCACCCCATTGACGTACTCAATCCCGGCCTTGATCCAGTGGCGGTCGTCGGCACGCACCATCAACCCCGCCTGGTCGTAGAGGTGGCGGTATTGGCCCCGGATAGTAACTTCGGCCACAAAGTCTCCGGCAATGGTTTCGTAGAAAAAGTGACCGCTGTGGCGAATAAAGCCGTAGTGTGTGACTCGCCAAAAATCGGTTTGGGAAGCGGTAGTGAGGGTAATGGTCTGGTCGGTTTGCGCCCACTGGGGCGGTTCGTTAAGCCATTGCATCGGGTTTTCCTTTTAATTTACTCTGGGAGCCACGGTGTTTTGGCCGCCTTGAATCAGGGTCAGGCTCTCCACTGCGCCGCTTTCAATGGGGTTAAAGACAATGCGCAGTTCGGGCGCAAGGGCAAAGAACTCGGTGTCGGAGGCGGGGTAGAGCGCGATCACCGGTTGTCCCGTACCCTGGGCATACAGCTGCCCGTTTTCCACAGTGATGGCGATCTGAAACTCCGGGGCCAATTGATAGGTGCCCACGTAGCGCTCTAGCACCGCCGTCGCCACCGTTACCGCATCGAGCGTCTGGGGCAGATCGTAGGATTCGCCCAGCAGAATGGCTGCCAACCCCGCCGAAATCTGTTCAGGGTTAATCGATTCCACATTGCTGAGCACCACGATGGTGGTGTTCTGCTTTGGCAAGTACAGCAGGCTGCTGACAAAGCCGCTGATGCCGCCACCGTGGAGAATGCGGGGCTGATCAGAGGTATCCACCCCTAGCCCATAGCCGTAGGCCAAATGAGGCGCTTCGGCAATGCCCAGGGAAACCTGGGGCGTGGTCATGGCGGCGATCGCGGCTTCACTTAACACCGCGCGATCGCCGGGGAGATTCCCAAACAACGCCTGGTTCCACCGCGCCAGGTCGCCCACGGTGGAATATAGCCCGCCCGCCCCCTGGGCCGAGGTGGGATCGGCAACGGGCACGATCTGGTAATTCCGGGCATTGCCCCGATACCCCGTAGCCAAGCCTGGGGACGGCCCATCGTAGCCGGTGTTCTCCATCCCCAGGGGGGTGAGCAAATGGTCCTGCACATAGTCGCCGTAGGATTGACCCGATACAGTCTCAATCACCTGAGTCAGCAGGATATAGCCGGAGTTGCTGTAGCGGTGCTGGCTCCCTGGCTCAAACTCTAGGGGCAAGTCTTGAAAGCGGGCGATCAGTTCCTCCAGGGTGGCGGGCCGCTGCATCCATTCAAAATACTCCGGTGTGCTAGTGAGGTTGGGCAATCCGGCGGTGTGGGTGAGCAGGTGGTGCAGGGTAATGGTGTCGTTGGGGTAATCGGGCAGGTAGGTGGCAACGGGGGCCTGCACATTCAGCAAACCCCGGTCTTGCAGCTGCAGAATGGCGGCGGCGGTGAACTGTTTGGTTACCGAGCCAATGGGGAAGCGGGTGTCGAGGCTGTGGGGAATTTGCTGATCGAGATCTGCCAGGCCGTAGGCCCGACCCAGCACAGTTTTTCCGTCGCGCACCACCAGCACGGTGCCCATAAACTGCCGATGGTCGGCGTGGGCCTGCACAAAGGCATCCATTTCAGCGGCGAGGGCGGTGGTGAAGGCAGCAGAAAGCTCTGTGGATGGGGTCATGGCGGCGGGTGACGGGGCAGCAGTGAACGCGATCGCCTGGACTGGGCTGATGGACAGGCAGAGGGCCAGTCCTAAACCTAATTTAGACAGCATAGGATTACGGCTCCTTGGGTAGAAAAAATGGGGATACGGGGGCTGGGTTAGTTCACTTGAATGCAGGCGATGGCCGCCTGGGCCACCCCACCGCTGCGATCAACGCAGGGCTGGGCGACGGATGTTGCTGGAGCTGGACGGCTCAGCGCCGGGACGGGGGTAACAGAGCTTGGATAGATGTAAGGCGACGCCTCGCCCTGGGCGACAAACCAGAGCAGCGCTACCCCAGCTCCGCCACTGATCAAGGCAAAGAGTCCGACTTCTGCACCCACAATCCATAGGTCTAGAGATCTAGCGGAAGGTCGCTGAGGCAATATCGAACGGCGGGAGCGGTTGGCTAATAGCATGGGGCTGGGCTTGAACTCGACCTTCACACCGTAGGCGAGGCGACGCGGGCACCCCTACCTGCAATTGGGTATCGCCCTGGGGGGTTTGCCCTCCCCCAACTGGGTGAGCCTGACCGTGGGAAGCCCCCGCGCTACCTTTCCCCTAGGCTAAAACCATCACGCTTTGGCGACGCCAATCATGTTTTTCTACCCCGTTACCGACTCGCTTAGCCTGCGGCCTTTGAGCCTGGCCGATGCCGACGATCTGTTTGCCCTGACCGAGGCCAACCGAGCTTACCTGCGCCAGTGGCTGCCCTGGCTAGATACGGTGAAATCTGCCGACGATACCCGCGGCTTTATTCAGTCTTTTTTGCGCCAGGGGGCCGAGAACCAGGGCTTTGGCGCGGCGATTTGCCACCACGGGGCGATCGCAGGCATCATCGGCTACAACCACCTCAATGGGGCCAACCGCATCGGCACCATTGGGTACTGGCTGAGGGAAGCCCACCAGGGCCAGGGGCTGATGACGGCCGCCTGTCGCGCCCTGGTGAACTACGGCTTTAGCGGGCTGGGGCTGAACCGCCAGGTGATTGCCTGCGCCACGGAAAACCACCGCAGCCGACGCATTCCTGAGCGGCTGGGCTTTTGCCACGAGGGCACCCTGCGTCAGGCGGAATGGCTCTACGATCGCTACGTCGATCACCACCTCTATAGCTGTCTCAAACAGGACTGGCAACCATGAGCCTGCAACCCTATCGGCCCCAGGATTGTGAGGCGGTGCTGGAGGTGTGGCAGCGAGCGGCGACCATCGCCCACAGCTTCTTACCCGCTGACCATTTTGCCCAAGAGCGCATCGCCATTGCTACCCAATACCTGCCGGTGGCTGAAACCTGGGTGTACGAACACCAGGGGCATATCGTGGGGTTTGTGTCCCTGGTCAATGACGAGGGGAGCAGCGAGGTCGGCGGTCTGTTTGTGGCTCCGGCCTGGCAGGGGCGCGGCCTGGGTCGAGCCTTAATGGATCATGCCGTAGCGCTAAAGGGGGCGTTGACGGTGGCCGTCTTTGAGCAAAATGCCATGGGGCGGGGCTTTTATGATCGCTACGGCTTTCGCGAAACCGGGCGATCGCACCACGACGATACCGGGCTGACCCTGGTGCAAATGCAGTATCCTTTTCCCCGTTCACCCGACCAACCCGAGTAACGTTAGCCTCGGCAACCCAGTGCCCCAACTATGATTTCTATCGCCCACCAATGGCAACGCCTGACGCAGTTTTTGGCACGCTCCCCAGGGGCTGGGGCCTCGCTGTCCAAGGAGTATCGCACCTGGCGGCAGCAGTTCATTCGCGATCGCCTGCAGTTGGCCATCTGGATTGCCCTGGGGTTTTTGGTGATTATTGCGGGGCTCAACCTGGGAATGCTCTTGCCCGCCATGGAGCGCCGCGGAGAGGTGGATGAATTTCTCAACAGTGACCGGTTCTGGCTGCTGCTCTGGGCGCTGTTGATCACCCCGGCCCTGGGGTTAATGGTGACCTGGCTCATGCTGCGCTACGTACTGCCCATACAGCGGGTTAAGGTCGCATTTCTGGGATATTCCATCGCCCTGGTGTGGGTGCCTCAAATCTACTTCACCCTGAGGGGAGAAGCCTTTTTAGACTTTGGCGTTTGGCTGATTTTCTTTACCCTCCAGGCCCTCTTGATTCCGGTGAAATGGACGTGGCATTTGCTCTCTCAGGGGCTGGCTCTGGGGCTACTCATGGCCTCGGCGGCAATCTTTAACCTCAGGGTTTTCGATATTCCCGAGGGTATGGGATGGTTAGCCTA
>QBLT01000065.1 GCA_003249105.1 Leptolyngbya sp. | reverse complement strand
CTGCTACACCACCCACGGCGACCAAAAACAGTACAACCGCCGCTGCGAAGACCTGCTGTTTCAAGCCGAACTGTTTGCCGCCATCGCCGCGATCTACGGGCTTCAGCCCTATCCTGCTACCGAGCTAGAAACCGCTTGGAAGCTGGTGTTGTTTAACCAGTTCCACGATATTTTGCCGGGGTCGTCGATCCCCGAAGTGTTTGAACAGGCGAATGCTGAATGGCAAGCGGCGTTGGAGATGGGCGATCGCATTCTGCAAATCTCTCTCCAGGCTCTCGCTGAGCACTGTGCCCTCCCTTCGCCTCCCCACCCTGACGCTGTGCCTGTGGTGCTGTTTAACCCGCTGAACTGGGAGCGCAGCGAAGTGGTGGCGATAGCTCTGCCTCCCGCCTTGGCTCAAACTTTTTGGCAAGCGCAGGATGCCGAGGGCCAAACGCTGCCCACCCAGCTTGAACAGACTGACTCTCCCTCGCTGCTGGTCTATGTTCCGGCTATTCCTTCTGTCGGCTATCGCCTGATCTGGCTGATTTCTGCCGAGGTGGCCCCGTCCAGTCCAGCCCCCGTCGAGTGGATTTTGGAGAACACCCACCTGCAAGCCACCATCGACCCGGTCACGGGCGGCATTGCCAGCCTGATTCACAAAGCCACGGGCACCGAAACCTTTCAAGGCTGTGGAAACCAGCTCCAGGTCTTCAAGGACGAAGGCCAGTATTGGGATGCGTGGAACATTGCCCCCGACTACCAAGACCATCCCCTAGATGCATTTGTGCTCAAAAGCATGAGCTGGGTTGAGTATGGTTCAGTGCGGCAGACCCTTCGGGTAGTCCGTGGCTTCAATCAGTCCACCATCGTCCAAGACTACCGTTTAGAGGTGAATTCTCCTGTGCTGGCGGTTCACACCGAGGTCGATTGGCAAGAGACCCAAGTGGTGCTGAAGGCGGCGTTTCCGCTGACGGTGGCGGCGGCTGAGGCGACCTATGAAATTCCCTTTGGGGCGATCGCCCGCTCTACCACCCCCGCCACGCCCCAAGACCAGGCCAAGTGGGAAGTGCCTGCCCTACGCTGGGCCGACCTCAGCGATGGCGATCGCGGCGTGAGCATTCTCACCGACTATAAACACGGGTTCGATGCCAGGCCCAATCAGCTGCGACTCACGCTGCTCAAGGCTCCCGTTTGGCCAGATCCGGGGTGCGATCGCGGCCTTCAAACCTTCAGCTACGCCATCTATCCCCATGCCCACAGCTGGCAGCAGGCCAAAACCGTGCGGGCTGCGCGCAACTTCAATCTGCCTATTCGACCCTGTCTGATGTCATTCTCGGCATCTTCTGAAAGCAATCAGTCCTCCGCCAGCTTCCTCAATTTAGGAGACACTGGGTTTGTGTTGTCCGCCTTCAAACAGGCAGAAGGATCAGCAGAACAGTACATTCTGCGTGGTTATGAAAGCACAGGCTTAAAAACATCTCTAAAGCTCCAGGGATCTATGCCCATGGAGGTGACGGAGCAAGTAAATTTGCTAGAAGCACCCTGTGGAACGCAAGGATGGCATGAGGTAGACCCCTGGCAGATTGTCAGTCTGGCGGTATCGATTATCCCAGTTCTGTAAAGATACCCAAACAGAGTTTTTGCAGGTTGCTCCCTAGCTGTTGCCAGGAGCTATCCCAGTCACTAGAGCGCTGATGGCTGGGGTAATGGCCTGCAAAACCGGCGACAAAATCACCACCGAAGCAGCTGCGATCACAATGGTTGTTGCCAGCCGCGTTACCTGGTCAGAGGCGTTTTGGTAGGTGTCAAACTTGAAGTTGAGCTTTTCGACATCGGTTTCCACTCTGCCGATGTCAGTCTTGACATTGCTGATATCGGTCTCTACTCGATCGAGTCGCTGGTTAATTTGCCGCAGCTCTGACAAGATCTGCTGCTGAAATCCGTCGGGTGTCTCGCTAGCCTGCATCACCTGATCCAGTGGGTGGGTAGTTTTATCATACCTAAGGCTCTACGGTACCAGGACGGTGCGAGGGATTAGGGTCGCCGTCTCAGGGTTGGTGCGTAGCTTGCGCGCCTGGGTAAGCAACTGCCAGGCTTGGGGCGATCGCGCGCCGAGGGCCAACATCGATAGTCCAGCCGCGACCTGGCGCTGGCGCAGGGCGACCAAGCCCCAGTGCAGATGCAGGTATTGGCCAATGGCGGCAAGGGTGGGGATGCGATCGCGGTATCCCTCACTCACCCGCCCATAGATGCGCTCTTTGATGGTCAGATTCAGCGCCATACGGCGGCTGAGGGACATTTTTTGCTCATAGCCCCCGGCCCAAATGGTGCGGTAGGCCAAGCACTCGTTGACAAACAACGCATCACCAAAGTCGGCCAGCTTTACCCAGGCGTCGATGTCGTCGTAGTTGGTGGTCATAGTGGTATCCCAGCCGCCCGCTTGCAAAAAGGCATCGCGGCGGGCTGCCACCTGGGCGGGGGTGCCAAAAGGCACCTGATCCATCAGCATGCCGTAGTGGATGGCGCTCTGGGGAATGTAAAACACTTGGCCAGGGCCAGTGGCCGGGGTGCGGCGAAGTTCAGTACCGTGCGCGTCAACCTGAATGGCCTGGCAGGAGCAGAGCACGGCTTGGGGATGCTGGGCGATCGCCGCCGTCATTTTCTCAATGCAGTCGGGGGCCAGATAGTCGTCATCATCGAGAAACTTGACCCAATCTCCGCTGGCGGCGGCCACGCCATTGTTGACGGTGGCGGCATGGTTAAGGTTTTGGGCATTGCGGTGGTAGACAACGCGATCGCCCAAACTGCGCACATACTCCTCCGTGCCGTCGGTGGAGGCATCGTCAGCGACCACGACTTCGCAGGGCACGGTTTGGTTCAGACCGCAGGCGATCGCCCGATTCAGCAACTCCAGTCGGTTGTAGGTGGTGATCACCAAGCTAAATTTCATCGCCGCCCGCTCCAGGTTAACCTACAGGGCTAGCGTTCCCTTAGCAGGCCGCGACTGACCAGAAATTAGGACAGCTTGAGCACGGCCATAAAGGCTTCCTGTGGCACATCAACGGTGCCAACAGCCTTCATGCGTTTTTTACCCTTAGCCTGCTTTTGCAGCAGCTTTTTCTTCCGGGAAATGTCGCCGCCGTAGCACTTGGCCAGTACGTCTTTGCGCAGGGCGGGGATGCTCTCGCTGGCCACCACCCGACTGCCGATCGCCGCCTGAATCGGAATCTTGAACTGGTGGCGCGGAATTAGTTCTTTGAGCTTTTCGACCAGGGCTTTGCCCACGTAGTAGGCCTTGTCACGGTGAACGATGGACGCCAGCGAATCGACCGGGTCGCCATTGATCAAAATGTCGAGCCGCGACAGATGATTTTCGCGGTAGCCAATCAGGTGGTACTCCATGCTGGCATAGCCCTTGCTGCGCGACTTCATCTGGTCAAAAAAGTCGGTGACCACCTCGGCCAGGGGCAACTCATAAATCAAGGTCGTGCGGCCTTGAGCCAGGTACTTCATGTCTTTGAATTCGCCGCGCCGGTTCTGGCATAGCTCCATCAAAGCCCCCACATATTCTTCGGGGGTGATCATGTCGAGCTGCACGTAGGGCTCTTCGATTTTTTCGCGGGCCTGGGGATCGGGCAGGGTACTGGGGTTGTCGATCTCAAGCACGTCGCCCTGGATGGTGGTGACTCGGTAGATTACCGAGGGCGCGGTGGTAATTAAATCGAGGTTGTACTCGCGCTCTAGACGCTCCTGCACAATTTCCATGTGCAGCAGGCCCAAAAAGCCGCAGCGAAAGCCAAAGCCCATGGCGCTGGAAGTTTCTGGCTCATACTGGAGGGCAGCGTCGCTGAGGCGCAGCTTTTCGAGGGCTTCGCGCAGCTCCTCAAACTGGTCTGAGACAGTAGGAAATAGACCGCAGAAGACCATGGGTTTGGCTTCGGCATAGCCGGGCAAAGCTTCTTTAGCAGGATTCTGCACCAGGGTGATGGTGTCGCCGACACGGGCGTCTTCCACAGCTTTGATGGAGGCGGCGAAGTACCCCACTTCTCCGGCGTGGAGTTCATCCACCTCGATTTGAGTGGGAGCGAGCACGCCCAGTTCGTCAACTTCGTACTCCTTGCCCGAGGCCATCAGCCGCACCTTGTCTTTGCGGCGCAGGGTGCCATCCATGACGCGGAAATAGACGATTACACCCCGGTAGCTGTCGTAGTAGCTGTCAAAGATCAGCGCCCGCAGGGGTTGATCTACCGTGTCAGCCGGGGGCGGCACCAGGTAAACGATCGATTCTAAAATTTCGTCGATGCCGATTCCTTGTTTGGCGGAGGCGAGAATGGCACCGCTGCAATCGAGGCCGATGATGTCTTCGATTTCTTGCCGAATGCGCTCGGGTTCGGCACCAGGCAGGTCGATTTTGTTGAGAACGGGGATGATTTCGAGGTTGTTTTCCAGGGCCAGATAGACGTTGGCCAGGGTTTGGGCCTCAACCCCCTGGGAGGCATCAACTACCAGCAGCGCCCCTTCGCAGGCGATTAAAGACCGCGACACCTCATAGGAAAAATCGACGTGTCCGGGCGTGTCAATCAGGTTGAGGACGTAGTCTTTGCCGTCCTTGGCCTTGTAGTTCATGCGGGCAGCCTGGAGCTTGATGGTGATGCCCCGCTCTCGCTCCAGATCCATGTTGTCGAGGAACTGAGCCTTCATTTCGCGATCGCTGACGGTGCCGGTGCGCTGGAGCAACCGGTCGGCCAAGGTCGATTTGCCGTGATCAATGTGGGCAATAATCGAGAAATTGCGAATCTGAGAGACGGGAACCTCTGTCATACAAGGCTTACCAGCGGCATTAGTTTACAGACTTTAATATTGTAATCCCTCGTTTGGCGAATGCTTGGGGAGTGAGGGGGTGGATGGGTAAGGGAGTGAGGGGGTTAGGGAAGATGAGGAGGTTGAGGAGATGGGGAAAGTGAGGGAGGTTAGACTTGTTATGTCAAGGACTTCAGACCTAATCCTGTGGGGGTTGTGGGCGTTAACGCCAAACCTGTCTATGCCAGGGCTTAGACTGATGATAGATTCAATCCACCCCATACCCGGCAGTTAGGCCACTCACTATGCAACACTCTGCCTCTCCTTCCGGCGAACGGTCGGCGGAAAAAGTCGACCTCTCGGTACAAATCGATAAAGACCTGCTCGACCAGGTTACCCATCTTTCCCCCGACCCCAGCAAGGTAATCGATGTTGCCCTGCGCCAGTGGCTGCGGGGCGATCGCCGCTACGAAGATGACCTGGTGCGCCATCTGCCCCGCAACCCGACGGTGCCCCCCAAAGGCGAGTGGAACGATTAGGGAACGCTGAATCAGGGTTCAAGGTCTAGGGTGTAGGGCTAAGGCTACCCTTCGAACCCTGTACCTATCGCCCTAAACCGTTCTAATTCCCTCTCAACTAGAGCCATCGGTGTGGGTGGTTGGTTAACATAGGAGCGTTCTGGCCTCTTACCCCTATGCGATCGCGACCTTCTTTCCCGACCTTGGCGGCGGCCAGCCCAGCGGAGGCTATCTCCGCCTGGATCATGGTGCTCAGCCCTACGGCGGTGGTGGAGTCAATTCAAACCGTAGGGATAAAATCTCTGCCGGAGGCGCTAACGGCGAATTGGGTGGGGCGATCGCTGGCCGAAATCGTTGCCTTTGCCACCCCCCATGCCCTGGGGCAGGCGCTCGAAAGCTTAGCCACCCGCCACGAACCGGTGCATCTGCCGGGGCGCTGCCCGTTGGGTTCCCACAGCATCAATGTGCAGTGGGTGCTGCAACCCCTCATCGGCCTAGACGGTCAGCTCTTTCGCATTGCAGCCACAGGCTACCTGACTGACCTAAACGGGTTGACAGGCGGGCTATGGCAGCGGGCTTTAGACGTGTCCACTGGGGTTCAGGACAACTTGCCTGGAACCTGCGCCCAGCTGCAAACCTACTCGCCCCGGCTCACCCAAATTACCCGCAACGTTCGCTGGACGCTGGATTTGGCCATCATTCGCCAGCAGACGGTGGAGGGGTTGGGCGACCTGTTTGGGGTGAGCCGCTGCCTGGTGTGCAGCTGTGCCGCCGCCCCCAATCTGGCCCCCGAAACCGCTACGGTGACCGCCGAGTATGTGCGATCGGGCGATTTGCCCAGTTGGCAGGGGCAGGTGTGGTCACTGGCCGAAACGCCTTGTCTCAGTGCTGCCGCCCAGTCGTCGGTGGCAGTGGTGCCGCCGCGACAGCCCGCCGATCCATCCATTGTGGCGGTGGCCACGCGCTACCAAAGCACCATCAACGGCTTTATCGTGCTCCACGATCGCCCCGATCGCCCCTGGTCAGACATTGAGCTAAATTTGCTCACCGACCTGGCCGATCAGGTGGGGACGGCGATCGCCCACGCCACCCTGTTTGGCGAAAGCCACGCCCTGGCCATCAAACTCCAGCAGGCCAACGCCAGCCTGCTCGAAAAGCAGCTTGAGTTTCAAGAAGCCCGCCGCCAGGCCGAAGAAGCGCGCCAGCAGGCCGAAGAAGCCTCGCGCTTGAAGAGTGAGTTTCTAGCCAATACCTCCCACGAGCTGCGCACCCCGCTCAACGGCATGATCGGCTTTCTCAGACTTGTGCTCGACGGCATGGCCGACGACCCCGCCGAGCAAGAAGAATTCATTGAAGAGGCCCACAAGTCAGCCATCCATCTGCTACAGCTAATCAACGATGTGCTCGACATCGCCAAGATTGAAGCGGGCAAAATGCAGATTGACATGGGGCCAATTAGCCTCAAGGAGCTGTTGGCCGATCTAGAAAACTTCATGCGCCACCAGGCTGACGAGAAGCACTTGGCTTTTGACATTTTGTTGCCCGCCACCCGCGACGATATTACCGTCAACGGCAACTACCAGCGCCTACTCCAAGTGCTAATCAATCTAGTGGGCAATGCTATCAAGTTCACCCACGAGGGCGGGGTCACCATCAGCGCCGAGGTGAAACCTCAAAAGGTGGAATACCAGGGCAAAACCTGGCCCGGTCTGGTCAAAATTAGCGTGGCCGACACGGGCATTGGCGTTTCGCTAGAAAAGCAGGATCGCCTATTTCAAAGCTTTAGTCAGGTGGACGGCGATCGCACCCGCCAGTATGGTGGCACCGGCCTGGGGTTAGCGATTTCCCAGCGCCTGGTGGAGGCGATGGGGGGCGTGGTGCAGTTCATCAGCATGGGCGAAGGGCTGGGCTCGACGGTGACCTTTACGGCACTGCTGTACCAGGAACCAGTAGTGATCGACAAAGAACCCGTGTATCCGCCGAAGTAAGCCGCATTTTGAATTTGCGAAAAAATCGCCAGCGGACGACTCCCAAGTTTCACAGGGACTTCACCGGTACTTGGAGGTACTGGTCAGGTGTTTCAGTATGGTTGCGAATAGCAAAAAACTGACGTTCGATATTTTTCAGAACTTCAGCGCTGTAATAGACTGTGCCGCAGTCACTGCAAATCTCTACTGGGGTGTTGGGGACAATTAAATATTGCCCTTGATGGCTGTACAAATAAGTAATTCGGCGTTCTTCGTAGTCAGCACTACCGCAGGTGTTGCACTTAATATCTCGCATCGGTTAAGCCCTTGTTCTTGGATCAATAAATTTGGGTGGCCCTGGTGTATAGACCGTAATAATGGCAACTCGATTCCCTCGCCAGCCGCAGACAATGTGAATAGGCAGATTATTGGAATAGCCGAGAATTAAGCAACTTTCGCCACGCCCTGTGTCTGGATATTGCTCTAGAACCTCTCCATTTAATAAAGCTTCTTCTACCTGCATCAAGGTCAAATCATCGGCTTTGCGCTCAATGTCTGCATGGGAGGTATAGACATATTCCTCAGAGCGAATTTTCTCCTGAATGCTCTCAATATCCATTTTGCCACCCCATCGTCCACCACCCATCTACCCACCCGCTACTCCGCTAGCTTTCAGGCTCCAAACGTACTCTCCACAGACCTTGCATGCGGATATAAACGGCTCACGGTCGGCAACCCGGTCTACCTAGCTTAAGTAGGCAGATCGTGCAGCTTGCGACTGGGTTAACTGGCTGTGCAGAGCGTCCCAGTGCTCCGTTGCAATCAAGGCTTTCATCTGCTCTAGCTGCTGCTGGTATTGAGTCAAGGCATCCAGCAGTGCCGTGCGGTTATGGCGGGCCATGAGGGTGCCTAGCTCAGGCACACCGCCACCGACGCGGCTGGTGTCTTGAAAGCCAGAGCTGGCTAGGGTTTGAGCAAGCACCAAAATAGCCGGGTCAGATTCCCCCTGGCAGGCGAGAATCAGACTGCTGCTGACCATCACCGGCAGGTGCGAGATCCAGGCGACGGCGCGATCGTGCTGGTCGGGGTGGCACTGGCAGAGGTTCGCGCCGAGGGTAGTTGCGATCGCCCTCACCCGTTCCAATGCCTCTGGATTCGTCGCTTTCGTAGGGGTCAGTACGTAGGGGCGACCCTCAAACAACCCCGCCTCTGCCACCGCTAGTCCCGCCTCGGCCTTACCCGCCATCGGGTGACCGCCCACAAACCCCGGCCACAAAGCTTCCAAACTGGGCACCAGCTCTCCCTTCACCGAGGCGACATCAGTGACCACCGCTCTCTCGGATAGGTAGGGGGCGATCGCCGCCGCCGTAGCCACCACAGCATCAATCGGGGTGCAGATAAACACCACATCGGCCCCCGCCACCAGCGCGAAGTCTGTGCCAGCCTCGGTGACAGCTCCCATCGCCAGAGCCTGCTCAGCCGTTTCTGCGCGCCGGGCAATGCCCACGACCGGATGACCGTACCGAGTCAAATCGAGCCCCAGCGATCCGCCGATCAGCCCTAAGCCAACGATGGCAATGCGTTCCATAGGCGTGACCCCTTACCCGCAGCAAACCCTATCAGCATATCGGTGGGAGGATACCTAGAGACCCCGACGAGTCATCTATGCGACAATAAACCCCTGCGGCTTGAGTGGGCAACCCTCCGCCTACTCCGGTCGTCAACCGTTCCAGCTAATTCTTTTGTGCCGCTGCGGCGTTTCCCCTGTGATTGAGGCCCAAGTACACCAACAACTGCGCGCGCTGCTGCGGGAATGGGGAGAGCCAAGCTGGCCCCACCACCTGACGCTGGCGCGGCTGGTGGCGCGGGCGCTGCGGCTGGGGCGCAGCGCGCTGATGCAGGTGGGTGGTCTGTCGGCCTACCAGGGCGAATATCGCCTCAGCTACCTGATTGCGCTGATGATGTGGCCCGGCCCAGCGGTGGTGGTCGCCCCCGACCCCACGGCCCAGCGGGTGCTGATGGTCGATATTCCTCGGCTGCAAGAAAAACTGCGGCTGCGAAAGCCGGTGCAGATGGGCGATTCGCAAGGCGATCCGTTCCGGAATCGCTGGCCTGGTGACGGGTTCGACGGACTGCTGATCACTACGCCCGAAGTCTGGCTGGGCGATCGCCTAGAGGGAGGCACCCAGTTTCCCGACGGCATCCCCACGCTGATTGATGATGCCGACAACCTCGAACTGTGGCTGCACCAGCAGCTCACCGTTGACCTCGGCACCCTCGACTGGACCCACCTGGCCCTGGCCTACCCCGACCATCAGAGCCTCATTCAAAACACCCACGTGGCGCTGACCCACGCAGCCTTTCAGCGCCCGGCCAACCCCTACCACCGCTATCTGCTTGAAGAAAGCGATAGCCAGCAGCTCCAACGCCTGCATCAGGTGCTAACCGCCAGTCGCGCCAGCGCTCCCCATGCCGAGGGGCCAATGCCGCCTCGCTGGGCGAAGTTTTGGCAGCGGTTTAACCCGCCCGACCACCTGCTCTGGTTTGCGGTCGATCGCGATCGCGGCCAAATGACTCTCCACTGCGCCCCGGTAGAACTCGCCACCGCGATGGCCTCGGTGTGGCCTCGCCAGCCGGTGGTGCTGATTGGCGCGGCCCTGGACCCCGACGAAGCGGCCGAAAACTTTCGCCAGCGGTTGGGACTGGGCGATCTCACCTGCCTCCAGTTCACTCCCAACCGGCAAAACGACGCCATTCAGCTCTACCTGCCCACCCACCTGCCCCTGCCCAACACCCCTCAGTTTCAGGGGGTGCTGCACCAAGAAATTCGCCGTCTGCTGAACGTCGCTCGCCCCCAAGTCTCTGGCCCCACAGTAATTTTGCTGGATGATTTGCCCTTGAAGGGGCAGCTGGGGGCAATGCTGGCGGGAGAATTTGGCTCGCGGGTGCAGGTAGAGAATGCGGCCATTGACACCAACGGCATTCTGGTTAGCGGCTGGGCCTTTTGGCGACAGCACCAGGCGTTGCTGCCGCCGCCGGCGCTGCTGATCATTGCGACGCTGCCCCTACCTTCCTTAGAAAATCCGATGGTGGCGGGGCGGGTGGCCTACCACAAGCGGCGGCGGCAGGACTGGTTTCGGCTGTACCTCTTCCCCACGGCGGTAACGGAGTTGCAGCGGGCCGTGGCCCCCTCACGCCTGCACGGCGGTACCGTGGCCCTGCTCGACACCCGCGTTCACTACCGCAGCTACGGGGCGCAAATTTTGGAGGCGTTGAGCCCAGCGGCCTGCACGCGATCGCTGCCCACCCAGTGGGGACCTTAGGGCTTCTATAGCGTCCCCCAATTCGCTATCGTCTATATAAACGAGCGAACAGAGCGATCGCAACCATTTAGAACAAGACAGGTAGAACGTGATTGGTAGGACGTGGCAGGGTAGACCCATGGGCGAATCAAAACGACGCAAAGAGAAGCTGGGCGAAAAGTACGGTCAGTCAGAGCCGATTTTGCCCTGGCTGCCGATTACGAAAGCTCAGTCAGAGCAGTTTATGAAGTGGACTGGCCGGGGCACCTGGGGTGCCATTGTGCTGATCATTGCCTTTTGGATTACGCTCCGGTTTGTGGGCCCTGGGCTGGGCTGGTGGACGCTGGCGGACTAGGGCAAGTCAGGTATTGTTGCAGTCGGCTTGGTCAGCTGCCTCTGCCTCCTGTTGCCGGGCCAGCGCTTATTTCAGGGTTTGAAGACAAACCCAAGGCAAATTTCCCGCCAGCGCTAAGAAATCGTAATCAATGCTTTCCGTCTTCCGTGGATTCTGGGTAGAGTGGGGGTAGGTGGTTGCGCGGGAGCTTACGGGTATATGCTGAGTCAACAGCAGTCTGGCCCCCAGCGGGGAGAACCCCTAGCCGAAGGGGTCGCTAAGGATTTCAGTTTGATGATTGATGGGGCCGAGTCGGCCCTGGGGCTATCTGAGGTAATGGTGCCGGTACCCCAGCGCGGCAACCAGTCCTGGCGGCTGCTGCTAATTACACTGCTGAGCTGTTTTGCGGCCAGCGGCGCGGCGCTAGGGGCATTCTTCTGGCTGATTAACCTACCTCCCACCGCCAACTGCGACAACCCGGCCTCGGTAACGACCGATCGCGCCCAGCTATTTTGTGCTCAGGTGGCGGCTGAGTCGGGCGAGCTGCCCGATGTGCTGACGGCCCTGGATTTGGCGGGCAGCTGGACGACTGGACACCCCCTATACTACGAAGTGCAGCCTCTAGTTGAGCAGTGGTCATGGGTGGTGCTCAAGGCCGCTGAGCAGGAGCTGCGCAACAACGGCAGCATGGAGCAGGCCCAGGCGCTGGTGAGCCACATTCCGGTGGAGAGCCCGGTGTTTGCCACTGCCCAAGAGACCATGCAGACCTGGCAGGGCGAGTGGGAGCAGGGCGAAGCCATTATGGCCAAGGCTCAAACCGCGCTGAAGCAAAAAGATTGGGCCACGGCCTCTCAGCAGGTGCTGGCCCTGGGCGAACTGAAGAATTCTCACTGGCGGGAGGCCCAGGTACAGGCTCTGTCGCGCCAGATTCGCCTAGAGCGTCGGGCGCAAGAGCTGCTCAGTGAGGCCGTAGCCACCGCTGTCCCCGGCGGCAGCGATCGCCTCGGAGCCGCCCTGCGCACCGCCAGCCAGATCGACGAGAGCACCTACACTCGCCAGCAGGTGCAGCCCTACCTCGATCGCTGGAGCGACCTGCTGCTCAAGCTGGGGCAGGACAAGTGGTACGCCTCAGAACTCGACACCGCGATCGCCCTGGGCCGCAGCGCCGCCCTCAACCCCAGCCGCGCCAAAGTCGCCCAGGAGCTGATCTGGATTAGCCAGGCCCGCCAGATGGCCCAAAAAAGCCTGACCACCTGGCGCACCTCCCCCGACCAGCTGGTGACGCTCTACCAGGCGATGCTGCTGGCCAATCGCCTGCCCGCCGACAGCCCCTACTATCCCCAGGCCCAGTCGAGCGTGATGAGCTGGCGCAACCACATGGGCGAGCTGGCCCGCCTGCAAACCGCCCAGGCCATTGGGCAGGTGCGCACCAAAGCAACGCTCAAATCGGCCATTGGCCAGGCCGCCCAGGTGCCCCTGGGGCATCCCCGGCGGGTGCAGGCGCAGACCCTGGTGGCCCACTGGCGGCAGGAGATCGAGCGGATAGAAGACCGGCCCCAGCTGGTCAAAGCCCACGAGCTGGCCAACGCCAAAACCTTTGAAAGCTTGCAGGAGGCGATTCAGACCGCCAGCGGCATTGCTCTACACCGTGCCCTGCGCAGCGAGGCCCAAAGCTGGATCTACATCTGGACTAGCGAAATCCAGGTGATGGAAGATCGGCCTTTGCTCAACCGGGCGCGATCGCTCGCCCAGCGCGGTCAGCTGTCTCAGGCCATTGTCGAGGCCAGCGGCATCAAGCCGGGTCGCGCCCTCTATGGTGAGGCTAGAGGTGCGATCGCCGGTTGGCAGGGAGAGATTGCCGCTGCCGAACAGGCTCGCCTGCGCGCCATTGAGCGGGCCGCTGCCCGTCAGGCCGAGGCGCTGACCCCCGAAGAGGCTGCGCCTGCCGAGGAGACTCCTGCTGAAGCCTCCCTTGAGAATGCGGCGACCTCACCCCTGGAAGAGGGCTTGCCGATGGCCCCCGCGCCCGTCAACTCCGACCTGCGCTGGCCCCAGTCGCCCCTGCCCGATCGCATTGACACCGTTCCTGGGGCAGCGGCTCCCGCTGAGGCCGGAGTCCCAGGACTGCCGCGATCGCCCCAGCCTCTCAGTGCTCCTGCAGCAGAACCCACCCCGGTAGATATCGCTCCGGCTCCCCTACCGGCGGCGATTCCGCCCCCGGTGCTGGTGGCTCCGTCTGCACCACCTCCCCAGCCCCTCGAACTAGTGCCTGACCCGGCGGCCGCCCCTGCTAGAGAACCCCAGGCGAAGCAGCCCGTGGCTCCAGTCATATCGGCTCAGCCCCAGCCCGAATACCTCGCCCGTGCGCCGATTGGGGCATCCCAGGCGGCTAACCCAAATACCGACGTGCTGTTTGCAGGTGCTCTCTACGCCGGGCATTGATCAACCGGCTTAATGCCGAGCAATGTCCCTATCTGCGCTGATCGGCTCCGCCGCCAGCGTTGCTGCGCAGCACCATCTCCTGGTGACGAATCGTGCTGTTGGCGATCTCCCACGGAAAGGTAAACGATTCAAACGACTCGCTGGTGATGCGATCGATATCTAGATCGATCACTACCCGTTTGAGAATGTCAAACAGCGTTTCCCGCAGAGCCTCCAGTTCCTCTAGAGACTGCACTTTGTCAATCGCATCAATCAGCGCCAGAATTTCTAAATTGTAGGTATCGGCCCGATTTTTTTGCTTGCCCAATAGCCACGATCGCAGCTGCCACAGACTCGACATCCCCAACACCCCCACCGACAGCAGCAGCCCAATGGGTTCGGCATACTCCACCAAAAATTCAGGCTCCCCTTGGGTATAAAACGCCTCGGCTCCGGGGTGCAGCGGCAGGCCCAAATCCCCCGACGTATCCAGACGAATCATGGCTGCCCGTGGGTACAGGGCCACCAGCTCGTTGCGGTTTTGGTGCAGGGTCTGGGTGAGGGCATTGACCACCTTGGGGGGCAGACCCTCGTGGGTCACCAGCAGGGCATTCACCGCCACCACGGGCAGGTCGGCGGTGGGCACGGGCCGCCCTCCGTTATAGGCTCCCTTCGGAATGACTTGGGCCTCAAGGTAGGGCAGCGATAGCTGGAGAGCCTCGGCCTGATCGATGGGAATCAGGCGAATGGTGCCAGTTTGCAATAGCTCCCCCACGGCAGGATTGCCCAGAGTGATGACGCGAAACAGAGCATCAACCTCTCCCCTAGCCAGGGCGGCGTGGGCCTGGTTAGGGGCCATGGGCAGAACCGTCATGGTGTCTGCGCCCAGACCGTAGTGCTGCGCCAGTGGCCAGAACAGGGCATAGGAACCGCTGCCCTTGGGCATCAGGGCTACCCGCTTACCCCGCAGATCGGCCACGCCATCAATATCGGCGTCGGTGCGAGCCAGCAGGTGAAACATCTCAGGAAACAGCAGTGCCACCGCTCGCACTGGCGGTTGGACGGGTGTATCGCTCTGCACCAGGGCCAGCTGGGCCGCGTTGGCCTTGAGCAGATCCATATTTTGCAGCGAGCCATCGGTCTCTAGCACCTCAATGGCAATGGTGGGATGGTTGCGGGCGACCACCTCGGCAAAGGCTTGGCTAAAGGCATAATATTCGCCCGTGCTGCCGCCTGAGGCCAGCACTAAGCGGTAGGTGCGGGTGTGCTCGCGCACCAAAAAAAAGGCCGAGGCCAAAACTCCCACCAAACTCAGCATCACCACCGGCAAGACAACCTTTCCCTGCATAGATCTCCTGGGCCGATATAAAATGGGGACTGGCCAATTTTGCCGTGGGGGCTAATCCAAGTCCAGATCAGGATTGGGTAACTGTTCCACTGCAAACTCTACCGCTGGGATTGGGTTTACACCTATGGCTCTACTCCAAAATTTACCCCAGGTTCCCGATACCCTGCGCGGTCGCACCGTTGGGCGCAGCTTTCAAGCCGTGTTCTTACTGGCGCTGGTATCGGTGCTGCTGCTGGGGGCCTTTGGGCTGCGGCTATTTCAGCTTCAGGTGGTGGAGGGCGATCGCAACCGCCAGCTGGCCGACACCAACCGCATTCGCCTGGTGCCCAAGCGCCCGGCCCGGGGCACCATTTTTGACCGCAACGGCAAAATTCTCGCCGGTAGCCGCCTGTCGCACACGGTGTCAATCTGGCCGATCGCGCTACCCCGCGACAAATGGCCTATGGTGATCAACCGCCTGTCTAAGGTGCTCAGCGTGCCCCCCGACGAAATTCAAAAGCGCCTAGAACAGGCGGGCTATGAGTCGATTGAGTCGATTACCATTGCTCGCGGCATTAGCCCGGCCCAGGCCACGGCCCTAGCTGAATATACCAACGAGTTGCCAGGGGTGCGTTTAGAGGCCGAGGCGGTGCGCAACTACCCCAACGGTGACCTGGCCGCCCACGTAATTGGCTACACGGGTGAACTCACCGACGAACAGCTCGAGGCCCGCCGCGACCAGGGCTATCGCCTGGGGGATGTGGTGGGGCAGATGGGGGCTGAGTCAGCCTTTGAGAGCACGCTGCACGGAGCCTGGGGCGGTCAGCAGGTGGAGGTCGATAGCGCCGGGAGGATTATCAGCATTTTGGGCGATAAGCCCGCCGTTGCTGGCAAAGACATTCAGCTCACCATCGATATTGAGCTCCAGCGGGCGGCGGAGGCGGCCTTGGGCAACCGCGAGGGGGCGATCGTGGCTATGGATCCTCGTAACGGGGCCATTTTGGCGATGGCCAGCTGGCCCACCTACGACCCCAACATTTTTACCACCCGCATCACTGAGGCCCAGTGGCGGCAGCTCCAGGGGGCCGATCACCCCTTCCTCAACCGATCGCTGCAAGCCTTTCCGCCCGCCAGCACGTTCAAGATTGTCACCACGGCGGCGGCCCTAGAGTCGGGCAAATACGATCCGGGTACGGTGCTGCCCACCTATCCCTACATTCAGGTGGGGGGCATTCAGTTTGGCGACTGGAACCGGGCAGGCTTTGGCCCATTGAGCTTTACTGGTGCTATGGCCATGAGCAGCGACACCTTTTTCTACCAGGTGGCTATGCGCATCGGCGGCCCGACGTTGATCGAGATGACCCGCCGCTTTGGTTTTGGCCGCAAGACCGGCATTGAGCTAGGTGCCGAAGAAAGCGCAGGCTTAGTGCCAGACGATGCCTGGAAGCAGGCAAATCTAAACGAAGATTGGGTGATTGGCGACTCGATCAACATGTCGATTGGGCAGGGCTTTATGCAGGCGACGCCGCTTCAAGTGGCAAGCATGTTTGCCGTGCCCGCCAACAATGGCTACCGGGTCACCCCCCACCTGCTCAAGGACAACGAAGAGCACCGCAACTGGAAAGAGTCCCTAGAGCTAAGCGATTCGACCATTGATGTTTTACACCGGGGGCTGCGCCAGGTGATTACGGGTGGCACAGGCCAGAGCCTCAACGTGCCCCACCTGGCTCCCCTTTCGGGTAAAAGTGGCACCGCTGAGGCACCCCCCGGCCTTTCCCACGCTTGGTTTGGGGCCTACGCCCCCATGGAAAACCCTGAAGTGGTGGTGGTGGCCTTTGCCGAACACTCCGGCGGCGGCGGCGGCAAGGTGGCGGCCCCCATGGTGTTGCAGGTGCTAGAAGCCTACTTCAAAGCCGATCAAAATGCGGCAGCGGCAGCGCCCTAGCTGCGGCTGGCCAGGCTAAAGTTGCGGAAGTGCTGGGCCTGGGCCTCAATGCGGCAGGCGAGGCGATCGCACACCAAGCCGCAGAGGTCAAAAATCAGCTCGTCGGTGACGCTATAGTAGGCGGAGGTGCCCTCGGTGCGGCGGCTGAGAATGCCCGCCTGAAGCATCACCTTGAGGTGCTTAGAGACGTTGGCCTGGCTGGTTTGGGTAGCCTCAACTAGCTCCTGCACGCACTTTTCGCCCTCCCGCAGCAGGTTGAGAATTCGCAGCCGCATCGGCTCACTGAGGACGCTGAAATACTCCGCCACCTGCTGCACAACTTCAACTGAAACCGGTTCTACAGAGTCCATTGGGATTTAGGGGTAGGCTCGGGTGTGCGCGAACGATTCTCAGTAATCTTAACAACTATTGTATTTTTGCAGTTATCCATAGCGATACAGTCATCAAATCTTGTCAATTGCTTAGCCCTGATCCCCGTGGGGTTTAATCGAACCTTAGGAAACGAGATTTTGCTAAGACCTTGGGCCATGGCCCCCGCCGTGAGATTCTTAAAGATAGCGTTCACCCACCCTGAGGATTGCTGTGAAAGCCATCACCCTGCTTGGATCAACTGGGTCTATCGGTACCCAAACCCTCGATATTTTGGAGCACCACCCCGACCAGTTTCGCCTGGTGGGCATTGCCGCAGGGAACAACGTAGAGCTGCTGGCCCAGCAGGTGCGACAGTTTAAGCCCGAGATCGTCGCCATCTGCAACCCCGACAAGCTGGGTGAACTGCGCGATGCCCTGGCAGGCATGGATCCGATGCCCCAGATCCTGGCGGGCGACGACGGGATTGTGGAGGTAGCTCGCTACGGCGATGCTGAGGCCGTGGTAACGGGCATTGTGGGCTGCGCTGGGCTGCTGCCTACTCTGGCTGCGATCGAGGCAGGGAAAGACATCGCCCTGGCCAATAAAGAAACCCTGATTGCCGGTGGCCCCGCCGTACTGCCCCTGGTCGAAAAGCACGGGGTGAAACTGCTGCCCGCCGACTCTGAGCACTCTGCCATTTTTCAGTGCTTGCAGGGGGTGCCTAAGGATGGCCTGCGGCGGATTTTGCTCACGGCTTCGGGCGGTGCCTTTCGCGACTGGCCGGTGGAAAAGCTGGCCCAGGTAACGGTGGCCGACGCCCTCAAGCACCCCAACTGGTCGATGGGCCGCAAGATCACGGTGGACTCAGCCACCCTGATGAACAAGGGCCTGGAGGTGATCGAAGCCCATTACCTGTTTGGCATGGACTACGATCGCATCGACATTGTCATCCATCCCCAGAGCATTATTCACTCGCTGATTGAGCTGCAAGATACGTCGGTGCTGGCCCAGCTGGGCTGGCCCGACATGCGTCTGCCGCTGCTCTACGCCCTCTCCTGGCCCGATCGCATCTACACCGACTGGGAACCGCTTGACCTGGTCAAAGCGGGCGACCTCACCTTCCGCGAGCCCGACCACGCCAAGTATCCCTGTATGGATCTGGCCTATGCCGCTGGGCGGGCGGGCGGCACGATGACCGCTGTGCTCAACGCCGCCAACGAGCAGGCGGTGGCGCTATTCTTAGACGAGAAGATCCACTTCTTGGAGATTCCCAAGGTGATTGAGGGGGTGTGCGATCGCCATCGCTCCCACAACGTCACCCAGCCGGTGCTGGCCGACATCCTCGCTGCCGACCAGTGGGCCAGAGCCGAGGCCACCAGCGTCAGCGAGTCGTTGACCTCAGCCACCGTCGTTTCAATGGGATAGGAGGGCACCCGTGGAGCTGCTGATTGTACTCGGGGCGATCGTGATTGCGATCGTGGTGTTTGGCTGGGTGTTTAAGCTGATCAAAAACACCATTCAAACGGTGCTGCTGGTGGGCTTTTTACTGCTGGCGCTCTACTTCCTGTTTGGCATCGGCCCCGATGCCATTTGGAATCAGATCCAAACCTGGCTCAGCGGTGCTTTGGATAGATAGCCCTAGTAAAACCTAAATAATGGCATAAGCGCCATCTAAGCGGACGAACTTCCTTGGACTAAATAACTGCTTACCACAGGGGCAAGGGCGATATGGGCAAGAAGCAAAAACTCCTGCGTCAAATCTTAAACAACTCAAAGAATGTGAGTTTTAATGACATGGTGAGTCTAATTGAATCCTTTGGGTTCACCTTGTCTCGAATTAACGGTAGCCATCATATTTATACCCATCCCAACCTTGCTAGTTTGGTAAACATTCAAAACTTTAAAGGCAAAGCAAAAGCTTACCAAGTGCGGCAATTCTTAGACTTAGTTGAGACTCACAACCTGACCTTGGAGGACTAATCGTGAGAGATTATCACATCAATATTTTCTACAGCGAAGACGATGAAGGCTACATCGCCGATATTCCTGACCTCAAATATTGTTCTGCCTTTGGCGAAAGTCCCCTTGAAGCTTTGCAAGAATTAGCTTTAGCAAAAAAAGCATGGTTCGACGCTGCCCATGCAGAAGGTAAGCCAATTCCGCCCCCTACCTATCGACCAATTATTTATCAGCTCAAGTCCGCCTAATCAAAACGAGCAGTCTTTTAACGCCAACGGCAATGTAGTCTAGGGTCGCTCACGCAAAGACCACGGTGCGGTTGCCGTAGACAAGGGTGCGGTTTTGCAGGTGCAGCCGCACGGCGCGGGCGAGCACAATCCGCTCTACATCTTTGCCCTTGCGAATGAGTTCCTTGACGTCGTCGCGGTGGCTGATCCGCACCACGTCCTGCTCAATGATTGGGCCTTCGTCGAGGTCGCTGGTGACGTAGTGGGCGGTGGCCCCGATAATTTTGACCCCCCGCTGAAAGGCGCGCTGGTAGGGGTTGGCCCCCATAAAGGCGGGCAAAAACGAGTGGTGAATGTTGATCACGCGATCGTACTGGGCCAAGAAGTCTGAGCTGAGCACCTGCATGTACTTGGCCAGCACCACCAGGTCAATGTTGTATTCCTTGAGCAGGTCTAGCTGGCGCTGTTCTTGCTCAGCCTTGGTGTCTTTGGTCATGGGCAGATACTCGAAGGCGATGCCAAACTGGTCGGCAATGGGCTGGAGGTGGGGGTGGTTGCTGACGATCAGCGGAATTTCGGCCTTGAACTCACCCGCTTTGTGTCGCCAGAGCAGGTCGAGCAGGCAGTGGTCTTGGTGGCTGACCCAGATCGACAGGCGCGGCACGTCGTCAGAAAAGTGCAGCTGCCAGGTGGCGCCGAGGGGTTGGGCGATCGCCCCAAACGCCGGCCCAATGATCTCCCTGGGCAGGTTAAACCCCTCTAACTCCCACTCCAGGCGCGACAAAAACACCCCCGCCTCCGGGTCGCGGTGCTGGTCGGCGTGGAGAATGTTGCCGCCGTTGGCGTAGATAAAGTTAGCAATCTTGGCCACTAGCCCCTTTTGGTCGGGGCAGGAGAACAACAAAATAGCGGTGGGAGCAGCCATGGGCAAGT
>QBLT01000064.1 GCA_003249105.1 Leptolyngbya sp. | reverse complement strand
CCCTACCCCTTTTCTACCGATTCAGCCCCTGCCTCAATTCTTTGTGATCTACTGAGCATATATATTGATTGATATATACGTGTGCCAAACACCGTGAACTCTTCCTGGGCGAAGGCTTGGCAACGCTGTTTAAAATTGACTGGAAAGATCGCTCGCAGCAACTGCTTGAGTAAGGTTGAAAGCAGGTGTGAATACACCTACAGGCAGCATTCGTGCCGTTAGCCATCCCAAGGCACTAGCCCCTTTCAAATCGCCAAATCAGAAAAGTCACGATCCATTGGGGCCAGATTAGTGCGCACACCGCTGCGGCGGATGCCGCCCGTCTGAATGTCAAAGCCAATGATTTCACCGCCCAACTCGGGCACGATACGACAGGCGTAGAGCCCCTGGGTCTCTGGGGCCAGCACGTGAATAGCTTGGCTAGCTAGGGGCAGGGGATTGCGATGGCCCTCTCGGGCTGATCTTCCATTGCCACCCTCTGTCCAGAGTGGGGGAACTGTGATGCCCTGAAAGCCCCCTTCTCCGCCGGTAACGGTTGAAAAATCGTATTTTGCCCAGCACGAAAACACCAGCTCATAGCCACCTTCGGCCTGTTGATAGAGCTGCGGCACTTCCATTTCAGAGTAGTTGCCAGGTTCCACCAGGGGCGAGCCGTATTGCCATGTGCTGTCGCCGCGCGCCGCCTGGGCAAAGTTATCGTCGGCAGCTTGCAGTAGGGCAACGACGCCACACTTGCCCGTTGGGCCATGCAGCGCCTTGGCGGATGCCAGCATAAAAATTTGGCGGCTGGCTCGGTGCCGAAACAAAAATGGATCTCGCCAGGCGTGAATAGTCAGATCGTCGGCAATGCTTCGGGTTTGATAAAAGTATTTTGGCTTGATTTGGGTGTCAAAGAAATGCCACTGATTCGAGAATAAATCGCTGGTGTAAGCCACGCCTATGCTTTGGGTCATGCTGTCGTCTTGATGGCGATCTCTCGATGTGTAGAACATGAGATAGCTGTTTTGGGTTTTAATAATGTCGCCGCTCCAGATGCAGGTATTGGCCCAGTGCTCTGGGGGAGGTTTGAGCAGGTCTAAACTACCCTCGTCGCCCCAGTCAATGGTGACAAAATCGGTGGTGGTGGCATGGCCTACGCAGGCAGCATAGTGGTGCTGTTCTGACGAGACTAGGACGCGATCGGCATTGAGATAAAAAATATGAAAGAGTTTGCTCTGCGGGTCAAAGTAATACCAAAAATCCCACACGTGACGGCTGGGATGCTGCGCTAAAACGGCCATTTTGCCACCTGCATGAACGTCGCGTAAAACCCTACCTAAAATACCGTGGAATCCTCTCCTGGCTTTGCTTATAGCAATTCTGCAAACTCTTTATCATGGGGATATAGCGGTAGTAGACGTAGTACGCAGTATGAAGATTCAATCGTCGGTGTTGGTGCACTTGGGTTTTGGGAAATATGTGCGATCGGATCAGGTGACCTCACTGCAGCCGGTGGAGGAGGAGCGTGGCCCCGGAAGGCGAACATTTGTTTATCTGGAAGGGCAGAAAGATCCTGTTGTGGCCTCGCGGGCAGAAGATACGATTGTGCGCGATTTGGTGCAGGAACCGCGTGAGGTGATTCAGTCGCGGCAGCAGCAGGAGATCTTGACTGACTTGCTTCAAGATTTGTCGAAGGTCAACTCGACGGTACGCCGCATCAGCCGCGACGAGGGCGGCCTGGATCTTGACCAGCTAGAACGCCGCATTCAGCGCGTGCTAGAAGCGTGATAGCGGCGACGCTTAACGGCGAAACGTAGCGGCGGTAGCCGAACTGAAGCTCAGCATCAGTAGTTTTATTCGTCTACTGCCGTGAAATGTTATACGTTTTGGCATGAGTTTAATGTGTTTCAAATGATGGTCGTTTGACTCGCTTTGCAGCCACTGAGTATTTTACTTGGCCATCGGGATCGAAACCAGATTCTGAACGACTTTGAAGAAAACATCATATCAATCTAAATTAGTAAGTAGATTATCTATGTGTTTATTAGATGGGTTAGCAAAGTGTAACCCATGCAGGTGTTGGATTTCGTTCCTTGTCTAAGCCTACTTCTAAACACCTATGTAACCTCGCTCCATACTGAATGTATGGAGATGCAACCAAAGACTGCAATTACTGTACCCGAAATCCGATTAACCCAAAATAGGCGACAAAGCAAAGCCTTTTGTGGAAACAAATTGACAACAACGCTTATCATTCCATACCAAAGCAGACTGCCGACGAAAACGCCTAAGACAAACTCTCCTGGCCATACGTGGTCAGAATAATTTTTCGCAGGATACGTCTGAGTGAAAAACGCAACGAATGGTACAACGGCGAGTGGGTTGATGAGCGTCAGAAGTAGAATTGAACAATAATCTCCCAAAAGTAAGTTTATGCTGTTTGACCTTCTTGATAAAAACTTTTTTGGAGCGTTATTGATTCTCGATTCATCCAAAAATGTTTGAATTCCTAAATAGCAAAGAAATATACCACTTGCGAAACCGAACAAATTCCTGTGATTAACTAAGCTAGAAATGATTAGGTTTAAGCTAACTAAACCAATGCCCGCCTGAATTGCCTGAGCGGTGGCGGCTCCTATGCCAGAAACAAGTCCAGAGATAACTTTTTTGGCAATTGCTCTTTGAATACAAAGAATGCTGGTAGGGCCAACCGGAGCGGAAATTGCTAAGCTAATAATAAACCCTTGCTCTAAAAGACTTAAGTTCGGTTCGCTCATGTTAATTCTCTTAGACGATAAAGTCATCCGGAAACAAGGTAAAGAGTTTTACCTTAATCTGTGATATTGATCTCTGAAGTGATTTTCATGAACTCCGAAGCACCATAATTTGATTCTTCGTGTTAATTGCCCAGCAAGTTTATAGCGGATCCTGGCTTAGTGAGATACAGACTGATTTATGAAAGACCTATTCAGCAAGGAATTTGCCGGGCCAGCTGTGTCTCACCCGGCAAAGAACCGCTATCATCTCGTAATGATCTACAACTGAAAACTTATCTGCATAAATTTTTGCTGGAGGGAAAATCGTCGCCCAATAAGCATATGCAGTAGATTAGGTGAAAAGGGGTTAACCCTATTGCCGTAGTGGAGTGATTAAGCTGACAAAAGTCAGTATAAACACCTCTCTATTACAGGCTACAATCTTGCAACTTAACTTTACTGATTAGCGCTTCTCCACAGTTGTTGGAGAGCATTCGTACCATTATGCTCTACATTATTTTGCTGTTTTGATTGAAGGGCGACCATGCAAAATTCAAAAATCTCGAAGCTGTCAATTGATGCTAACGACACCAGCAGACAGCTAATTCCGCAAACTTCAAAGGGTAGATTGCGAGGCTCAGGGGATCATGCTTTAGCATTCCAGTTAGCATTTCATTAGCAGGTAGCTGGGTTTATGTGTTTGTTCACCGCTTGGTCTCAAACCCTACTCATACTTCTCGCCACTGAGAATAAAAATCGGGTCAACCGCCGTAAAGACCTGGTAGTTGCCCTTGGTCTCTAGGCGGTTGACGGCGGGTTGGGCCGCTTCGATGTTGCGCACCCGCAGGTGGGCAAAGGTCTCTGACACCACGTAGAGGGTTTCGAGGTTGCCTGCCGTCACCACCACCCGCCCCAGCGACGGCAGGTAGTCCCAGGCGGCCAGCAAAATGTCTTTGAGGTTGCGCCCGCCTTCGACAAAAATGCAGTCGGGGTGGTGGGGCAGCTCGCTCAGACAGCCGGGGGCGCTGCCCTGGATCACCTGCACATTGGAGAGGCCGAAGCGATCGCAGTTGCGCCGAATCAAGTCGGCTACGTCCTCGTCGCGCTCGACGGCCACCACCTTGCCGCCGGGGCACATCAGGGCCGCCTCGATCGCCAGGGTGCCGGTGCCCGCGCCAATATCCCACAGCACATCTTTGGGTTTGAGCCGCAGGTAGCCCAGCAGCAGCAGCCGCACCTCCCGACTGCTGAGGGGAATGCCGGGCAGCTGCTCAAACAGGTGGTCGGGAATGCCGGGGGTGGCGTAGGGCCAGAGTTTCGCCATAGAATTGCCGGAAATAGCACTGGCTCTATTATGGCGGGGGGAAGGAAGCGATTCGCACCTCAGAAATTGACCACTACTAACAATTCTTCAACCAAGGCTGTTTTTAACCATCTCCCACGACCGTCAGGAGTGCTGAACTCTTCCCCTGAAACAGTTGTCAATAAGTCTTCTTATTAGCAAAGTTAGAATATCCTGTAGCTCCTAGCCTGCCTACCCATGAGCCTACAACTTTCCATACCCGAATCTATTCTCCAAGCTATTCGGCTACCAGAGCAGCGTATTCATCAAGAACTCTTGCATGAACTAGCCGTTGCCCTCTATGCCCAAGATTTGCTTTCCTTCGGCAAAGCTAGGGAACTCGCCCAAATGGATAAATACCAGTTCGGGCAACTTCTTGCCCAGCGCCACACTGTGCGGCACTATGGCTCTGAGGAACTAGAGGATGACCTCGCCTATGCCCGTCGTCAGTAATAAGTGGGTGAGCCTAATTAAACGTAGTCCTGAATCGCCAGAAACCTTGCTGCGCCGTGGTCAGCATGCTGATTACTTAGGTCTACCTACTTACTTCCCCGATTCTGAATCTGGCGATTGTAGGTCAACTTAATTTGTTACGCCTGCAATTTGGTCAAATTCAAATTCCGCCTGCTGTATTAAACGAGTTAAAAACTGACGAAGAGCGACCGGGTTCTAAGTCTATTCAAGCCGCGATCGCTAATGGATGGATTCAAGTACAACCCATCAGTCACCCAACTCTTGCCCAGCTGTTGACACAAACCTTAGATAAAGGCGAAGCCGAAGCGATCGCGCTAGCTCTAGAGCTAAAAGCTGAATGGATACTCCTTGACGAGCGGGATGGGCGAAAGACAGCAAAATCTTTGGATCTTCAAGTCGTTGGAGTGCTAGGTGTTTTGCTGCGCGCAAAAGCATCGGGCGAAATTTCATCCTTGCAACCGGTAGTTGCTGATCTCACTGCCAAAGCTGGTTTTCGAATTGCACCAGAGTTGCTGGTAAAATTTTTGCAAGACTAAAGGAAAATCGTTGAATTAAACTCTTGGTCGCGTCAATTTTTGCTGCCCACACTGTATCTTTTCACCTATCCGGTCACTCTATGGAAGCCTTCTACCACCACGAGTTTGTTGTGCCGACGGAGGCTGTAGACGGCAACGGCCACGTTAACAATGTCGCCTATGTACAGTGGATGCAGGATGTTGCCGTGGCCCATGCCACCAGCGTCGGCTGCACCGCTGAGACTTAAGCTCTGGGTGCTACCTGGGTGGCAAGGTCGCACCAAATCACTTACCTACGCCCGGCCTTTGGGGGCGATCGCCTGCGCCTCACCACCTGGATCACCACCCTGCGCAAAGCCCGCAGCACCCGCCAGTACAAATTTTTGCGCCTCAGCGACGACACCGTGCTGGCAACGGGGGCAACCGACTGGGTGTTTGTCGATGCCGTGAGCCATCGCCCCCGCACTATTCCCGCCTCCGTGTCGGGCTGTTTTGAACTGGTGACCGCCCTGGAAGATAGTTAGGTGGCTCCCCACGCTGATCCTCAGCTACCGCAGCCGCTGTCTAAGCCAAAAATCGAGCAGCGGCAGCGCAATCCGGTAGCCAAACTGGGGGCCGTAGATCAGACCCTTTTGCTCCAGGCTGGTGAGCGCCCCCTGCAGGCCGCCGCCCCGCGAGAGCTGATGTTTCTTAATGTAGGCGTTGGAGTGGGGGCTATCGGTGGGGTCGAGGGCCAAGCTTTCGAGCACGCGGGCCTGGGTAGGGGGCAGCAGCAGCAGCAGGGCTTCGAAGGTAACCGCCATATCCTGGGCTAGCCCCAGCATGGCGCTGTGCACCTGGTGCGCCTGAATCAGCTCTGGTGTTGGCGATGCGATCGCATGGCAGCCCAGCCACAGGCGCTGGGCCAGGGTCATGGCATCTTTCATATGTCCCTGCACGTAGCTGAGAAATAGCTCTAGGGCCTGGCTGTCGGGATCAAACTTGAGGCCCGCAGTGGCCATGGTGCTAATTACCCAGGGTTGCAGGTCGCGATCGCTCAGGGGGGTGAGCGCAATCACCGGCAGATGGCTAGCGGTCATCCAGGGTTCAGCCACAGTGGCGACCAGGGCGTAGCTGACCCGATTCTGCCGCTCAATCTCCTGGCGCAGATGGCTTTCCCACTTGCCCTGCCGATCCCAGGAGCGAATGTGGGGAAAGTTGTGAAAGATAATCACCACCTGACAGTTGAGCCACTCGGCCAGGTATTGGGGCAGTGAGAGTAAGCCCTCAAACAGGGGCCACTCTTTGCCCAGGGTTTTAGGCCAGACCAGCCGCGCTTCGCCCCCTAGGTTGGCATCGACGTTGTGGGGCTGATTCAGGCTCCACTGCTGAATTTGGGCAATTTCAGCCGGTTCTGAGAAAGCGTCCACAATGCCGTCGGCCAAAAACCGCAGAAACTGGCCCGAGTTGCGGCAGCGCAGCAGATCGATTTCGAGACAGCGCGAGCCTTCTTGACAAGCAGCACTGCGAACCAGGGTGCGGCGGCCAATGCCCGGCACCCCGGTCACCACAAAATCGCTGTCCTGGCGGAGCAGGGTGCAGACGCGCTCTAGTTCATCTCCTCGGCAAACCAGCGACTGCGGCACAAACGGATTGAGCATTGAGGCAGGGCTGCACTATTTTTTAGTGCTATAAATATAAGCTAGGTCCTTGCGAATAGTAGCACTTGATTTTTTGAGGTAAATTGATCCGTGGCCCACAGCACCCTCCCCAGCAAAAGCGCGTCTGCTAATCTTTGGCATACCCTCAGCCCTGAGCGGGCGATCGCGCTGTTAGAGAGCAGCCCCGAAGGGTTGAGTCCCAGCGAAGCCGAGCACCGGCAGCAGGTCTACGGCCCCAACGAGCTTCAGGAAGGAGCCACCCGCAGCCCTTGGGAAATCCTGTGGGATCAGTTCAAAAATATCATGCTGCTGATGCTGATCGCGGTGGCGCTGGTGTCGCTGGTGCTCGATCTGCGCGAGGGGGGTTTTCCTAAGGATGCGATCGCGATTTTCGCCATTGTGCTGCTCAACGGCATCCTGGGCTACCTGCAAGAGAGCAAGGCCGAAAAAGCCCTGGCCGCCCTCAAAAACATGACCTCCCCCCGAGTGCGCACCATTCGCCAGGGGCAGGAGCAGGAAATCGACGCCAAAGCCCTGGTGCCGGGTGATGTGGTGCTGCTAGAGGCAGGGGTGCAGGTGCCTGCCGATGGCCGTCTGCTCAGTGCCGCCAACTTGCAGGTGCGCGAAGCCGCCCTCACCGGCGAAGCCGAAGCGGTGATCAAGCAGCCTGAGCTGCTCTTAGAAGACGAGTCTGCCCTGGGCGATCGCCTCAATCTGGTCTACCAGGGCACCGAAGTGCTCCAGGGGCGCGGCACCGTGCTGGTCACCCAAACGGGCATGACCACCGAACTGGGCCGCATCGCCACCCTGATTCAGTCGGTGGAGTCTGAGCCTACGCCCCTCCAGCAGCGCATGGCGCAGTTAGGGAACGTACTAGTAACCGGATCCCTGGTGCTGGTTACCCTGGTAGTGGTAGCGGGTCTGCTGCGTACGGGCGACCTCAGCCTGTTCGACGAGCTGCTAGAGGTCTCCCTCAGCATGGCGGTCGCCGTCGTCCCGGAAGGTCTCCCCGCCGTGATCACCGTCACCCTGGCCCTGGGCACCCAGCGCATGGTGCGCCGCCACGCGCTGATTCGCAAACTGCCAGCGGTCGAAACCCTGGGCTCGGTCACCACCATCTGCTCTGACAAAACCGGCACCCTGACCCAAAACAAAATGGTGGTGCAGCAGGTGAAAACCGTGGCTCACCAGTACGAAGTCACGGGCGAAGGCTACGCCCCCGTCGGCAACCTCTTAGAAAATGGGGCATCAATCGCTCCCCAGTCTGACCCTGCCCTCCAGGCGTTACTGATGGCCTGTGCCCTCTGCAACGACGCCACCCTCAACCAATCCGGCAGCATTTGGACGCTGCTGGGTGACCCTACCGAAGGTGCCCTGCTGGCCGTAGCAGGCAAAGGCGGCTTTGATCAGGCCAAGCTGGGTCAACAGAGCGATCGCATTGGCGAAGTGCCCTTCACCTCAGAGCGCAAACGCATGAGCGTCGTCGTGCAGGCCCACGCCGATGCCGCCTGGCCCCTGGCTCCCCAGGTCATGTTCACCAAAGGCTCTGCCGAACTGGTGCTAGAGCGCTGTAGCACCAGCCAGGGCGAGGGTCAGCCTGAGCCGCTCACTGATGCTCAGCGGCAGGCTATTTTGGCCCAAAACGACGCCATGGCGGCGAGCGGGCTACGGGTGCTGGGCTTTGCCATGAAGCCTACAAATGTCGTAGCCAATCCCAACGCCAACCTCGAACCTGAGGAGCAAAACCTGGTCTGGCTTGGCCTGGTGGGTATGCTCGATGCCCCACGCCCCGAGGTACGCGACGCCGTAGTTGCCTGTCGGCGGGCGGGCATTCGCCCGGTAATGATTACGGGGGATCACCCGCTGACCGCTAAGGCGATCGCCGAAACCCTCGGCATTGCCCAACCCGGCGACACCATTCTGACCGGGCGCGAGCTGTCCCACCTTTCTGCAGAAGAACTAGAAAAAACCGTACCCCACGTCAGCGTCTACGCCCGCGTGGCTCCCGAGCACAAGCTCCGCATCGTGCAGGCGCTGCAAAAGCAGGGCGAGTTTGTCGCCATGACCGGCGACGGCGTCAATGACGCTCCGGCCCTCAAGCAGGCTGATATTGGCATCGCCATGGGCATTACCGGCACCGACGTCAGCAAAGAGGCCAGCGATATGGTGCTGCTCGACGACAACTTTGCCACCATCGTCGCCGCCACCGAAGAGGGCCGGGTGGTCTACGACAACATCCGCCGCTTCATCAAATACATTTTGGGCAGCAACATTGGCGAAGTGCTCACCATCGCCGCCGCGCCGATCATGGGCCTGGGCGGCGTGCCCCTCTCGCCCCTGCAAATTCTGTGGATGAACCTGGTTACCGACGGCGTGCCCGCCCTAGCCCTGGCCATGGAACCCGCCGAACCCGACGTGATGGAGCGTCCGCCCCACGATCCGCGCGAGAGCATCTTTGCCCGCGGGCTGGGCTCCTACATGGTGCGGGTGGGCATTGTGCTAGCGGTGCTGACAATTGGTTTGATGGGCTGGGCCTACGGCTACACCACCGCCCCCGGCTACCCCGGCAATCCCGACACCTGGAAAACCATGGTCTTCACTACGCTTTGCCTGGCCCAAATGGGCCACGCCCTGGCGGCGCGCTCAGACACTCGCTTAACGGTTCAGCTCAATCCTTTGTCGAATCCTTACATCTGGGGTGCGGTTTTGCTCACCACCGGCCTGCAAGTGTTGTTACTGTACGTGCCAGCCCTGGAACAATTTTTTGGGTTGCATTCTCTATCAGCTACAGAACTAGCCATTTGCTTTGGCTTTAGCGCCGTGATGTTTGCCTGGCTAGAGATCGAAAAGCTGGTGATTCAACTAGCGCTACGGCGCAAGCAGCCTGGTTTGCCGAATGGGTCTAAACATGTGTAATCTAACCCACTTTCCTCGCCCCTATGGAATCTGATTCTCCTCAACCCCGCTTTTCCCAGGAAATCAAAGCCCTGCTAGAGCGCGTGGCCGAGCAGCCGCTCACCCTCGCCCACGTGCTCAACGAAACCGCCGAGCGGGGCTTTTCCCTGGTGATTGGGCTGCTGGTGCTGCCGTTCTTGTTTCCCATGCCGCCAGGGTTTACCACCATTTTGGGGTCGGCCTGCCTGCTGCTGTCGATGCAGATGGCGGTGGGGCGGCGATCGCCCTGGCTGCCTAGGCGGGTGGCCCGGTTTCAGTTCCCGTCGGTGCTGGCCAAAACAGTGCTGAGCAACCTCAATCGGGTTACACGAGTGACCGAGCGGTTTGTGCGGCCCCGCATGCCTGGTTTGGCCAATAACCCCTCGGTTTGGCACATCAACGGTGTCTGCATCAGCTGGCTGACGCTGCTGCTGATGAGCCCGATCCCTTTTACCAATCCCATCCCCACGGTGGGCATTTTGATCTTTGTGGTGGCTACCCTCGAAGCCGATGGCGTAGTCATGATTTTGGGCTATGTGGCTACAGGGTTGATTACCGCTACCTTTGGCCTAGCGGGGTATTTGCTGTGGCGATCGCCCGAACTGCTGCAAAACTGGTTTCAGCGATAGGACTTAGAGTATCTCAACTAAAAAACATTCTTCGAAGGATGCGAACTCGGCTCGTTGGGCCGGTCGCAGCGAGATCCTGCCTAAGCATTTAGTTGGAACACGCTGAGGCAAATTTCACCCGAGCAACGATGGCGCGGCAGGGGATAGTTTTGACCCTGGTTTGGGTTGATCTAGCCTGCGCAGCAGTGCCTTTCGCCATTCTTCCAGCCCCAGCACAATCGGCGGACACAGCAGCAGCATGGCCCACTGCCCCAGGGTCAGCGGCGCGGTCGAAAAAATGCGCTGTAGCGGCGGCAGCGCAATAATGGCCGCAATCAAGGCCCATTCGACGGCAATGCCGCCCCAGATCAATGGGTTAGAAAACCAGCCCAGTCGCCACACCGCCGTTTTCTCTGAGCGGCAGGCAAACACATTGCCGGTCTGGCAGGCAACAATTGCCGCCAGGGTTAGGGTGGTCGCCTGCAGGTAAATCGCCACTACCGGGGCGGTAGCGGTATCGGTCTGAAGAGCAGAGGTGACCGCCTGGATGGCAGGCAGGTCGAAGCCATGGCCATGCCACACCCAGAAAAAAGCCGCCATGCCCAGAACTCCCTCAATGATGCCGAGCCAACCGTAGGCTCGCAGCAGCAGCCCTCGATCCATGAGGGGCTGATCCTTAGTGCGAGGCAGCTGATCCATGGTACCGATTTCGGCGGTTTCGGCCCCTAGGGCTAAGGCCGGTACCATGTCGGTGCCCAGGTCGATGGCAAGGATTTGCATGATCACCAGCGCCGGGGGAATCTTAAAGGCCACCATAGCCAAAAAGGGCAACAGCTCTGGCACGTTAGAGGCCAGGATGTAGGTGATGAACTTGCGAATATTTTGATAAATAGTGCGGCCCTCTTCAATGGCGCTGATGATGGTGGCAAAGTTGTCGTCGGTGAGCACAATGTCGGCGGCTTCGCGGGCCACATCGGTGCCGTTGAGCCCCATAGCAATGCCGATGTGGGCCGATCGCAGGGCCGGAGCGTCGTTGACGCCATCGCCGGTCACCGCCACCACGGCTCCAGTAGCCTTGTAGGCTTCCACCAGCCGCAGCTTGTGCTCGGGCGACATGCGGGCAAATACCAGCCGCGATCGGTACTTCACCATCTGCTGGAGCTGGGCATCGGAGAGATTGCCCAGGGTTTCACCGGTAATCACCCGCACTGGCTCATGGCTGTTAGGCGTCTTGTCCACTAGGCCGATCTGCTGGGCGATCGCCTCGGCGGTCAACCCGTAGTCGCCGGTCACCATGGTGACGCGAATGCCCGCCTGGTGGCACTGGGCGATCGCCTGGGGCACCTCCGGCCGAGGCGGGTCGAACATTGCCACCAGACCCACAAAGGTCAGTCCCTGCTCCAAATCCTGAGCCTTCATATCCCGCAGGTCGCCGCCGCCGGGGCGAGCCGCCAGCCCCAGCACCCGAAACCCCTGGCGGGCAAAGCTGTCGTTAGCCGCCACCACCTGCTCCCAGTCGTCATGGCCTAGGTTGCCCAGGGTGCCGTTGCGCAAAATGCTCTGGCAGTGGCGCACCACCTCCAGGGGCGCACCCTTGGTAAAGGCCACGTGGGTCGCCTGGGGAAAGGTGTCGGGCCAGAGGTCATCTTGCCAATCGAGCACCACAGTCATCATCCGCCGCCGCGAGTCGAAGGGAATTTCCCGCTGACGGGGATAGCGTTTTTGCAGGTCTTCCACATTCAGCCCAGCCTTGGCGGCGACCACTATCAGCGCGGCCTCAGTAGGGTCGCCCATCTCCTGCCAGCGGCTGGGTGCTGTGAGGTGGGTGAGGCGGGCGTTAGAGCAGAGGGCCGCTCCGGTAAGCAACAGCTGTACTTTCCAGGCCAGAGGCGAGTCTTTCGAAATATGCACCTGCCCGGTGGTCGGGTCGTAGCCCGCCCCCGTGACGCGAATTTGCCCCGGCATTAGCTCTGCGTCATCGCCTGTGGAGGGGGTAGCAGAAGTCGGGGGTAGCCACAGGTGGCGCACGGTCATTTCATTTTTGGTCAGGGTGCCGGTTTTATCGGTGCAGATCACATTGACAGCGCTCAGGGTTTCCACCGCCGAGAGCCGACGCACCAGGGCGTTGCGCCGCACCATGCGCTGCACCCCGATCGCCAGCGACAGCGTCACCGTGGGCAGCAGCCCCTCGGGCACCAGGGCGACAATAATGCCGATCGCAAAGATAAAGCTCTCCTTCAGCTCCATGCCCACCAGCAGCGAGGTGAGGGCGAACACCAGCACCCCCATCGCCACCGCGATCGCCGTAATCACCCGCACAATGTGGCTGATCTGCACCTCTAGGGTGCTGGGTTCGCGCTTGACGCTGGTGGTCAGGTGGGCGACCTGGCCAAACTCGGTGTGGGTGCCCGTGGCGTAGGCCACCGCCGTACCGCGCCCCGCTGCCACCGTCGCCCCTGCCAGCACCAGGTTGCTCACCTCGGCGGGGTTGGTCTTTTCCACCTGGGGCTGCTCGCCGGGCAGAGCCAGGGGTTTGCCGCCGCGCAGGGGCAGGGCTTCCCGCTGGCGCACGGGGTGGGGGTTGCGTGCCACGGGCAGCGATTCGCCCGTCAGCACTGACACATCCATGTATAGACTTTCGGCGCTGACCAAGCGGGCGTCAGCGGGAATGCGATCGCCCTCCTCTAGCTGCATCACATCCCCCCGCACCAGATCACGGGCTGGAATTTGCACTAGCTCGCCCTGGCGAAACACCCGGACCTGGGCCGGCAGCACATTCTTTAATGCAGCCAAGGCCTGCTCCGCCCTAAACTCCTGGGAAAAGCTAAACACCGCGTTAATCCAGATCACCGCCCAGATCGCCCAGCCCAGGGCCGGGGTGTGGGAGACAAAAGCCAAAATGCCCGCCACCCACAGCAGCAGCGCCATAAAGTGGGTGAGCTGATCGGTAAAGCGCAGCCACAGGGAACGGTGGGCGGGTTCAGGCAGTTCGTTGGGGCCATACCGCTCTAGCCGCCGCTGAGCTTCCAGCTCGGTTAACCCCTGGGGGTCGCTATCGAGGGATTGATATACGTCATCTAAATCAAGGGTCCAGACCGGGCGATGCATCGATGCCATGGCTGTGTTCCCAAGGGGTTGAATCGAATGAACGTGGGTGCAGATTGAGGCTAACGCCCAGTTTTAGCATTATCGCTGCATTCGCCATATCACCCCTCTTGCTGCAACAGACCTTCTTGTTAGGCAACCTTTGCACACAGGGGCTCATACTAAATTCTTAAACAAAACGCCTCCCCGTTAACAGGGAGGCGTCTCTTTTGGGGCTACCCAAAACCAAAACTTAAATCAGCTTGAGTTCAGGATAGTTGGCAATCAGCTCATCACCGCTGAGGGTTTCCCCCGACTGCTGAGGCGTCCACAGCACTTCCACGGCCAGCAGGTTTTCGCCGGAGACCGCACCAATCTGACTAAGCGCCTGGCGCAGGTCAGCCGAGGAGTAGATATTGGGCAGGTCGAGCTTGCCCTGGGTCGCCACTACTACAGTAGCCAGAATGTATTCCCCAGGGGCTTGGTCAGTGTCGCCCGTCAGCAGAGCCTTGGGTTCGGCCTGGGTGATCTGGTTGTTGACGTTAGAAAGGGTTTCGGCGCTAAAGCGACTGCGGGCCGAGAGGGTATAGCGGTTAAACTCTTGCTCGGCACTGAGCAGACGGGTCTGCTTATCTTCGCTGGCGGCGTAGGCCCAGTAGTCGGGATGGCGCAGCAGCGCCAGGGTGGTCTCTTGCAACAGCTTGGCTAGCCCTTGAGAGGTGCCGGTGTCGGCGGTGGTGGCCAGACGGTTGAGGTCATCCTGCAATTCGCGGGCCTGGGCGAGTAGGCCGACCTGAAGTTTTGCGATCGCTACCGGCGGGTTGCTGCTGCCGACCGAAGCGCCGTAGTCGTCCTCAGAGGTCGCACCCCGCAGGCCACGCACCACCACATTGGCGATCGCAATAAAAATCAGCAGGGTAAACAACCCGCCAAAGCCGCCGCCAATGCCGATAAAGGGAAACAGGAAGGGCATGCCAAAGCCGCCGCCGGGATAGTAGCCGCCACCGCCGCCAGGGGCATAGGCCCGCGGAGCCGGACTCATGCGCGGAGCAGGAGCCCGGAAGCTACCGCCCCCCATGCGCCCGCCCGCTGCGGCCCAGGCTCCATCGGCGGTGCCAAACACCAAAACCACGGCCAATACCACGGCCATCAGCGGCTTCAAAAATGGCTTAAGGCGTTGAAAAAGTTGTTTAACCATCGCGTAAAACCGGAGTGCTTTATGTTTTTAATGTAACGCGAAGTGCTGCTGCTGCCCGGCAAAAACAGAGCCAACTAACGGCGGAAACCCGTACCTACATCCCCTAACCGCCCCCGACGATGGTGACGATTTCTAGCCTGTCGTTGGGGTGCAGGTGAGTGGTTTCCCACAGCTGACGATGGAGAATTTCGCCGTTATACTCCACCGCCACCAGGCGAGGGTTCAAGCCCAGCGATTCTAAAAAACTGGGCAGCAGCGTACCAGGGGCGCAGGGCTGAGATTCGCCGTTGACGAGAAGATGGAAGTTGTCGGTGGTGGGGTCGAGCATGGGGAAGTTAGATCAGTATATGGGGCTCAGAGTTTAGGGTTGAGGAACTTGTGGCAGCCTTAGACCCGATATCTTGTCCCTGAAACTCCATTATTGAAGACAGTCAACCAGCTGGGTAGCGGGTCAACCGATGGGGGCAGCGACGGTGTGAAAGGTGTGGCGGTGGTTCGTCTGGGCCGCAAAGTATTGGGCAATTAGCGTGGGGTTTTCGGCCTCAATCAGCGCCCGCACGATCGCCACCCGTTCGGCACCAGCCTGGAGCACCTCGCTCAGGTTTTCGGTGTTGATGCCGCCGATCGCATACCAGGGTACGGTAGCGTGCTCGGCGGCATAGCGCACGTAGTCGAGGCCAGCGGCGGCTTTGCCGGGTTTGGTGGGGGTGGCATAGACCGGGCCAACGCCAATATAGTCGGCCCCCTCGGCGATCGCCCGCTGCATTTCGTCGGGGTTGGTGGTCGAGCGGCCAATGATGCGCTGACTGCCCAGGAGCTGGCGGGCGGTGGCAATGGGCAGGTCAGTTTGCCCCAGGTGAACGCCGTCGGCCTCCACGGCTATGGCAAGATCGACGCGATCGTTCACCAGAAACAGCGCCCCGTAGCGGTGGCACAGATCTTTGAGCTTTTGGGCTAGCTCCAGACGCAGGTGATCGTCGGTGTCTTTGTCGCGGTATTGCACCAGGGCAATGCCCCCCTGCAAGGCGGCTTCGACGATGGGTAATAGGCGATCGCAGGGCGAGGTCACCAGGTAGGTCAACCCCTGGCGCAATTTCTGGAGTCGATGACCACCGAGCACCTCGCTCTCTAGCGTATAAACCTGGTAACGCATAGCTTTAGCCCCTGCCGCTAAGTCATTGCGGTAGAGCTTGCCATATTCTTCTAGCGCTCGCAGCGCCTCTTGCACCCGACAAAAGTTGGCCTGCAACACCGCTGTAATGCTGGTGCGCTCGGCCTCCTGGGGATGGGTGAGGGTGGTGCCGGGGTCGCCGGGAGTGTCGCGGCACAGGCGCAGCTCAGGAGCGTGCCACTGGGCCAGGGTTTGGCGCAGGTGCTTAAGCTGCTCGGTTTGAGCTGAGTTATTTAGCCCAAACCGACACCATTCTTCAATGATGCGCAGCCCTTCCCGGGCGCGGTCGAGGTTGGCATCGAGAATGCGGTAAATAGCGGCATCAGCGCTGTTGGGCAGCGCTGGCAGCCCGGTCAACTCCGGCATGGAAACACTGGGAGGCAAAGAACCTCCACATCCTATCAGGGAAGAGCCCGCTGGAGGCGCTACTTCTGGGGCTGCAAAATCTCCTGAATGCCCTCCACTGCCGGGTCAGAACGCCAGATATCAAAGGCCTTCCAGGCTACAAAACCAAAGGCCACTATGGCCAAGATCGTCACCAACGAGGAGAAAAACCGCGTGATCGGGGTACCAGTATCGAGGCGCATAAACCACTCCCTGAAAAACAATGAAGAGCAGAAAGAGGTAGATTGTCGGTGCAATATCCTGCCCTAGCAGGATTCCTATCCTTTCTATATACCCTACAAATCGTATTTTCGTAATACCTATTTAGAAAATGGCCTAGCCTGGGGAGATCTAAACCTAACAGCTAGGACTTTTCGGCAGGAGCGACACGCTTTTTAAGCGAGTCGAAGCGGCGGCGGGCCGTGGAATTTTTGGGTTCTAAAGCCAGGGCGGTTTCGTACATCTCTAGGGCCTGGGTGGTGAGCTGCTTGCGCTCGTAGCTGTGGCCTAGGTTGTTGAGCGCGGTGACGTACTCGGGCGAAATTTTCAGCGCTTCTTTGTAGTTGCGAATGGCCAGGTCGTACTGGTCTTGGGCAAAGTAGGAGTAGCCCAGGGCGTTGTAGACCACGGCGGCGTTTTCGGCTTCGTCGTCGCCCAGTTGCTTGATGGCCTGCTGTAGGTAAAGGGCAGCCTGAGTGTAGAGCTTTTTGTCGAGCAGTAGACTGCCCAGCTCGTAATATTCCTGGGCGGTGCCTTTTTCTTTAGTGAGCCGTGACTGAAGCCGCCCCAGAGTGCTCTCGATGCGGCGGGTCTTGATCACCTGACGCACCACAAAAAAGGCGGCAACGCTCAGCAACGCCAGCAGAATACCCAGATAAATAAGGAGCAGGTTGCTGTTTTCCATGCGGTCTTGATCTGCACTTGAGAACTACCCTATATTGCCACGGCTAGGGCAACCCCCAGAATGTAGTCCGATCTTCTAGCCAGCCGCTTTGATGCCAATCGATAACGGTCTGGTTGACCAGGCTGCCCAACTCGGTGTACTGCGTGCCCTTGGGCAGGGCGATCGCCAGGGGTTCCGCCGAGAGCAGGCTGGGCACTAGGTAATAGCCACTGTGGGCCTGCTGCCACCCGGTCAATACTGTGACATCGCCAGCAAAGCCCTCAATTTGGCCCGTAGTGAGGCGATCAAAGGCCTCTTGATAGCTGGTTAGGGGGGTAAGAATAGCCAACGGCAGCAAATGGCGCACCACCGCCACGGTACTTGCACCCTGAAGCACCCCCAGCCGCTGGCGTTGAAGGTCGGCTAGGTTCTGCACCTGGGGATCGCGCACCAGCACGGCAGCTCCATCGAGGTAGTAGGGCGGGCTAAAGCTCACCAGCCGCTGGCGGCCTGAAGTCAGCGTCAGGCCTGCGATCGCCACATCAACTCGATCCTCTAGCACCGCCGCCATGCGATCGCCGTTGGGCACCACCACAAATTCAACCGCCGCCGGATCCGCAAAAATTGCCGCCGCCAGCCCGTGGGCTAAGTCAATTTCTAGGCCGACCAGGTCACCCTCGCGATCGCGAAAGCTCAAGGGCCGCCAGCCCTCCCGCACCGCCACTACTAGGTGCCCACGGGCGCGAATTGTGTCGAGATCCGCAGCAAAAACTGGGAGCACAGCCAGCTGTGCCCCCAGTGCTAAACCAAACCCAAGCCAGTTCCATGCCATGGTGCGGCCGTGTCTAACCTACGACTGCCCCTACTGTCTGGGCCAATCCCTAGGATTGGTTGGCAACTTCAACCACTTTCGCAAACCCATCGGGGTCGAGCACGGCCATCTGGGCCAGCATCTTGCGGTTGATGTCGATGTTGGCTTTCTTGAGCTGGCCAATGAGCTGGCTATAGCTCAACCCGTGCATGCGGGAAGCCGCATTGATGCGGGTAATCCACAGGCGACGGAAATCGCGCTTCCGGTTGCGGCGATCGCGGTAGGCGTACCGCAGCGCCTTCATCACCTGCTGGTTGGCTGTGCGAAATAGCTTAGAGTGCGACCCCCTAAACCCTTTGGCTAGCTTGAGAATTTTGTTGCGGCGCTTGCGTGCTACGTTGCCGCGCTTGACACGTGCCATGACTGTTTAACCCTTGGAACTATTAAAGTTTAATGACTACTAGCAGACTGGCAGCTCCTACCTAGAGGTAAGGCAGCATCAGCTCCACGTTGGGAGCGTCTTCTTCCGACACTAAGGCAATCTTAGACAGCCGAGAGCGACGTTCAGCATTTTTGTGCTGCAACATGTGATTCTTAAACGCCTTGCGACGCATGATTTTGCCGCTGCCACTGCGACGAAAGCGCTTAGCGGCAGCTTTGCGAGACTTAAGCTTGGGCATGGTTACCACAATTTCGACACAGTCCTTGACTATATCACGAGTGAACCGCAACGGCAGCACCAAAAATCAGACACAGCGCTACGGCGCGAAGCCATCCTTTTAAATTGTCCGCCAGGCAGTCGGGAGTTAAGCCATGGCAGAAATTTTCATTGGAGGGTTGTCAAGGTTGCACACTTATCGTTAATATAAGCTTCGCGGCTACGCAATCAATCCTCAGTAGCTCAGTGGTAGAGCGGTCGGCTGTTAACCGATTGGTCGTAGGTTCGAATCCTACCTGGGGAGTTTTTTAGAATAGTGCCCTGTATAGTCAGAAGTTTTCCGGGATTGGTACATCCATGGGATACGCAATACGGCGGCTGACAATCCTGCAAACCTAAAGAGAATCTTAAGCTCAGCAGGCGGCAACCCAATTTACTTAGGGAAAATTAGGGGTTCTGCTTATAATTTAGCGAGGAAATGTATTATTCCGACATGGCTCTTTACGTTGTGATGCTAGGCTACTCAAAGCTTGTGGCTTGCCTCTAGCTGGGTCGGTGTGTTTCGGGTTGTTGAGTTTAGTTGGTAATGCCTCGTATTCTTGTCATTGATGATGATCCTGCGATCGCGGAGCTGGTTTCCGTTAATTTGGAAATGGCAGGCTACGACGTCAACCAGGCCGGAGATGGGATCAAGGGCCAGGCTCTGGCTGTGCAGCTGCTGCCAGATTTGATCATGCTCGACCTGATGCTGCCTAAAGTAGATGGGCTAACCGTGTGTCAGCGTCTCCGCCGCGATCGCCGCACCGCCGATATTCCGGTGCTCATGCTCACGGCCCTGTCGCAGACCCAAGATAAGGTCGATGGTTTTAATGCCGGAGCCGACGACTATCTCACCAAACCCTTTGAGCTAGACGAAATGCTGGCTCGGGTGCGCGCCCTGCTGCGCCGCACCGATCGCATTCCCCAGGCGGCTAAGCACAGCGAAATTCTCAACTACGGCCCCCTGACCCTGATTCCTGAGCGCTACGAGGCGATTTGGTTCGATGGCACCGTCAAGCTAACCCACCTAGAGTTTGAGCTGCTGCACTGCCTGCTCCAACGCCATGGCCAGACCGTATCTCCTAGCCAAATTCTGCAAGAGGTTTGGGGCTACGAACCCAATGACGACATCGAAACCATTCGCGTGCACGTGCGGCACCTGCGCACCAAGCTAGAGCCTGATCCTCGGCATCCTAAGTTTATTAAGACTGTCTATGGGGCAGGCTACTGCCTAGAGCTGCCCGCGGTCGCAGTAGAGTAATGCCTTTAAGCAATAGCAGCTGCCCAAGCAGCTTATACCTAAGCCGATGCGTGTCAGGTTAAAGCTGTGGCTGAATAGTCAAGGGGCCGAAAACACGGTAGGACAGGAGGCGTAGAATTTTAGTCTTCGTGGCTGACCATGTCCCATCGCTATGAGCGCAACCCCGACCATATTCGAAGACGGCATGTCCCGGCCCCGGCAAATGCCGCTATCACCCAGCATTTGACTGAGCTGTTAAGTCCTATCGTCTATAGCCAACAGGCGTACTATCGAACGCTAGGGATGCGGGATCGGATTTTAACCTTGCCATTAGACTTGTTGTGAAATAGTACTTAGCCAGATTTTTCAAAGGCGTCCTCCCTGCTCCCTCTCTTAAGCCGTCATCAGATAAAAGTTCCAGAGTCCTGCCGCCGTAAAGATGGAGCGGTCATCAAAG
>QBLT01000063.1 GCA_003249105.1 Leptolyngbya sp. | reverse complement strand
GGAGTAAGGGAGTGGGGGAGTAGGGGTGTGGGATGATAGGGCGGTTTGGGTTGGGTTGGTTGGTTAGGGCTAGGGGTTATCTAGGGATTTTATGGCGCAGTTGTGGCAGAGCCCTATTTTAGAAGAAAGTTTTGCGCTGATTGACCGGGAAGTGGGCGAGCATGGTTTTACTCCGGCGGAGTATGCGGTGGTGCGGCGCGTCATTCACAGTACTGCTGATTTTGAGTTTAAGCAGCTGGTGAGGTTTAGTGAGGGGGCGATCGCCGCCGCGATCCACCACCTTTCTCAAGGTGGCCCAATTATTGTTGACGTGACGATGGTGCGCCAGGGGGTGGCAGGCATGGTAGAGCGCACGTTCCAAAACCCGCTCTTGACAGCGGTGACGGTGGGGGAACCGCCGGAGGAGGGCCGCACCCGCACCGAGACCGGGCTGCTGCGGTGTTTGGAAAAGTATCCCAACGCGCTGGTGGCCATTGGCAATGCGCCGACGGCGCTGATGGCGCTGTGCGATCGCATCGCCTCAGCCCAGGCCCATCCTGCCCTCGTGATCGGTGCGCCGGTCGGCTTCGTGGCGGTGGAGGACTCGAAGCAGCGTTTGGCCCAGACTCCGGTGCCCCAAATTCGGGTGGAGGGACGCAAGGGCGGGTCGCCTGTCGCAGCGGCCATTCTCAACGCCCTGCTGGTGCTGGCCTGGGAGCAGCAGCCATGACCCCAATTCAAGTGGTGGGAATCGGGTTAGATGGGCGAGAGGGGCTGTCGCCGAGGCTGCTGCAACTAATTGACCAAGCGGCGGTGCTGGTGGGCAGTCCCCGCCACCTCAGCTACTTTCCCGACGCGGTGGCTGAAACCTGGGTTTTAGGCGATCTCAAGGCAACCCTCGATCGCCTCCGTCGCTGGCTGGCTGCCGCTAAACCCGATATTGCTGTCGTTTTGACCTCGGGCGACCCGCTCTTTTTTGGCCTGGGACGCTTGCTGCTCGACCACCTGCCCGCTGAGAGCCTGACCTTTTACCCTCACCTGAGTGCGGTGCAGCTGGCCTTTAGTCGGCTCAAACTTCCCTGGCAGGGGGCCACGCTGATCAGCGCCCACGGTCGATCTACCGAAGAACTCACCGCCGCTCTGCGGCGCGGAGACGGGCTGATTGCGGTGCTCACCGACTCGACCCACAATCCGGCGGTTTTAGGTCAGCTCATTCTTACGCTGGGGTTGCCCTATAGCTATCGCCTAACCGTCTGTGAAAATCTGGGGGATGACACCGAAACCATTCACCGCTTGACGCCTGAAACTACGGCAGGCAAAACTTTTGCGGCGCTCAATGTGGTGGTGCTTGAGCGGCAGCGCGAAACCGGGCTCGACCCGGCAAACCTGCCGCTGATTGGCCTGCCCGATCGCGCCTTTGCCACCTTTAGCGATCGCCCCGGCCTGATTACCAAGCGCGATGTTCGCATTCAAATCTTGGCCGACCTAGACCCTAGGCCAGGGCAGACCGTTTGGGATGTGGGGGCCGGCACCGGCTCGGTCAGCGTTGAAATCAACCGCCTCTGCCCCACCGCCCAGGTTTACGCCATTGAAAAAACCGCCGCTGGCCACGGCTTAATTCAGCAAAACCAGCGCCGCCTGGGCAACGCCAACCTGCACCCCATCTATAGGGCGGCCCCCGAGGCCTTAGCTGCCTTGCCCGACCCCGATCGCATCTTTATTGGCGGTAGCGGCGGCCACCTGGCTAAAATTCTCGAACAGTGTGCTCAGCGCCTCCGACCCCAGGGCCGCATCGTCCTTGCCCTAGCGACGTTAGAGCACACCAGCACGGTGCTGGCCTGGGCTAGGGGAACCGAAGAGGGCCAATTCTCTTGGCAGATAGATCTGCGCCAAATTCAGGTGCAGCAGGGGGTTCAAGTTGGGCCGCTGACTCGCTGGCAACCTCTCACCCCCATCACTGTCATCACCCTAAATCGTCCTTAAGGCTTTAGGTGATGAACCCGTCAGGCACCTATCCCAAAGCCCAAACCCCTAGCCCCGTCAGCACCAGCAGCCCCAGGGGCAGCACCCCCGTCAACGGTTGATCGGGCAACCCCACCAGCCAGACCGGGCCATCCTTGCCGGGCTTGAGCAGGGCCAGGGCGTCGATCGCAGCGATCGCAAACACCCATCCGGCATGGAGCCCCCAGGCCAGACCCAGACTGCCGTCTGCCGCCCAGCGGGCCAGCAGCAGCACCGCTCCCATAATTGCCAGCCCCGGCAGCTGGGGCGCTCCGGCGGGGCCATCCCACAGCAGGTGAGAAACAGCAAAAATCAGGCAGACAGCGATCCCGACGGGAATCGCTTCGCGAATCGCCGTCAGCCCCACCGGCAGCGCCTGCACCAGCCCGTTCACCAGCACGCCGCGAAATACCAGCTCTTCAATCCAGCCCACAAACAGTGCCAGGGGCAGTACCGCAAGCAGCACTACCCCTGGCGAAGGAGCAGATATTAGTTGATCGTCGATGCTGCCCTTAGCTTGGCCCGTAGGGGAAAACCCTGCTCCTTTTGGGGTAAGGACTTGACCAGTCGGCTGCCACCGCCGCCAACCCAGCCCTACCTGCAACGCCACCAGCAGGGCTACCCCTCCGGCGGCCACCCCAAACCCGGCAGCCGCGGCCCTAGCAAAGGGCCAATCCCAAGCGATGCCGTAGGCTGACCAGGTGCTAGCGGTAAGGCGACGATGCACCTCTACCGCAGCAGGAGCCAGCAAATACAGAGGCAGCAGCAGGGGCAGCTTATGCTGCGGGGCAACGGGGTAGACGAGCGGCACGCGAGCGATACGCGCAACCAATAGGCAAACTGGAATACCTAACGCTAACCAGCTTAAAAAAAAACAATTAGATGCGCGATCGCTGCCATATTAGCCGACAGAGTTGCCATAGTAAGCCAGTACTATTCTTCGTCAGAGTCAACGTCGAGTTGCTTCAGATGAATATGCTTGTAGCCCAGCTTAATTTCAAACTCATCGCCAGACTTCAAGCCCATTTCTTGGGTGTAGGTAGCGCCAATAACGATCTGACCATTCTTATGGACACTGACGCGATAGGTGGGTTCACGGCCACGGCCATCTTTGCTGCTTTCAGGGTCGAGGTTGATGCCTTTAGCCTCTAGCAGCGCATCATAAAAGCCAGACAGATTGACCCGTACCTGGTTGTCTTTGGTCAGGGTGTAGTAGCCGCATTCTTTAGCGGTTTCGCGCTTGGTTAGGTTAGATAGGTCTTTAACCTTTTGGAGCAATGCTTTGCCGGTCAGGGGAGTGGGTTTTTCTGCCATTGTCAGGGAAAATCCTTGTATAAGACGTAAAGCCGAGTGCTAAAAAAACAGCGGGTCGATCCCGAGAATAAGGGCGGCGACCATTGCGGAATAGCAAAAGAATAATAGCAAATAAATCTGCCCATTCGCACAACTAATTATAGTCAAGCTGTTAAAGGCTGTCACCTAAAAAGGAAATGATTTATATGGGCTTTTACTGATTTTATTTGCCCGCTCGTTATATAGCATAGGAGCAGGGCAACTGCAAAAAAGCCAGGCTCCAAAACGCTGCCCTAGCCCAGTAGTCAGAATATTTCGGTTTGGTGGACGATTACTTTGACGATCTAGGTCGATTTTGACTGACAGATTAGTGCCCTTCCCTAATTCTCCTGACAGCCTCCTTCTTCCCTCTTTACCGAAATCGGGTGCGCTGAATGCCTAGGCAAAGACTTTCAGACCTCCGCTTTTTTGACTGAAAAAAGCGGGAGTGGTGCTAGAGAGGGGCACCTCTTGCATAGAATCAGAATTTTGAGAGGCTATTGGGCAAGGGATTGACGTGACGTTCGTCACCTGCCGATTCCCCTTACTCCCCATAAGCGAGGAATTTAGCAAGCTTACCTTTTGCTAGCCAGGGTTAAAACCCTTTAATCAACTGCGAAAACCTTGCCTAGCCGATCGGACCCCGATTTTTGCGAGCACCATTTAGCCCCGTAAATTCCTTAACTCCGAGGGATTTATCCTGTCGTCGCCCACAGGGGCAGGAGATGGGCGCGGGGCAAGAGCTGCCAGCAGGAAAGGTTATCGGCTCAACAACTTTCCCCTACGGCAGCTTTTACTGCAAGGGCTAAAGCTACATTTTGAGCGAGCAAAAAAGCCTGATTGGACTTTCTAATTTGAGTCATAAGCGGTTTGCTACCGGGTGATGACCGTAAAATCACGACGCTGCGATCGCCCCCGCTCGTCTTTAAGTAGGTGGGACGAATTAAATATCAAACAGGTTAAACATCTGCAACCCTTGCCAATTAGGGATTTTGGCGATTGTGAAGAAGCCGAGCCATCTTATAGATGATTGAGCCTTGTTACTTATCGCCCGTCAAACCTATTTGAAGAACAAAACCTTTGCCAAAATCAGCCCAAAATTTAGCCTAGGTCGTCATAAATCTATCTTTAGGTAGAGGTCATAGTATTCCAATAAAGCATTCTTCAAGTGAAACAAGCGGCGGGCTAGATTTAACCCAGGGAGGTGCCTGAGCTGGGCAGGAGGTCATCCACCAGTCAATGGGTAAGCACACTGACGTGAACAAGGCGCACCATAGTTGCAGAAGGCATGCCTCTGGTGCGCCTTTGATCAAGAAATGCTGGGTCTAACTAAGGGGCTAGGGCTGAGCGTTAGCCCTGGCGAAGCTGATCGAGCACGCTTTGATCTTCCATCGTAGAGGCGTCGCCCGCGATCGCCTCGCCACTGGCCAAATTGCGCAAAAAGCGGCGGATAATTTTGCCCGATCGCGTCTTGGGTAGCGCGTCGGCAAATTTGATTTCGCCGGGCCGGGCGATCGCGCCGATTTCATTCACCACGTGCTGCTTTAGCTCCTGCTTGAGCTCGTCGCTGGCGCTGTACTGGCCCTCTAAAATGACAAAGGCAAAGATATCTTCGCCCTTGAGGTCATCTTTGCGGCCCACCACGGCCGCCTCAGCCACCGCCGGATGGGAAACCAGCGCCGACTCGACCTCCATGGTGCCCAGGCGATGCCCCGACACGTTGATCACGTCATCGACCCGGCCCATTACCCAAAAATAGCCGTCAGCATCCTTGCGAGCACCGTCGCCCGCAAAGTACAAATATTGGCCATCGATCGGAGCAATGTGCTCCCAGTAGGTGCGGCGGTAGCGATCGTCATCGCCGTAAACCGTGCGCATCATGCTGGGCCAGGGGTGTTTGATCACCAGGTAGCCACCCTCGCCGGGAGCCACCGGGTGGCCATCAAGATCCACTACGTCAGCCACAATACCGGGGAAGGGAAGAGTAGCAGAACCAGGCTTGGTGGGGATGGCCCCCGGCAGCGGTGTAATCATAAAGCCGCCGGTCTCCGTCTGCCACCAGGTATCAACGATCGGGCAGCGCTCACCGCCAATCACCTGGTGGTACCACATCCAGGCTTCGGGGTTGATGGGTTCACCCACGGTGCCCAGCAACCGCAGCGACGACAGATCCCGCGCCCTGGGCAGTTCATCGCCCATTTTAATAAAGGCGCGAATGGCGGTGGGGGCGGTATAGAAAATGGTGACGCCGTACTTTTCAATTACATCCCAAAAGCAGCCGGGGTTCGAGGGTCGGGGCACCCCTTCGTACATCACCGTAGTCGCCCCGTTCGACAGCGGGCCGTAGACAATGTAGCTGTGGCCAGTAATCCAGCCGACATCGGCGGTGCACCAGTAGACGTCGGTGTCTTTGATGTCAAAGGTCCATTTAAACGTGGTGTGGGTGTAGAGGTTGTAGCCGCCCGTGGTGTGCACCACCCCCTTGGGCTTGCCCGTGGTGCCGCTGGTGTAGAGAATGAATAGCAGATCTTCGGCGTCCATTTCCTCAGCGGGGCAGTGGGCCGAGGCGGAGACCTGAAGCTCGTGCCACCAGTGATCGCGGCCTTCGACCATAGGCATGTCTTCTTTGGTGCGCTGCACCACCAGCACGCTCGATACGCTGGGCACACCGCCGTCGGCCAGGGCTTGGTCTACCGCTGCTTTGAGGGGCACAATTTTGTCTTTGCGAAAGCCCCCGTCGGCGGTGATCACCACCTTGGCCTCAGCATCGTTGAGGCGATCTTTCAGCGCCTCGGCGCTAAAGCCGCCAAAGATAACGGTGTGGGGCGCACCAATGCGAGCGCAGGCCAGCATGGCGATCGCCGCCTCGGGCACCATGGGCATGTAAATGCCGACGCGATCGCCCTTCTTTACCCCCAACCCCTTGAGCACGTTGGCCACCTGGCACACCTCCCGGTGCAGCTGGGCGTAGGTCAGGGTGCGGCTGTCGCCCGGCTCCCCTTCCCAAATTAGGGCGGCTTTATTGCGTCGCCAGGTGGTGAGGTGGCGGTCTAAACAGTTGTAGGAAATGTTGATCTTGCCCCCCACAAACCACTTGGCAAAGGGCGGCTGCCAGTCAAGCACCGTATCCCAGGATTTAAACCAGTGCAGCTCTTGGCTGGCGAGTTCTGCCCAGAACTGAGCCGGGTCTGCCGCCGCCCGTTCAGCCAGGGCACGATACTCTTCAAGGCTCTTAATAGATGCGTTTTGAACAAACCCATCAGCGGGCGAGAACATGCGATTTTCGCGGAGGATCGATTCGATGGTGGGGGAAGCCATAGACAATGTTAAGTCTCTTGCGAACACAAATAACGTTAGACGAAAGCCGCTGTAGAGGGGCGACGTCCCTTAAAAACCATACGATTTTTAGCAACCCTTTGAACAGCACCCCTGGTTTCCGTAATGTTTTTGGAAATACTTGCCCAACAAAACAGATAGCCATCTTCCGCAAGGTCTAAACACAATTCAGAGCCCAATCGCAAAGAACCCCAGCCCTCAGAAGACAGATACTGCGCCTACGCCTATCTTCTATTGCCTACCCCCCTCTGCACCAGCGTTTTAGCCTGGGGCAAAAACCGTTGTTCGATCGGTCTAAGTGTATCTCTGCTCTCTATTTTTAGAGCTTTTAGGGCCAAAACAGAATGGAATTTATCCCCCTTGTCGTGAAGATTGAACCACAGGGGGATACCGGCCGAGGCCATACCGTCCGGCTCAGCGGGTTGAGCAACCCTAAGACTTAATGTAGAGGAGACAACTTTCGGGCTACCGCTGATTTAATCAGAGTCACCGTCACTGCGGCGAAACCGACTCGGAGGGGAATTGGAATTGGGCAGCTCAAGTTTGCTGGGCGGTTGGTTGCATCTTCTAATCTAAGGTTATCCATGGCTCAGTTGTCGTGATCAGTCGTTTGAGGCGGCAATGGCCGGGCATTTTAGCGGTGGCGATAGGCTACTTAATTGTGGCCAAACTCAGTTTTCAAGTGGCAGGCAATTGGGTGGCTGTGCTGCCCATCTGGCCTCCGGCAGGCTATAGCCAAGGCATTGTGTTACTTGCTGGAGCCAGCCTCGCTCCGGGCATAACCCTAGGTTCTTTGATCAACACCATCATCTCCCCCGACCAAACCTGGCACTGGGATGTGGTTGCCGCTGTCAACAACACCCTTCAGCCGCTGCTGGGGCTGTGGCTACTGCAACGGGTAGGGTTTAGCAATTCCCTAGCTTGCATTAAAGACGTGGGGGCGTTTATTGGTCTGGGGGCCGTGGCCCCTGCTACCGTGAGTGCCACGATGGGCGTCACCTATTTCTGCCTGCTGACCCAGCTCGACTGGGTTAGTTTCGGCAGCGCCTGGTTTAGCTGGTGGATTGGCAACGTGACCGGCGTCGTGGTGATCACGGCGTTAATGATTACCTGGCGGCAGGGCCGGCGGCAGTTTCGCAATTTCTGCGCGCCGCCGCTAATTGGGCTGTGGTTGGCGATACTGACGACCCTGAGCTGGTACTTGTTCTGCAATCCCGATCGCATGGTTCATGCCCCCTACCCGCTGGAATACATGCCGTTTCCAATTGTGATGTGGGCGGCGCTGCGGCTGGGACCCTTTGGGGCGGCGCTGGGCACAGCCATCGTTACCGTGGTTGCCACCTGGGGCATTACCCAAGGGCAGGGGCCGTTTTTGGCGTTTTTCGACGACCCGCTGCAGGCGGTGCAGCCACTGCAGGCCTATATCTGCGTGCTGGCCTTTACCAGTCTGATCTTGGCCAGCGTAGTGGCCGAGCGCGAGCAGGCCCGCCAGGCTCTCCAGGAGGAAAAGGAAAAATCAGAGCAGCTGTTGCTGAACATTTTGCCCCTGCCCATTGCCACCCGGCTCAAGCAGGGGCGCAACACCATCGCCGACCACTTTGCGGAGGTGACGGTGCTGTTTGCTGACATCGTTGAGTTTACCCAGCTCTCTGAAGCCCTCAGCCCCCAAGACCTGGTGGCGCTATTGAACGATGTTTTTTCTCAGTTTGACCACCTGGCGGAGCGGCACCAGCTGGAAAAAATCAAGACCATCGGCGATGCCTATATGGCTGTGGGGGGCATTCCCTACGAGCGGCACGACCATGCCCAGGCGGTGGCAGAGATGGCTTTGGACATGCAGGCCATGGCCCAGGAATTTAGCGATCGCACCGGCCAAGCCTTTCGCCTGCGCATTGGCATTAACACTGGCCCGGTGGTGGCGGGGGTGATTGGCACCAAAAAGTTTATCTACGACCTCTGGGGCGACACCGTCAATACCGCCAGCCGCATGGAGTCGTTTGGGGTGGCCGAGCAGATTCAGGTGACTGAAACTACCTATAACTGCCTTAAAGATACCTACGACTTTGACCTGAGGGGCGAGGTCTGGGTTAAGGGTAAGGGGCACATGCGCACCTACTTTCTGCGGCAAAAAAGCTTGGCAACCGCTGCTAGACCACTCTGAGCACTGGTCAACCAAACCATGATTTGTGGTGGCTGGCCGGGTATGCTAAACCCAGGGAGTTCTTCCAGGTAGCCAGCGATACAACCCGTGTCGATGGCTGTTTCCTTCAGTATCCTGTGCCACCACGTGATGGGTCTATGACTACGGCTAAGGCATCTGTATCGGCGCAGCCCGCGCCCCCCCTCTCCGCCCAAGACGCAATGCTGGAGAACATTATCGGGGTTGCCATTTTTGACTTCAGTGGTCTACCCCGCGAGTATTTCATCACCGCCGACAACGAAAGTACTAGCTGGGTGCAGCTGGTCTTTCAGGCCCTAGGGCTCAAATCGCTGCTGATGTCGTCGCTGAAGCTAGAGGGGTTCTCCCACATCTGCATTGAGCTAGACCAGCAAACCGCTATTGTGGTGCGCACTAAAGAGGAGTACGTGGCCCTGCTGACCCGTAAACCCCTGGTCTTTGATACGGCCCAGGAGAGCGATCGCTTCAGCCACTGGGTACGCCAGTTCGAGCGCCGCCTGCTGCGCGAGCACGGTCGATTTATTCCGGCCTAGGGGAAGAGGGGGTAGGCTTAGGGTAAAAGGGCTGGCTGCTTGCGACTCTGAGCCTAAACCTTAAACCCGGTACCTTAAACCCTGAAGCTAAGGTAAAAACCGATCGAGCGCGGCCTTCAGCTCAGCAATTTCTTCTTCAATGTTGCCGTCTTCGGCAGCGCGGCCAATGCACTCCGTCAGGTGCTCATCGAGAATGATGCGGGCGACGCGATCGAGCGCCCCGCGCACCGCCGCCACCTGCACCAGCACATCCGGGCAGGGACGGCTCTCCTGCACCATAGTTTTGATGCCGCGAATGTGACCCTCAATGCGGGCCAGCCGATTGACAATCCGCCGCAGCGACTCCGGGTCATGGACGTGGGGATGGACCCTGGGGTCGCCAGCGGGCTCGACCTCGTGCAGGTGAGAATGGGGGGTGGAGCTGGGGTTATGCAAGGAATCTGCGTAATGAATAACACACGGACAGGGGTGGCAGGCTCAACGTCGCCCTACTGGGGCGGTGAAAACCCTGTCAGGGTGGCCAAGTCGTCTAAAGACTTAACCCCGGGATGGAGCTGACCATTGACTTCCCAGGTGGGATAGCCCTGAATGCCCTTTTGCTCACACAGCTCTGGCTGCGGGTTGTCGCCATCGGCGGCGCACTCCACGTAGGGCACCTGCTCTACGGCATCGCCAAACATGGCCTTTTGGTCAGCGCAGTGGGGGCACCAGTAAGCCCCGTACATCACGCTGCCGGTATCAGCTAGGTGCTGGGCTAGCTGGGCCTCGTAACTGGTCGCGTCGGTAACCGTTTGGGTGGGCTCAGGCCCACAGCCAACCAGCAGCAGGGCACCCAACGCTAACCCTCCCAGACCGGCGAGGTTGAGCAGGGGCAGAGGCCGAGAACGATCGCGGTGTAGTGAAATCATGGTGCTTAACCAACACAACCCATGAGCAGCGAAAGGGCGATCGCCCTTCTAACAGCTGCTGACCCCCAGTGTAGCGTCAAGCCACGGCCACAGGCGCGTAAAGCTCCATCACCCGCATCAGGTCGAGGCGCGACTGGGCTCCCAGGGCCAGGCCTGAGCAATGCCCGTTGTTGAGGTGGTCGGCGGCAGCGCAGCCAATCATGGCGGCATTGTCGGTGCAGAGACTGAGGGGCGGAAACAGCACCCGCAGGCCATGGTCGATCGCCGCCTGCTGAAGGTGCTGGCGCAGACCGCTGTTGGCGGCGACCCCGCCCCCTACAGCCACGGTGGTCAGGCCGTAGGTCTGGGCACAGGCTACCACCCGGCGGGTCAGACTGCGGGCCACCGTGGCCTGAAAGCTAGCAGCCAAGTCGGCCACTGGCAGGGGATCGACCCCATCTGCCCTGAGTTTTTCCACCAGTCGCAGCACCGCCGTCTTCAGCCCGCTAAAGCTGGAGTCGTAGGGGTGGAAGCCCCCCTCGGGCAGCGAAATATTGCCCTCGGGCAGCGGAAACGCCTGGGGATTGCCGCTCTGGGCCAGCTGGTCAAGGATAGGGCCGCCAGGATAGCCCAGCCCCATGAGGCGTGCCACCTTATCAAAGGCTTCCCCAGCGGCGTCGTCGCGGGTTTGACCCAGGGTCTGGTATTGGCCGCAGCCTTTGACGTAAATCAAGCTGGTGTGGCCACCCGACACCAGCAGACAGAGGTAGGGGGGCTCCAGGTCAGGGCTGGCCAGATAGTTGGCGTAGATGTGCCCCTCCAGGTGGTGGATGCCCAAGAAGGGCTTGCGGTGCACCATGGCCAGGGTTTTGCCCGCCGTCAGCCCCACCAGCAAAGCGCCCACCAAACCTGGCGCGCAGGTGGCGGCAACCCCATCAATGTCGGCCCAGCCCAGCCCAGCCTGATCCAGGGCCGCACCGATGCTCTCCCCCATGGTGGCGACGTGGTGTCGTGAGGCCACCTCGGGCACAATGCCACCGTAGGGCTGGTGAATGGCAATCTGCGAGGCGACAACGGTGCTGAGGGCGGTGCGATCGCGCACCACCGCCGCCGCTGTTTCATCACAGCTGGTTTCTATCGCTAAAATCGTCGCCATGGGGGTTGTCGTAGGAAAAGAATTAGAGTAAGCCGCGAAAGCAAGCTAGAGCAGGTCACGCCGTAATTTGTAGAGATGTAAACACCCCACCGATCTTAGCTTTACGGGGGTTCGACCGCGGGGTATTATGGCGACCAAGTTGGGTGAATTTTTGTTCAAAAAACTTAACTTTGCGTTCAAATCGCCCTAGTTTCTTCGGTAATTAAAAGGAACAGTTTATGCGACGGTTTTTTGCTGTAGCGCTTGTAGTGTTTCTCTGGTTTGGGTTTGCCCCCCCGGCTTCCGCTAGCCTGGCTGGCGACAATGTAGCCGGTCTCACCCCCTGCGGTCAAAACGAGGCATTTCTAAAGCGAGCCGCTGGTGCCAAGACCGAATCGGCTAAAGCTCGGTTCGACTTTTATGGTAGCTCTACCCTGCTGTGCGGCAGCGATGGCCTACCCCACCTGGTGGTAGACGGCGATCTGGCCCATGCCGGTGAGTTTCTCATTCCTAGTCTGTTGTTTCTCTACATCGCTGGGTGGATTGGCTGGGTAGGCCGCGCCTACGTGATCACGGTGCGCGGTGAGAAGAATCCTGAAGATAAGGAAATCATCATCGATGTGCCCCTGGCCATCAAGTGCATGTTGACTGGGTTTGCCTGGCCGCTAACTGCCTTCAAAGACATTGCTAGCGGGGCCATGTTTGCTAAAAACGAAGAGATCACCGTATCTCCTCGCTAGGTAAATCTCTCGCTTATCCCCAGACTAACGACCCAGGAGAATTAAACATGGACAACAACCTGCTTCGGTACCTGTCATCTGCCCCGGTGTTGGCCACCGTGTGGATGGTGATTACCGCCGGTATTTTGATTGAATTCAATCGCTTCTTTCCCGATTTGCTGCTGCATCCCTAGGGAAAAACCTCGCGAGGGCTGCCTTGCGAGCACGATGAAGAGATGGTTTTTGGAGACTTAACGGCATCTAGAAACCGTCTTTATCTATTTGCTGTGATCTTGTTTGAGTTGGAGAAACTCCCCCATGACAGACCTTATTCAGCCCGCTGGGGATCCACAAATCGGCAACCTAGAAACGCCGATTAATTCCTCTGGTTTTTCAAAGGCTTTTATTGGCAATCTACCCGCCTACCGCAAAGGGCTTTCCCCCCAGCGGCGCGGCTTGGAGATTGGTATGGCCCACGGCTATTTCCTCTACGGTCCCTTTGCCCTCCTCGGCCCCCTGCGCGATTCTGACATTCCTGGCCTAGCTGGGTTGCTGAGCGCCGCGGCCCTGGTGGTGATTTTGACCGCCTGCCTGTCGATCTACTCGGGTGCTGGCGTTAACGACGCTGTGACCAAAACCACCACTCCCTTTACTCCTCCCGCTAGCCTCGAAACCGACGAAGGCTGGAGCGAGTTTGCCGGTAGCTTTTTAATCGGCGGCATTGGCGGGGCTACCTTCGCCTACCTGCTGGCGGCTAACCTGCCTATTCTGACCACCCTAGTCAGCGGCGGCCACAGCTAAGCTTGCCTCTGCAACTTGTGTTCTGTAAACGCCAGGGGCGGTGGACTGCAATCCATCGCCCCTGGCGTTTTAAGGGCAGATCATAAACTTCTGTGCGCTGAATTCCGAGATTGGGCAAAGCACCCCCTGTTCTACAGTGGGCCGATCGCCTCTACTGCCGCCTCTATGGCCAGGGCCACATGGGTCCAGTGGGTGCCGCCCTGGCAGTAGACAATGTAGGGTTCCCGCAGGGGGCCATCAGCCGACAGTTCTGAGGTGCTGCCGTCGATAAAGGTGCCGCCCGCCATCACCAGCTCGCTGTCGTAGCCGGGCATGGCAGCGGGTACGGGTTCGACGTAGGCATCGATGGGTGAATGCTGTTGTACAGCCCTGCAAAAGGCAATTAGTTTCTCAGGTGACCCCAGGCGAATCGCCTGAATAACGTCGCGCTGAGGAGCACTGGGGGCCGGATTGACCGGGTAGCCTAGGGCATCGAAGGTGGCCGCCAGCAGGTAGTTGCCTTTCATAGCTTCACCTACCATTTGGGGCGCTAAAAATAACCCTTGATAGAGCAGGCGGTTGAGGTTGAGGCTAGAGCCCCCGCTGGCCCCAATGCCGGGGGCGGTGAGGCGGCAGGCCGCAGCCTCTACTAGGTCGGCCCGGCCCGCTACATATCCGCCAGTGGGGGCGATGGTGCCGCCAGGGTTTTTGATTAGCGACCCGGCGATCAGATCGGCTCCAACGGCGGTGGGCTCACGGTCTTCCAAAAATTCGCCGTAGCAGTTATCGACAAAACAGACAAGGTTGGGATTCTGGTCTTTTACCACGGTCACGATTTTTTCGATTTCGGCTATGGTAAGAGTTGACCGCCAGCTGTAGCCGCACGATCGCTGGATGTGCACCAGTCGGGTTTTTGGCCCCACTGCTGTCGCTAGGGCATCCCAGTCGAGGGTGTGATCAGCGGTCAACGGTAACTCGCGATAGGACACCCCAAACTCTGCTAAGGATCCCTGACCTTTGCTCCGTAAACCAATTACCTCTTCAAGGGTGTCGTAGGGAGTGCCTGCTACGGCTAACATTTCATCCCCAGGGCGCAGCACGCCGTACAGGGCGCAGGCGATCGCATGGGTGCCTGAGACAAACTGCGATCGCACCAGGGCGGCCTCCGCCTGCATGACCTCAGCAAAGACGCGATCGAGGGTATCCCGACCCAGGTCGTCGTGGCCGTAGCCCGACACGCTATTAAAGTGATGGCTTCCCACCCGATGCTGTCGAAATGCCCCTAATACTCGCGCTAGATTTTGCTTGACCTGGGCGTCAATTCCATAAAAAATCGGAAGAAGGGTCGAGTCGGGGGGCATGATCAGGTTTGATTGTTGCAATGGTTAATTTTTTTCGTTAAGAAACAGGGGTAACTATTGTCCCCTACATTTACTCTGCCTGAGCAAAATTCTTACTGAGGATTCCTGCTGGGGCGCTTGTCCAAAATTCTGAGATTTTTGCATGACTGCTGTAACTACCGAGCGTTTGTCCCGCGATTGGGTCACCCTTGGCTTCATGATTTTTGTCCACAGCATGGCGGCCCTGGCGTTTCTGCCTGCTAATTTTTCCTGGGCGGCAATTGGGGTAGCGCTGCTGCTCCACTGGTTTACCGGCTGCCTGGGCATTACCCTGGGTTGGCACCGGCTGGTGTCTCACCGCAGCTTTACGGTGCCCAAGTGGTTAGAGTACTTTTTTGTCTTTTGCGGCACCCTGGCCTGCCAGCATGGCCCGATTATGTGGGTTGGCCTGCACCGCCACCACCACGCTTACTCTGACCAAAGTCTTGACCACCACGATTCTAACAAGGGCTTCTGGTGGAGCCATATGGGCTGGATGCTGCGCGATGTGCCCGCCCGCCACGAGGTTGATCGCTTCATCCGCGATATCAAAGACGATCGCTTCTATCTATTCTGCGAAAAGTATTTTCTGCTGCTCCAGGTTGGCCTCGGCGTAGTGCTCTATGCCCTCGGCGGCTGGCCCTTTGTGCTGTGGGGTATCTTTGTGCGGCTGGTGGCGGTTTACCACTGCACCTGGCTGGTGAACAGCGCCACCCACAAGTTTGGCTACCGCAGCCACGAAACCGACGATAAATCGACCAACTGCTGGTGGGTTGCCGTTCTCACCTACGGTGAGGGCTGGCACAACAACCACCACGCCTACCAGTATTCGGCCCGTCACGGCCTCAAATGGTGGGAAGTTGACATGACCTGGATGACCATTCGCCTGCTCGAAACGGTTGGCTTGGCTAAGAAAGTGAAGCTAGCTGGTTCTGCTGAGGGCTAATTGCCGAAATTCAAAAAAAGGTGCGAGTTAACTGAAATAGTTAACTCGCACCTTTTTTTGGAGCTTTTTATGGAGCGTTCTACCTGATACTGAATCCACCTTGGCTGCCCCCGGTTGGGCTTGGCAAATACCGTATGCGCCTATGCCCTTACGCAAGCCGCCTGTTTAGAATCGAGATATGCGATTCCCAAAAGGCCCAACCGTAGGGACGAACTGCGTTCGCCCTTCTGAATCGGGGGTAACTAAGAAGGATTTGGTATTAGATGTCGAGGTCTTCCAGTTTCATGCGGGGGCCGTAGGTCTCGATGAACTCGCGGCGGGGGGCGACGCGATCGCCCATCAGAATCGTAAAGATGCGATCGGCCTCGGCAGCGTCTTCGATCTCCACTCGCTTCATGGTGCGGGTGGTGGGGTCCATGGTGGTTTCCCAGAGCTGCTGGGGCATCATTTCACCCAGACCCTTAAACCGCTGCACCGTATAGTTGGCGTTGGCCGGAAACTCGTTAGTGATGAGCTGCTGGAGCTCGCGCTCGTTGTAGCAGTACCAGTGGTTGCGGCCCCGCTCCACCTTGTAGAGGGGCGGGCAGGCGATGTAGATGTAGCCCTTATCAACCAGGTCGCGCTGGTAGCGGTAAAAGAAGGTCAGCAGCAGGGTGCGAATGTGGGCACCGTCTACGTCGGCGTCGGTCATCAGGCAAATGCGGTGGTAGCGCAGCTGCGAGGCGTCAAACTCCTCGCCGCGAATGCCCATGCCCAGGGCGGTGATCAGCGCCTGAATTTCAGTGTTTTTGTAGATCTTCGAGTCTTCGGTTTTCTCAATGTTGAGAATTTTGCCCCGCAGCGGCAGAATGGCCTGGAAGCGGCGATCGCGCCCCTGCTTGGCACTGCCGCCCGCCGAGTCCCCTTCCACAATAAAGATTTCTGACTCGCTGGGGTCACGGCTGCTGCAGTCGGCCAATTTGCCCGGCAGGGTAGACGACTCTAGCACCGACTTGCGGCGTACCAGTTCCCGCGCTCGGCGGGCCGCCTCGGCGGCGTTAAAGGCCTGGATCGCCTTTTCTAAAATGGCGTCGGCCACGTTGGGGTGAAAGTCGAGGTACTCGGTTAGGGCTTCCCCCACCAGAGAATCGACAATGCCGCGCACCTCGGTGTTGCCCAGCTTGGTCTTGGTTTGCCCCTCAAATTCGGGGTCGGGCACCTTTACCGAAATGATCGCCGTCAGCCCCTCGCGGATGTTTTCTCCCGCCAGGTTAGAGTCGGCGTCTTTGCGCTTGTTGCGCTTGCGGCTGAAGTTGTTGAGGGTGCGGGTCAGTACTGCCTTCAGCCCCTCCAGGTGGGTGCCACCGTCGATGGTGCGAATGTTGTTAGCAAAACCCAGCAGGTTATCGGAATAGGCATCGATACACCACTGGAGGGCTGCCTCCACCTGCACCCCGTCGCGCTCGGAGGAGATGTGGATGATCTCGTCGTGGATGGGCTGCTTGTCGTTGTTGATGTACTTGACGTACTCAATGATGCCGCCCGCGTAGTGGTAGCTCGATACCTTGGGCTTATCTGACTTGATCACATCCAGGCGGTAGTCGGTGAAGATTACCTGAATGCCTGCGTTGAGGTAGGCCAGCTCGCGCAGCCGCCCGCACAGGGTGTCGTAGTCAAACTCGGTGCCGTTGTGAAAAATTTCGGTGTCGGGCAAAAACGTGACCGAGGTGCCCTGGCGCTTTTCGGCAATTTTCTCCGCCTTCAGCTCGCCGATGGGGACGCCGCGCTCGAAGCGTAGCTTGTGCTCCTTGCCCTCACGCCACACGGTGACTTCGACCCACTCCGACAGGGCATTGACCACCGAGATGCCGACGCCGTGGAGGCCGCCCGACACCTTGTAGCCGCCGCCGCCAAACTTGCCCCCGGCATGGAGCACGGTCATCACCGTTTCGAGGGCCGACTTGCCGGTGCGGGGATGAATGTCGGTGGGAATGCCGCGCCCGTTGTCGGTGACGGAAACCGAGCCGTCGGCATTGAGGGAAATATCGATGCGATCGCAGTGGCCTGCCAGGGCTTCGTCTACGGAGTTATCAACAACCTCGTACACTAGGTGGTGGAGTCCACGGGGGCCAGTGCTGCCGATGTACATGCCTGGGCGTTTGCGAACCGGCTCAAGCCCCTCTAGAACCTGAATCTGATCGGCACCGTAGTCGGTTGTCATACTGTACGCTCCAAAAATGGGCTCTAAGCCACCTGAATGCTCGCCGGGTCAAAATACCTAGAAATTATAGCACAAAGCAGCCACAGCGGGCTCTAAGGCAATGTCAGCTCAAGAATGAACCAGGGATGCAATCAGCAAAAATTTCCCGACTAGAATCATCGCTCCAGGAAACAAAGTCCAATAGTTCAATTGTACCGTTTCTGTGGGTGATTGGCGGCGCTACGGCCACGGGCAAGTCGTCGCTGGCGATCGCCCTGGCCCAGCGGCTGGCCCTCGAACAAAGCCAGCAGGCCGTTATTCTTAGTGCCGACTCCCGTCAAGTATATCGAGAGTTTGATATTGGCACCGCAAAACCTTCAGCCTTTGATCGACAGCAAATTCCCCACTATTTAATAGATATTTGCGACCCGACTGAAACCCTCACCCTGGCTCAGTACCAGCGCCAGGCCCAGGAGTTAATTTACACAGTTCACCAAACAAGTGCCGTACCCATACTGGTAGGTGGCACCGGGCTCTATATAGATGCGGTAGTCAAAGGGCTACGCATTCCGCCGGTAGCTCCCCAGCCCGTCCTGCGCCAGCAGCTAGAGATCCTAGGGCAGCCCCACTGCTACGCTCTGCTCAAAGAGCTTGATGCGACGGCGGCGCAACGTATTCACCCCAACGATCCGGTGCGGACGGTGCGTGCCCTAGAGGTGTTCTATGTTACAGGTCAGCCTATGTCGGCTCTCCAGGGCGAAGCGCCCCCGGCCTACCCGGTGCGTTACCTGGCCATTGACTGTGATGCTTTAGCGTTGGAGCACCGCATTGCCCAGCGCACTCAGGCGATGATTGAGGCCGGGTTTGCGGATGAGGTGACTCGCCTAGCTGAAAAATACGGCTCCGGGCTGCCCCTGCTGCAAACCCTGGGCTATGCCGAAATGCTGCGCTATGTGCAAGGGGATGTCTCCCTGGCCACAGCCCAGTCCGACATTGTGCAGCACACCCGCCAGTTTGCCAAACGACAGCGCACCTGGTTTCGCAACCGCGCCACGGCACAGTGGTTTGATGCCGATGCCAAAGATGTGGTGGATCGGGTTTGGGCCTGGCTGCAACAAGAGGGAGCAACGCATGATCCAGCCTAGATAGTCTAAAGGGTGAACGATGGCGCTAAGCTAGTGGCATTACGAGTATGACCAGGTTTCCGGCTGATGCCTATCGAGTGAAGATCATGCCGGTTGCTGGGGGGCTATCTCTCTTCCCCAACTAAGTAGGTAGACCTAAGTAATCAGCATGCTGACCACGGCGCAGCAAGGTTTCTAGCGATTCAGGGCTACGTTTAATTAGGCTCACCCACTTATTACTCACGCTTGTGGAAGACTATCGCCATAGTCATGTCTGATCGTGCCTTGAAATCGCGATCGCAGGTGATTACAAAAGCTCTGGAGCTGCTGCATGAGCAGAAATTAGAAGCAGCCTGTGCCCTGGCCGTTGAGGCCGTAGATTTAAATTGCGAGGTCACCGTAACCGACGACGGCTGAATCAACGGTGCGGCAGTACTGCTATCGATTCCGAGGCAGCCTGCCAGAGTGCTTGAAGTTAAAGCATAAGTCCCCGAGGGGCAGCGATCGCTCAGACGCTACCAAAAGAGTCGAGAACATCTGCTGCTATTGATCGCGGATGAGCTGGTACCACCGACCTGTAGTTCCAGCGAACAGGCGTTGCGGTGGAGCGTGGTCTTTCGCAAGGTCACCCATGGCCTTCGCCCCAACTGGGGTGCGAAGTTGTTCGCTCAGGGTCGGTCGCTAGTTAACACGGCTCGCTGGCGGAGCATCTCTGCCTTTGAAGCCATTTCCCGTGCTATCACCTCACCACGGACCGATTGGCTACTGAGTTGAGCAATTACGAACAATTACCCACCGATAATAGTTGGGGATGGGGAGCGATCGCTCCCTATCCCCAACATCACTTTGGTCTGAACCCAGAGGCAGAGATCCCCAGGCTCGCAGATCTACAGCTTGCGCACGCTGGCCTGGCCGTCTTTGACTTCGCCCACCAGCACTTCGGTGGCCACGCCCACAAACAGCCCGTTGTCGAGCACGCCGGGGATGTTGTTGATGGTTTTCTCTAGCCCAGCGGGGTCATCGATCGCATCAAATTTTACGTCCAAAATCATGTTGCCCTGGTCAGTGATTACCGGGCCGTCTTTCTTAATGCCCATCCGCAGGTCGGGCTTGCCGCCGAGGGCTTCCAGCGCCTTGGTAACGGGGGTCACGGCCAACGGCATGACTTCTACGGGCAGGGCAAAGGTCGTACCCAGCTTATCTACCAGTTTCGAGCTATCGACAACGACGATAAATTCTTTGGCGAGGGAATCGACAATCTTCTCGCGGGTGTGGGCCGCGCCGCCGCCCTTCACCAGGTTCATTTGGGGGTCAACTTCATCGGCCCCGTCGATGGCCAGGGCAATCTCATCCCCTTCATCCAGCGTGGTGAGGGGAATGCCGTACTGCTTGGCCAGCACCGACGCCTGAAAGGAGGTGGGCACGCCCTTGATGTTGCTGATTTCGCCGCTGGCCAGCCGCTCGCCAATGAACTGAATGGCGTAGGCGGTGGTCGATCCGGTACCCAAGCCCACTACGGTGTTTGACTGCACCCGCGCCGCCGCCTGGCGACCTACTTCCTGCTTCATCAATTTGACGGGATCCATCTCGGTCATGGCTCTAGTTCCTCTTGCAAATCACTGCGTTTTCGGGATCTAGCATGACCTAAAGCGGGGCGGCTGCATAGGGAGGTGGGGG
>QBLT01000062.1 GCA_003249105.1 Leptolyngbya sp. | reverse complement strand
GTTCAGGCTCAGGAGCTTTCTACTCTGCTGCCGCCGCGCCTGCGGGCGGGGGATGTGGTGGGCATCGTTAGCCCGGCGGGGGCCACCTTTGAGCGCGATCGCCTCGATCTAGTCGTCGATGCGGTCAAGGCTCTGGGCTTTGTCCCCCGCGTGGCTCCCCACGCCCTGGCGCGCTACGGCTATCTGGCGGGCACCGACGCCGAGCGCGCCGCCGATGTGAATGATCTGTTTGCCGACCCGTCGGTCAAGGCGCTGCTGCCCATTCGGGGCGACTGGGGCAGCGCCCGCATTCTGCCCTACCTCGACTACGATCTGATTCGCGCCAATCCCAAGGTTGTCATTGGCTTCAGCGACATTTCTGCCCTGCTGCTGGGTCTCCACGCCCAGACGGGGCTGGTCACCTTCCACGGCCCCCACGGCCTGACCGCCTGGCGCGACGACCAAGTGGAGCCACTGCGCCGCATTCTAATCAACGGCGAAACGCTCACCTACATCAACCCACTGCTGGGGGCCGACCAAGATCGCCTGATGCGCGACCAGGGCCGCATTCAAACCATTACACCGGGTCGCGCCACCGGGCCGCTGCTGGGGGGCAATCTCTCGGTAATTTCTGGCATTGTCGGGTCGCCCTATATGCCCGACACCACCGGGGCGATTTTGTTTTTAGAAGACGTGGGCGAAGCGCCCTACAGCCTCGATCGCATGCTGACCCAGCTCAAGCTGGCGGGGGTGCTCGACGGGCTGGCGGGGTTTGTGTTTGGCCAGTGCACCGCCTGCGGCCCCGGCGAGGGCTACGGCTCACTCACCCTGGAGGAGATTCTGCAAGACCACATCAAACCCCTGGGCATTCCCGCCTACGCAGGTGCGTGGATTGGCCATGTAGAGCCGCTATGGACGTTGCCCATTGGCGGGCCAGTAACGATGGATGCCACCGTTGGTAGTCTACAGATGCAGGCTCCAGCGGTGAGCTAATACCGCTGGACGGAATTCAAAATGAAAAGTTCAAAATTGAGAATTCTCAATTTTGAATTTTGAACTCATCCGCTCCGCATTACCGTCGCCGCAGTCGTCACGCCCCCTGCGGCGGAATCAGCTGCACCAGGTCATTGGGAGCAAACCCGGTGGCATCAGTAGCTGGAGCTGTCTGCCATCCCGACGGCACCGTGTCGAGCAGGGTCGATGGTGGCTCAAACAAAAATAGCCGGGGCTGGCCTTGGGCGACGGCTTGCAGGGTGTCCACAGGGGGCAAGGTTCTCGCAGGCAGCAGCCACAGAGCGGTGTCGGGGTTGAGGTAGTGGCTGAGGGAAATGGCTTCTCCCAAGGCGATGCCGCTCTTGCCAAAGATCACCACCGAGGCGTTCTGCTGGTTGAGGTAGGTGGCGATCGCCAGATTCGAATAGCTCAGAGATTTGTTCCACCAGGTGAAGGCGCGGGTGTTGGCGGCTCCAGAGGCGATGCCCAGCGTCAGCAGCAGGGCCAGCAGCGCCGCTGTCATTGCCCTAGATCGTTGCGATGCGGCGGTGAAACCAGCGTTGATCAGGGGGGCGATCGCCAGGGGCACTAGCAGCAGCGACGGCAAAAAATAGCGGGTGTTGGTCGAAATCTGCCCGCTGCGCACCAGGTCGCCAACAATCAGCACCAGGGGCGGCACCAGCAGCCCGCAGCCCAAAAACACCGCCGTCGAGCGAGGATGGTGACGCCCAATGTGAACCAGGCTGACGGCCACTAGCCCTAGCACCAAGGCCGGGCCAACCACCGTAAAGAGATGGTCGAGGGGCAGATTAAAATCGACTATGGTGGCGCTGTAGTGCAGCCCCCACAGCTTTCTCAAATAATCTAGGGGCTGAGGGTCATCTGTCCAAGCGGTGACCTCTCTCAGCCGCTCCCACCGCCGCACGATCGTCCAAATCCAGGGGGTAAATAGCCCAAGGCCCAAACCCTGGGCCAGCCCAAACCCCAGCCAGGGCCGCCGCTGGCGCTGGGTTAGCACCATAAAGGCCAGGTGGCTTAGCCCCAGTAGCCCGGTCATCAGCGACCCATACCAGCTCAGCCCCAGGGCCAGACCGTAGGCCAGCCAGGCCAGCGGCTGGTTGAGCCGCAGCGCTCGCACCAGGGCACCGTGGGCCACCAGCAGTCCCACTGCCCATAGACTGTACTCGCGGGCCTCCTGGCTATAGATCATCTGCACGGGCGACACCGCCATCAGGGCCGTCGTCAGCCAGGCCACAGGCGGGTTGAGCGGAAACAGCTGCCGACCCAGCCAAAACATGGCCGCCAGGGCGATCGCCCCAAACATCGCCGCGATCGCCCGGTAGCCCCCAATTGATGCTCCAAACAGCCTTCCCCAGCCGTGGGCTGCGAGGTAATACAGCGGCGGATGCTCCGGGTGGTTGGCAAGGGCATCCCAGCAGTCGGCCAGGGAGGGGGCCGGGGGCATCTGCTGGTACTGGAGCAGATCGGCAGCTGTTAGACTGGGGCGATCTAAAACCGCATCCTGCACCGCTGGCCCCTTGTAGCCCGCCACCCGCAGGCTGGTGTAGACCTCATCGTGCCAGTAGACCTTGCGCTCTAGGTTAGAGAATCGCAGTACTAGACCTACGGCTATGGCTGCGATCGCCACTCCCTTAACCCCAACCCAGCCCTTTGCCAAACTCAACCTCCTTACATTGGCTCCCCTTACCCCAGCTAAAGGGCGCAAGCCAAGCCCCCGTTGACCACTAACCTAGGCCAGGGTTTCTGCTCACCATTCCACACGGCAACGACTTGGACCGAGCAACCCTCCCGGCCAACCCGGAGCTGCGGGAAAGCCAGCCGCGAGAGCCGCTCCCAGAGCCGAGCTAAAACTGGTAGCCCACGTCACCAAAGTTGGTGATTAAAGCCACGTTGGCATGCTCCAGACTGGTGACCAACCAGGGCACCTGTTTGCAGGTGCGGCGCTCGTGCAGATTAAACAGCACCGAAAAGCAGCGCTCTAGCCAAGGCTTAGCTGCCGAGCAAAACAGCACCAGCCGCAGCAGCAGCCCCATCGTCAGGGCGTGGCCCACATCGTTGACCAAGTGGCGAAAGTTGCGAAACACTGGCCGATGGGGGCTGTCAACCACCAAAAAGTTGAGCAGACGGCGACAGGTCTCCACCAAGATAAAGCTGTTCAACGGCTGGTTGTCGAACTCGGCCAGGGTTTCGCGCAGGTACTGGCGCAGGTTGCGGGTGAAGTGGTTGCCGCTGTATTTAGGCTCTGCCGCTGCGATCGGGCCAATTAGATAGTCAACAAACTCATCTTTAAAGTCGCGAAACGATCGCACCGTTTTACTATACGTGGCAAACCAGCGGGCTTGGTCACGGTGGGTGCGGCCATCAACCTTGCCGGTGTAAAAGCTCAGGGCCTGCTCCAGCCCGTCGGCATCGAGCAGCGTGGGGTTGACCAACTGACCAACCCGGCCCGGAATCTGGCGTTGGGCGTGGTAACGAGCCAGACGAATACCCAGATCGGTTTCCGCTCGGCGACGCAGATCGGTGATGTTTTGCTTTTGCTCCTGGCCGCTGTCTTTGGTCAACAGACTGTTGTCGTAGAGAAAAGGGTAGTGGCGAATGCGGTGGGCCAGGGGCTGATCTTCTACCACCGCCGTCGCAGAGACATCGGCCTCGCGGGCAGGAGACATGATCTGCTGAAGCCGCACCAGCGATGCGTACTGCTCAGTCTGAGAGAATTCCTTAACTAAGCTGTAGACCTTGTGGGCTTTTGGATTAGTGCTATGGGCGGGGGGCAAATCCTCAAATAGCCGCACCAATTCTGGAATCGCCCAGTGGTCACGGGGTTGGGTATACCAGAGGTTGATCAGGGTGTAGCAGCAGCGATTGAGCACATACTTAAACTCGCGGTTAGCGGTGTCTTGCTCAGACAGATTCAATAGAGCACTGGCCACCGAGCTGTCAGGATAATTGGCCACATCCAAAAACAGGCTGCGAAACCGCGCGATCAGCTCATGGGGAGCCTCCTGTTTGCGCCAGTACTGCCAGTGCTGGTAGAGCAAGTCCTCTAGGTTAGCGGGGGGACGACTAGAGTAGTTTGACCACGAATCTAAGGAATCCCAGGGACTCATGCTGCTGACCTGACTAGGAGGGCGGTAGATGACAAAGGCACCCCATCAAAACCGACGGCGGCGGGAATAAGCTGCGCTTCCAGGAACAGAGATAACTTGGCCAAAGCGAATCGCCGATAGGCTAAGTAGCGAGTTTTACCTAGACCAATCCAAGGGTACGGGTGTAGTTAGACAATAATACCCAGGACAGGGGTGGTTTTCTCCGCTAAGTAGAATGCATTTTTTAAAGTTTTCTTGAAATTTAATCCTCCGCTGGTTCCCAAGGTGGCTTTAGCCAGCCAAAATCTGTCTTACTACGGTTTGGGCTGAGTAGCTCACTCCTGCCGTCCCTTCACCAGGATGGGTACTGTCACCCACCAGCCAAAGGCCACCAACTGGTGTGCGGTTAGCAAAACCAAAGGGGCCGAAAGTGCCTACCCGCATGCTTAAACCACCGACACTGCCCTGGTCACGGGCCGTAAAGTGGGCAAAGGTACGGGGGGTAGCCGCCTCGACATGAATTAGATGCTCGGCCCGCAGGTCAAAATAGCCCGCTAGCCTCTGCAAAGCACTGTCGGTATAGGCCTGCTTCATGGCCTCGTAGTCGCTCACCTGCCACCAAGGAGCAAGGTCAGTAAACGATGAGGCCACAATGGTGGCTCTGCCCTTAGGAGCGCGCCCGTCTCCGGGGCGACTGACCGACACAAATAGAGTGTTGTTTTCAGCAACGGGGCCGTCGTAGCTGTAGAGAAACTGTAGGTGAGGGGGGCAACCATCGGGAATTGCCGCTCCCTCCACCCCAAGATATAGAACAAAAGCACCATTGCCGTCGGGCAGCGCCTTTACCCGCCGTTGGTAGCCACGGGGAGTACTGGAACCCAGTAGTTGCACTAGATTCTGAACCGTGACGTTAGCAACCACATGGTCAGCGGGTTCTACCCAAGTTTTACCCGTTTTTAGACTTTCAACCGTTACTCCGCTGACTTGGCCTTGGGCAGCGTGAATTTGCCGCACTCCGTGGTTGAGCTGGAGCAGGCCACCGTCGCGTACCAGCGATTTCTCTAAACTGTCGCTGAGCACCTGCATGCTGCCCTGGAGATGCCATAGCCCCTGGGGCGCTTGGGACATACTCAGGGCAGTGGCGGCGTAGAGCACCGCCGTTTCATCAGCGCTCACCTGAGAGTAGAGCTTAAGCTGGAGATCGAGGAATGTCTTGAGGCGACGGTTCCCAGGAGAACCACCGCGCGAATCGCCCGCTAGACCCATCTGGCTCAGGACCTGGCCCACCGTACTAAAGGTGTAGGGCACCGTCACTAGGGTATCGGGGCGCAGGGCCTGGGCCAGTTGCCAAAGATCCCACGGGCTGCGGGGGGGCAATACTGGCTGTCGAGCCTGAAACCGCCAGCTAGGCTGAAACAGAGTCTGCATTAGCTGCCAGAAGGGTTCGCTACCCGGAAACTGCCGCTGACGCTCGGCCTGCCAAGCTACGGGGTCGCGCCAGACCTGAATGGGCTCAGTTTCATCGGGCAAAAACACGGCGCAAGCTGGGTCACAGGGGGTGGCCTCTGGCAGCGGCAGCTTGAGTTCGCTAAAGATTTGATGGTGAATACCCCCTGGCTCTAGCCCTGCCACTTGGGTTGCCCCCACGTCAAAGGTAAAGCCTTTGCGCTTGAAGGTTGAAGCACAGCCCCCGGCCACACGGGCTTGGTCAAATACGCGCACAGCGTAGCCTTGCCGGGCTAGCAGGGCTGCTGCGGTTAAGCCTCCGATACCAGCGCCAATGACAACTACTCTGCGGCCAGACAATGAAGAGGTATGGCCCATGGCGTTACATTTCTTTACGATAGTCTCAGCTTAACTCAACTCTGGGATGAGATTGGCAGAAAATGTGAGGCCAAATAGTTGAGTCAACAGGGTTAGGGTTGGTTAGTTGACTGGTTTAGTATTCAAGTTGGCTGTGCGCCTAGTCGATTAGATTCGACTAGATTCAGTGAGTATTTAGGCGCCTTCTGGAAAACTTTCTCCCTAATGGTGGGCAGTGCCCATCCTACAGTGGCTACAGTTGCCCGATAAAGCGGAGATCTTCTTTTCTAGAAATCTCCTTAGATGCTTCGCTTCGACCGTCGGCGCTGGATTGTAACCTAGCGCGTTAGTCGTACTCGCGACGACCGGCGGCGAATTGAAGCACCATGGGCAAGCCCCCGTCCTGGTGGTATTTGTCGGCCCACGCCCGCACCATGGCGTCGAGTTCTTCTAGTGCGGCCTTGCGGTCTTGAGGGGCGACATCAAATACCTCTACTCCCCGTAGCACTCCCTCATCTTCTCGCACCCAAGCCTGTAGCAGGCTGAAGAATCTAGCCACATCGTCAATCATGGCGAAGACTCGCTCCTGCTCTCCTTTAGGCGAATATGACTCGCTAGCTAGGGCATACAGTGGAATATCGACTAGGGGAGAGTCAATTTGAATCACGGTGCCAGAGTGTAGCAGCCGAAATTTAATGTGCAACATCAGGGCATCACTGAAGGGCATGCGCTGGTTTAGGGGCAATTCCTCCTGTGACATCTGATGGAGCAGCTCTATCAGTTCGGCAAATTCGACCTGGTCTAAGATGCGGGCTCGAGGGGCGCTTGAGGGCAGGCTCTCTTCAATGGTCTTGCGCTCGCTGGGGGTTAGCCCTTGTAGTCGCACCCGTGCTGCGCCTGGGGCGCAAGGAAAGTGCTCTTGCCAGAGGAACGGGAGGGCAATGAGATAATAGGGTTCCTTTGAATTGAGGACCTTGAGGCTCTGCCCTTCCGCCAGGGCGACTTGAATCTCTTGCACAATTGCTTTGACTCGCTTGGGCTCAACATGGTACAAAAAACCCGTTTTGCGAATATTGTTTCCCTGTTCGACAAAAGTGCTGTAGATCGCCAGTTTGGCGGCGGTGGTGGCGGCGTCTAAAAAGGCTCCGTAGCGATGTCCGCCCATTTTCATGGTGCTGAGGGCTAGGTTTAGCAAAATCCAGTCTGCGGGGCTACTGTCTACGGCTCGCAGCAAATCGTCTTTCACATCGGGTGGAACTTGGGACGGATGGGTCACAGGATAAAGATTACTCAGACTAGATAAATTACGAAATTTTTAGCCTCAGCAACTTACCGAGAACACTAGATGATGGTGGTGGCTACTTTAGGACAAAACAGCCGAGTTTGAGCTGCTTAAAATATCCCTGCTTGGCGATTTAGAAGCTCACTGTGGGCATTAGGCAAGTGAGCGTTGAGCGCCAGGCATTGGACGCGATTTGCCCACCCGCCTTTGCAGCAGAGGGTCTGATTGGTCTGATCAGCACGGATTGCCCCACAGCCGCAGCTCTTGGCTGTAGAGCGCTACTACGCCCCTAACATAGCCCAAGCTTACAATTTCTGCGGCTTTCTATGCTGGGAGGTTCAATCAGAATTCAAAGTATAGTTTTAGTTGAAGAAAATGCTTCACATTGGGAAGAAAAATGCTTGGGAGTTGATCGTCTTCGAGCCTAAAAATAAATTTAGGCGACATCAACCCTGACCTGGGGTGAGCAGGAACGCAGGTACCTTGGGGCGATCGCTAGGAACCGAAGACTGGAAAATAGTCCATGGCTCCAGGCAGCTCGACGCTGGGATGGGGTGGTTTTGGCCGCGCTGCAGGTTGCGAGTCGGTTCCTGTTGCATCCAGAAACGGGATATTGGCTCGGCGAGCTATGGCTATGACCCAGTGTCGGCAGGCTGAGCGGCACCGCAATAGCCGTTGACCTCGGTGATCAGCTGCGATTCGGTTTGAGAGAGGGTTTCAATGGAAGAGACCGCCGTCATGGTCTGCTGCTGCGATTCTTCAATTTTGGCGGGCAGCTCGGCCTCCGACTCAACCTGCACCACGAGATCCATGGCTTCTCGGGCGTCGGTGAGGGCGGTGCTAAAGCCCTGCACAACCCCCACATAGTCATCCCTAAACTTGCTGAGGTCTTCGTCCCGTAGGGTGGTGGACTGGAGGTCGCCCACCAGCCCGTCGAGATTGGTGACCACCTTATCGACGGCGGTGGTGTACTGACTGGCGGCTAGTTTGATGTCGTCGAGGTTTTTGACCTGGGCGGCGCTTTCGCTAAAGGTTTGAATTTCGGCCTCAAACTCCTGCATAAAGCCCTGGGTTTGGTTGACCACTTCGGCGAGCTGGTTGCACTGGGCGACCTTAGATGAGCCACAGCCGAACAGCAGCAGCGGCAGCACCAGCACTGCCCGGCGCATGCCCCGGCGCCATTTACCCATGCCCATCTCTGCTACCTGTGTCATCGCTGCCGCCGTTGTTTATTGCTACGGCTTCAAGTTTTACCCTGTCTTGGGTAGGTTTACAACCTAATTTATTGAGTTTTGATGGTGGGGATGTAGCGGTACCAAAGCGGGCTGGAGATGGTCCTTGACACCCTGAATTTGCCCTGCGGCGCAGGATTGGGGGCGATCGCATGGCCCGCTCGATCCCTGCGATTCTCCTCTGGAGAGGCTGCGCCACCGCCCCCAGTTCTATTTCCTGAGCCACAAAGACTGGAAAACTGCTGATAGGATCGAGTATTGCAGGGTATTGCTAGATGCCAGAGCTTAGGTTTGCGATAGCTCTGGGTCTGGGTGGCATTACCGCAGGGAACGCCTTTGCCGATTGGGCCAGGGCTTCTGCGATATCTTGGATACTCTGGCTGTCTCAGTTTATTAAGGATGCGATCGCACCATGCTCAGCCCCGCTGATTTTTTAATTGCCACCCAGTGGGCTGGCCTTGGCACCCTGGCTCTGGCGGCGCTGTCAGCGCTGGCCTTTGTGCTGAAGTGGGGTCTGCGCTTTCGATTGGTAGGGGCCACGGGGTTTGCCGCCGTGCTCACCGTGGGTCTGCTGGGCCTGAGCTTTGAACCCTTTAGCCGCACCGCCGTGCCTGGCGCTATTCCCTACACCACGGTCTACGACTCTGGGGCCAGCCAAATTGTGATCACGGTACCCCCGACCATCACCCCGGAGACGCTAGATGCCACCCTGCACCAGGCCGCCAGCAACTTGTTCAAGCCCTACCGCCTGGGCCTGCCGGGGCAGGTTGCGACCGTTCGCGCCCGCACCGTCGTCCATGATGACGACGGCATCTCTCGGTTGCTATACCTAGGCCAAATTCAGCCCAATTCTAAGGGCTCAGAAGACCCCTTTCAGGTGCGGCTCAACCGCGATGCCTTGGCCAAACTCCCGACCCCAAGCTAGGCCCACCTACTCCTAAACCATCCACCCACTCATCCATCTCCCCGCCTATGACCACCGCTCAACTACCCACCCTTGCCATTTCCCCGGCCCAGGTTGTTCGGGGAGACGGTATTTTGACGGCCCAGGCATCGCCGCTGCCTGGAGGGATCGCTGCGCCCATCGCTCGGCTGGGACAGCGCCCTTTGATTGTCGGCGGCAGCCACAGTCTGAAGCTGGCCACTCCCCTGGTCGAGACCCTTGGCACAGCTGGCCTGGTCACTCAGACGGTAGCCTACGGCCACGACTGTAGCGAAGCAGCCCTGGCCCGCCTACATGCCGCTGCCGCCGCTCACCAGGCCGACGTGGTAATTGGCATGGGCGGCGGCAAAGCGCTCGATGCCGCCAAGCTGCTGGCCCACCAGCTCAATCGACCGGTGGTGACGGTGCCCACCTCGGGGGCCACCTGCGCCGCCTGGACAGCGCTGTCGAACGTGTACTCTGACCAGGGTGCCTTTCGCTATGACGTGGCCCTGGACACCTGCCCCAGTCTGCTAATTCTGGACTACGCCCTGATTCGCACCGCCCCCCAGCGCACCCTGGTGGCGGGCATTGGCGATGGCCTGGCCAAGTGGTACGAGGCGGCGATCAGCAGCGGCACCAGCCAGCAGACGCTGATGGTGGCGGCCGTGCAGCAGGCGCGGGTGCTGCGCGACATTCTGCTGCAAAAGACCCCGGCAGCCCTGCGCCACTGGGGCGGCCCCGACTGGCAGGAGGTGGTAGATGCCACGGTGCTGCTGGCGGGGGTCGTAGGCGGCATCGGCGGTGCCCAGTGCCGGACGGTGGCGGCCCACGCCGTGCACAATGGTCTCACCCAGCTGCCCGCCAGCCACGGCATTCTCCACGGCGAGAAGGTGGCCTACGGCATTTTGGTACAGCTACGCCTGGAGGAAATGGGGGGCAACGCCGCCCTGGCCCGGGCCGCTCGGCAGCAGCTACTGCCGTTCTACAAAGCGACTGGGTTGCCCCAAACCCTGGCTGACTTGGGCCTGGGAGATATTACCCTCAGCCAGCTGCGGCAGGTGGCTGATTTTGCCTGCCGCGAGGGGTCTGACATTCACCACCTGCCCTTTACGGTGGCTCCTGAAGCGGTGATGGCGGCGATGGTGTCGCCCCTGTGCCCCGAGCTGCGCGAAAAGCCTCGCGACGCTGCCCCTGCCCGTTCGTCCTCTAGTGTTGCCCCGGAGGTGCAGCCATGACCCTCGACTGGATGCCCACCGCCCATCGCCTCAGCGCCCTGCCCCCCTACGTGTTTGCCCGTCTGGATGAACTCAAGGCCCGCGCCCGTGAGCAGGGCCTTGATTTGATCGATCTGGGCATGGGCAACCCCGACGGCCCTACCCCGGCCCCGGTGGTGGAGGCCGCCCGCGCGGCGATCGGCGATGCCACTACTCACGGCTACCCACCCTTTGAGGGCACCGCCAGCTTCCGCACCGCGATCACCGACTGGTATGGTCGCCGCTACGGGGTGGCCCTCGACCCCACCGCCGAGGCCCTGCCGCTGTTGGGCAGTAAGGAGGGCATTACCCACCTGGCGATGGCGTTTATCAACCCCGGCGATCTGGTGCTGGTGCCGACGCCGGCCTACCCGGCCCACTTTAGGGGGCCTGCGATCGCCGGAGCCGAGATCTACAACCTGCACCTCACCGCCGCCAACAACTGGCTGATCGACTTCGACGCCATTCCGGTGGAGGTGGCCCAGCGGGCCAAGGCGCTGTTCTTTAACTACCCTAACAACCCCACCGCCGCTACTGCCCCCCGCGAATTCTTTGAGGCCGCGGTGGAGTTTGCCCACCGCCATCAGATTTTGCTGGTGCACGACCTCTGCTACGCCGAGCTGGCCTTCGACGGCTACCAACCCACCAGCCTGCTAGAGATTCCTGGCGGCAAAGAGGTCGGCGTGGAGTTTCACACCCTGTCGAAGACCTACAACATGGCGGGTTGGCGGGTGGGTTTTGTGGTGGGCAACTCCCACATTATCCAGGGCCTGCGCACCCTCAAAACCAACCTCGACTACGGCATTTTTGCGGCCCTGCAGCGGGCGGCAGAAACGGCCCTGTCGCTGCCCGATCGCTACCTCGAAGAGGTGCAGCAGCGCTACTCTAGTCGCCGCGACTTTTTGATCGACGAGTTTGCCTCCCTGGGCTGGACGGTGGAGAAACCCCAGGCCACCATGTACCTGTGGGTGCCCTGCCCCCCCGACAGCACCTCCACAGACTTTGCCCTCTCGGTGCTGCAAGAAACCGGGGTGGTGGTCACCCCCGGCAACGCCTTCGGCCCCGGCGGCGAGGGCTACATTCGCGTCAGCCTGATTGCGGACTGCGATCGCCTCGCTGTCGCCATGGAGCGCATTCGCCAAGCGGGCTTCCGCTTTGCTCCCGAAACCGCGACGGTGTAGGCCGTGAGCCGGGGTGCCAATCACCGCTGTCCCGGCGGCTGGCCCCAGGCTGTATAGTTAGACAAACCTCCAACCTTCTTAGCGCCATGTTTAACCTCGGCTGGACTGAAGTCGTTCTCGTCATCGGAGTGGCCGTGCTGATCTTCGGCCCCAAGAAAATTCCTGAGCTGGGTAGCGCCCTGGGCAAAACCCTGCGCGGCTTTAAAGAAGAAATGAGTCAGGCCCCCGACGACGCGGCCATCGACACCTACGAAGACGCTGAAGACGCTGACGTGTATCGATAAGTTTGCTTTTTTTAACCCCCTAGCGTTACCCCCATGCGGCAATTTTTGAAGTACACCCTGGCCAGTCTGACCGGGTCGATTTTGTTTTGTCTGCTGCTGGGCTTTTTGCTCGCCCTGGGGGCGGTAGGGCTAGTGGGCGTGATCGTAGCCGGCCTGGGCAAGGAGGGCGAGGCCCCCACGGTCGAAAAAGATACCGTCTTGGTCTACGACCTCTCCACGGTGATTCCTGACTCGCCTGAGGCAATCGACCCCAGCACCCTGGTGTTAGGCACCCAAGCCCCCAGCCAGCTGACCCTGCGCCAGGCGGTGCTGGCCCTCGAAGAAGCCGCCACCGACGATCGCATCACCGCCCTTTACCTCAAGGGGAGCACCGAGTTGGGCGCGGGGCTAGCTAGCCAGGCCGAAATGCAGCCGGCGATCGCGGCCTTTCAGGCGGCGGGCAAGCCAGTTTTGGCCTACGACATCTCCTGGAGCGAGCGGGAATACGCCGTGGCCTCCCTGGCCGATACAATCTACCTCAACCCCTTCGGGGAGATCGAGATGAACGGCCTCTACGCCGAAACCATGTACCAGGCCGACGCCCTGGAGAAGCTGGGGGTGGGGGTGCAGGTGACCCGCGTGGGCCGCTACAAGTCGGCGGTGGAGCCGCTGATTCGCGACACCATGAGCCCCGAGGAGCGGGAGCAAACCCAGCGCCTGCTGGGGGATGTCTGGCAAAACCTGCTGGCCACCGCCGCCACCCCGCGCGATCTGACACCCCAGCAGCTGCAAACCATTGCCAATACTCAGGGGTTTTTGTTTGGGGCCGAGGCTGAAACGCAGAAGCTGGCCGATGCGATCGCCTACGAAGACGAAGTGATCACCGCCCTGCGGCAGCTGACCGGCGAGGGGGATGAGAAGGCTGAAGACAGCGACCTCGACTTTCGCCAGATTAGCCTGGCGGGCTACGCCGCCACCGTTGATGACCCCCTCACTAGTCGCCGATCTAGCAATCAGGTGGCCCTGGTCTACGCCGAAGGCCCGATCATTGATGGTGGCAACGGCGACTTTAGCCAGACCGGCATCATTGAGGGCAATGCCCTGGCCCGACAGCTGCGCCAGCTGCGCCAGGACGACGAGGTCAAAGCCGTGGTGCTGCGGGTCAACAGCCCCGGCGGCAGCGCCACCGCCTCGGAGGTGATTCTGCGCGAAATTCAGCTGGTGCGCGAGGCGGGTAAGCCCGTAGTGGTGTCGATGGGCAACGTGGCGGCCTCCGGCGGCTACTGGATCGCCTCCCAGGCCGACGCCATTCTGGCCCAGCCCACCACGATCACGGGCTCGATTGGGGTGTACGGCATCTTCCTCAACCTTGAAGAGCTGGGCACCAAGGTGGGGGTCAACTGGGACGGGGTCAAAACCTCGGAGCTGGCCGATATTTTCTCCAGCACCCGGCCTAAAACTGCGGCCGAGCTGACGATCTTGCAGCGCTCCGTCGATGCCATCTACGACAGCTTTCTCGACCGGGTGGCCGAGGGCCGTGACTTGACGCGACCGGCGGTGGCCGAGCTAGCCCAGGGGCGGGTGTGGTCGGGCCAGGCGGCCCTTGACCTGGGCCTGGTAGATGAACTGGGGGGGGTGAACGATGCGATCGCCACCGCCGTTGAGCTGGCCGAGCTAGGCGACGACTGGCGGCTGCAAGAATATCCTGAACCCAGCGAGTGGCAGCAATTTTTGCGCGGCTTTTTCAGCACCGAAGTTGCCCAGGCCCACGACCCGCTGACCACCCAAGTGCTCAAATTCGTTGACGATGCCCAACTCCTGCGCACTCTCAACGACCCCCGCGGTATTTATCTATTGATGCCCTACCAGTTTGTGGTGAAGTAGGGCTGTAGAGAGATGGGGAAGGTGAGGAGATGAGGAAGATAAGGGAATGAGGAGGAAAAGAACTTAGTTTTCTGACTTCCCCACCTGCCCTATCTTCCCCATCCCCCTCATCTTCTCTGCCCCCGTCACTCCCTAAACTTCTTCCGCCGCTTCACCCCCGGCAAACCGTGCACCCGCATCAAATCCGCCAGGGTCGAGCAGTAGGGCTCCATGCCAAAGCTGGCGGGGCTGACGGCACCAGCGTAGACGAAGTGGCGGTAGTGGAGGCAGAAATAATCCCAGGGGGCCATCTGCACTCGAAACAGCTTAATCAGAACATCGGCCAGCCACATCGACAGGGGAATGCGAAACCAGATGCGCTGGCCAAAGTAGTCGCAGATTTGCTCGACCGCCTGGTTCACCGTCAGCGGCGGGTTGCCCAGCACGTACTCACGGTAGCCCTCGGTGGAGGGATGCTCAACTAGATAGTTGACCACCGTGGCGATGTCTTGGGCATGGGCAAAGTGAAACCCGGCATCGGCTCGAAAAAAGCGCGCCAGGCCGATCCAGCGGGTGACATCCTGAAGCCCAGCCGAGATAAAGGAGTAGGGCTTTTCTTTGTCGCCCCCGAACACCAGGGTGGGAAACACCGTCGTAATTTTGTCGTAGACCGGCAGATCGCCCAGGCGGTGGTGGCATTCGTACTTGGTGCGAATGTAGTCGGTGCCAATTTCCCCGGCTTCGGGTAGGGGTTCGCTGCGCTGGCTCAAAATGCTGGCGGTGGAAAAATAAATCACCTGCTGGCAGCGATCGCGATCGAGGCGGGCCAGTAGCCCTAGGTTAGCGTCAACGTTGATCGCCTCCACGTAGGCGGGGTCGCCCCCCCAGGCCGCCGCGGTCAAAATAGCGATGTCGATGGTGGGCAGCAGGTCGGCAAAGGGCTCAATATTTTCGAGGCCACCCTGGAGAATGTGCACCCTGGGGTTGCCCTGCACCGGCAGCTGTAGCTTCTCGGGGTGGCGCAGCAGCAAAAATAGTTCGTAGCGATCGCTCTCCAGCAGCAGCTCCAAAATGTAGTGGCCAATGCAACCGCTGGCCCCCGTCATAAACACACGCAGGCAATCAGGGCTTGGGCCGGTAGGGGAAAGAGTGTCCAAATCGCTCAAATTCAACAGCTATAGTCAGACAGTTTAGACGGTTTTGGCAGAGCTAAGCGTTTGTTCAAGGCTGAAGAGCTGACCAAAGCATAATTTCTGCCTCTAGGTGCCTCGTCGCGCTCGCCCGCCGTTGTCTTGAAGATTAGATAAAACCCAGCCAAGTTTCCCGGTTTTCTCCGAGAAATTGCGTAGGCGGTATTACGTTTCTTATCCTGATTTTCGTTGCTATGGTTGACCTTAGCGGCTATAGGTTTGCCCGTCGCCCATCCTCTGCCCCTGTTCAGGGGGAGCGGGGCTTTACCCTGATTGAGCTGATGGTTGTGGTTGCGATTCTTGGGGTCTTAGCCACAGTAGCCATTCCCGGCTTTCTCAATCAGGCGGCCCGATCTAAACAGGCCAGGGCGCTGAAATATGTTGGCCTGGTCAATCGGGCCCAGCAGGCGTTTTTTGTAGAACATTCTCGCTTTGCCACCTCTACCGACGAGCTGGGTTTCGCCGACGGCAACGCTCCCCCCGACTACACCTACACGATTACCGGCGGCGGGGGCGGCCTAAAAATCACCAGCACCCAGGCGATGCCGACCAACCCGGCGCTGCGAGGCTATGCTGGGGTCGTCTTTGCCACCATTGACTCCAGCGGATTGGCTAGGGTGGGTACGGTTATCTGCCAGGGCGGTACCGCAGATGTTCCGGCCCCGACGCCGATCACGGTGTCAGGGCAGGTGCAGATTGCCAACTGCAATACGCTATAGCGCTGCACTGCGGCATGGGGCATGGGGTGTAGGCCTGCTAGTTCCCTCTGTGGAACAGAGCTTCGCACCCTAACCCCTAACCCCTAAACTTTCCACGGCTAACCCGATCGCGATCGCAGATGTAACAAACACTACGAACTATCGTGGCTGAGGGCCAGGGGCAGCGTTACAGTAAAGGTTGCTCTTTTCTACTGCACCCACCGTGGGATTTGCCCAGCCCCCCCCAACCGCCCCCGATATTCAGGACCTGTTTGACCGCATTGCCCCGGTCTATGACAGTCTGAACGAACGCCTCAGCTTTGGGCTGCACCGGGTGTGGAAGCGCATGGCCGTGCGCTGGAGCGGTGCCGCCCCAGGGCAGCAGGTGCTAGATGTCTGCTGCGGCAGCGGCGATCTGGCACTGTTGCTGGCTCACCAGGTGGGGGCCGCAGGCACAGTGTATGGGCTTGACTTCTCGGCGGAACTGCTGGCGGTGGCGGAGGGGCGGTGGCGCAGCCTCTCCAGCGGAGAATTTCGCCGGGCCCACCTGCCCGCGGCGCTGCACTGGGTGCAGGGCGATGCCCTGGCTCTGCCCTTTGAGGCCAACACCTTCGATGCCGCTACCATGGGCTACGGCCTGCGCAACCTCACTGACATTCCCCAGGGGCTAGCCGAGCTGCGGCGGGTGCTCAAGCCCGGTGCCAGCGCCGCCATCCTCGACTTTCATCGGCCCCAGGGCTGGCTGGCCGAGCAGTTTCAGCGCTGGTACCTAGAGGCCCTGGTGGTGCCCACTGCCCAGAACATGGGCCTGGCCGACGAATACGCCTACATTGGCCCCAGCGTCGATCGCTTCCCCACCGGGCCTGAGCAGGTGAAGCTAGCCCGCCAGGCCGGGTTTGAGCGGGCCGTTCACTACCCCATTGCCGGGGGGCTGATGGGGGTGTTGGTGGTGGGTCGCCATGACCGGGTCTGAGCTGTGGCTACTGCTGGCACCGCCCATCGTGGGCGGCATCATTGGCTATTTCACCAATGACATCGCCATCAAAATGCTGTTTCGCCCCTACCGCCCCATCTACGTTGGTAAGCAGCGGCTGCCCTTTACCCCAGGATTAATCCCCAGCAACCAGGAGCGCCTGGCCAAGCGCATCTCCGACACCATTATGGGATCGCTGCTCACCCCCGAAGAGCTGCAAAAGCTGGCCCGACGGCTCTTGCAGACCGATCGCACCCAGGCGGCGATCAAATGGCTGTTGCAGCTTGCCCTCGACCAGGTGCAGAGCCGCGCCCAGGAGCGCACCGCCAAAATTGCCGGGGCGATTTTGCAAGATCTGTTTGGCAAATCGCTGCCCCGCCTGATTCGCGTCTGGGCGCGGCGCGATGACTTTTTAGAGCCCCAGCTCAACCAGTTATTTGACCAGGTACTGCTCGACTTTAAGCTCACGGCTGACCAGGCAGACCAGATCGCCACCTGGCTGCTCAGCGGCGTGTTTCCCCCCGACAAGCTGCGCCAGCTAACCGTCGACTTTCTCACCGATCGCAACATTCAAGTGATCGACACCATCTTTCGGGAGCGCACCAGCGGCACCTACTGGGTGGTGGCCAACCTGTTTGGCGTGCGCAATGCCCTGGGCCGCCTGCGGGCCTTTTGCCTCGACGAACGGGAGGTGAGCAATGCGCGCATTGCCGAGCTGGTGGTGGCCCTTCAGCTCAAAAAGCGCTTAAAAGAGTCACTTCAGCGGGTGTCGCTGCAAAATCTGCCGGTGTCTACGGTGCGCCAGGTGCGCCGTAACCTGCGGGAGTCACTCCAGGGCTACATTCGCACTTTGGGGCCAGAGTTTGTCAAAAATTTAGGTGACTCGGTCAATTGGGAAACCCTGGCTACCCAGTTGCTCAACCGCCTGCAAAACTCTGAGGTGATCACCCAGTCGCTAGATCCAGTGAGTGAAGAACTGGCGCTGATTTTAGAGCGCTACCTGGAACGCGATCTAGAGTCGCTGGTGGCGCAGATCATCCCAATTTTGAACATTGACCAGGTGATTATTGACCGGGTGCGGGGCACGTCGCCCAAGGAGCTAGAGCTGGCGATTCAGGGCATTGTGCGCAGCGAGCTGCAGGCGATCGTCAACCTCGGCGGCATTCTGGGGTTTGCGATCGGAATACTGCAGTCCGGATTTTTCTATTTTCAGCGCTCCGGTGGTAGTTAGCGGCGACGGTTTGCCCCGTAGACAGCCGCAATTCGGAGTATGTGTATCCCAAAACTTGACCTAGGGCAGCTAAGGCATTCCCCCCAGACCAGCGATGGCTAGGCATATGAAAAGCTTGGTTGCTTTGTGTAGGAGCCGCTTTATCTCTCTTCAGACAGATTCTTGCTGCTGATCTTAAACCGAAAATAAACAAGCCCATTGAGGATTTCGATTCTCTCTGTCGGGCTCCTTCGAGCGATTTGCGTGCAGCAAGTCAGTCTCTCTTTAAAATACTCTTTTTCAAGCCAACACTTAAACCACTACTTACGGGTTAGTTTAGGACGGGTACTAGGGGAAAGCGATCGCTAAGCATGCCTCGTCGCTTTCATTGCCCCAGTCGGCTAGAGGCTGAAGGCCCTGTGGCCCGTGGCCCCTTTGAGTATGGACCGGAGAGAACTGTAAATGGCTCAGTATCAGCAGACGGCTGATCATCTGTTCGGGGGCGGTGGTGAGATGGGGGCGCTGATGCGCGCCTGCGACTGGTCAAAAACACCGTTTGGCGCAGTTGAGCAGTGGCCGCAGAGTCTGCGATCGACCCTGAGCATTTGCTTGAACTCTCGCTTTCCCATGGCGATTTACTGGGGGCCAGACTGCTGGTTGCTCTACAACGACGCCTGGCGACCGATCGTAGGAGACAAACACCCCGGATCGCTGGGTCGCCCAGCTGACGAAGTCTGGCCCGAGATTTGGGACGACATCAGCCCCGATTTTGCCAGGGTGTTTGCCACGGGCGAGGGCGTCTTCCACAGCGACACGCTGTTGGTGATGCATCGATTTGGCTACGACGAAGAATGCTTTTTTGACTACACGTTCAACCCGATTCAGGGGGAGGGCGGCAAAATTGACGGCATTCTCAACGTGGTCAGCGAAACCACCTATCGAGTGTTGAACGATCGCCGTGCCCAGCTGCTGCGCGAGCTGGCCTCACGCACCGGCAGCGCCAAGACCGTTGACGATGCGGGTGCCCTGATGGCCGAGGCGCTTAAATCTGGCCAGGCCGACGTGCCGCTGGCGCTGCTCTATGTCGTGAGCGCCGATGGCAAAACAGCTTGCCTTTGCGGGGGCAGTGAGTCTGCCCTGGGGGGAATGACTATCCCCGACCAGGTTGACCTGACGGCTGAGGATGACGCTGGGGGTTGGCCGATCGCCCCGGTTGCCCAAAGCGGTCAGTCTCGCACCCTCAACGATCTGGTCAGCCGCTTTGGCCACCTGCCGGGCAGCCCCTGGCCCGAGCCGCCCCAGGAGGCTATGGTTCTGCCCATCCTGGTGCCGGGGCAGGCCAGAGCCGTGGGGGTGTTGGTGGCGGTGGCCAACCCCCGGCGGCGGGTAGACGGGGTCTATCGCGATTTTTTTGAGCAGATTGCGGGGCAGGTTGCGGCGGCGATCGCCAATGCCCGCTCCCACGAAGAAGACCGGCGGCGAGCCGACCAGCTGGCCGAACTCGATCGCGCTAAAACGGTCTTTTTCTCGAACGTGAGCCATGAGTTTCGCACGCCGCTGACCCTGATGCTGAGGCCGGTAGAAGAAGCCCTGCAAGCCACCGATGATGCCGCCCAGCGGCAGCGGCTGGAACTGGTCTACCGCAACGCGCTGCGTCTGCAAAAGCTGGTCAATACGCTGCTCGATTTTTCTCGCATCGAGGCAGGGCGCATCGAGGCCGTCTATGAGCCCACCGACCTGGCCCTGCTGACGACGGATTTGGCGGGGGTCTTTCAGTCGGCGGTGGAGCAGGCCGGACTGCGGCTGATCGTCGACTGCCCTCCCCTAGCGGCCCCCGCCTACGTGGACCGCGACATGTGGGAGAAGATCGTGCTGAACCTGCTCTCCAACGCCCTAAAGTTTACCTTTGCGGGCGAAATCGCGGTGGCCCTGCGCGGTGGCCCCGACCAGATTCAGCTCGAAGTGAGCGATACGGGAACGGGCATTCCGCCTGAGGATCTGCCCCATATTTTTGAGCGCTTTCACCGCGTGCAGGGGGCCAGGGGCCGCACCCACGAGGGTTCAGGCATCGGTCTATCGCTGGTGCAAGAGCTGGTGAGCCTGCACAGCGGCACCATTGAGGTCACCAGCCAAGTCGACCATGGCACCTGCTTTACCATCACCATCCCAACAGGATTCGAGCATTTGCCCAGCGTTCACGTAGTGTCTCCCCAGGAGAATCGCCTACAACGCAGCAGCACCGGCACCGGAGCCACCCCCTACCTAGAAG
>QBLT01000061.1 GCA_003249105.1 Leptolyngbya sp. | reverse complement strand
ACCCTCGACTATCTGCAAAACCCCGTGCTGACGCTGCTCGACAAAATTGCGATTGACGACACAGCGGCGACTCCGTCAGAGGGAGCGATCGCCGCCCAAATCGAGCAATTCACCCAGGCGCTGGACGACTACGAGGCCTCGAACCAACTCACCGCCATTGAGGCGATCGCCCCGGTGACCGTGCCCGGCCCCGTCGCCACCCGCTACCGCCGCGCCATTCTGCACCACTGGAGCCGCAAGCCCATCGCCGCCTGCCCCACCGTTGAAGATGACTGCCTTTTGCTAGCCACAGTGACCTTTACCCTAGACGACAGCAGGGTCGATGCAAACACCCTAGAGGTCGTCGATCTGAAGCGCCCTTACCTGCTGCACACCCGCCTGCTGCAAGAGCTACTGCTCCAGACCATTGCCCAAGGCGTGGGGGAACCTGGCCCTCAAGGCCCCCAAGGCAATCCTGGTGCGGCGGCCACCATCACCATTGGCACCGTGGGAACTGGCGACCCAGGCACTAACGCCAGCGTGGTCAATTCTGGTACACCGACCGAGGCGGTGCTGGATTTTGTGATTCCCAGGGGTGCGCCGGGAGATGGTGGTACAGGCACCCCCACCGAGATTGCCATCGGTACGGTCAGCACTGGCGACCCAGGCACTAACGCCAGCGTGGTCAATTCTGGTACACCGACCGAGGCGGTGCTGGATTTTGTGATTCCCAGGGGTGCGCCGGGTACGCCTGGCACCCCTGGACTGGCGGCGCAAATTTCGATTGGCACGGTGAGTCCAGGTGCACCGGGGTCAAATCCCGTTGTCACTAACGCCGGAAATTCTACTAATGCCGTTCTCAACTTCACCATCCCGTCGGGGCAGCCAGGGCCTCGCGGGCAGCAGGGGAACCAAGGCGATCCTGGCCCAGGGTTAGATCAGCTATTTCTTCGGCCGATTGAGCTAGCTTTATTTAACAACAAAAAGGAGACGGAGACGGAGACGGAGACGGACAACGAACGCCCGGATCAGGTGGATGGGGGGTTGCCATTGGCCATACCGGGGACTATTCGAGGGTATCCAGCGCTGGTATTTAGTGAAGGTCAGGGAGTCGCTGCTTTTAGTATCTTGCGCCCGACCAGCTTACCAGTGGGTAAACCGCTTCAGCTATTACTCTATTGCACCGGAGAAGAAGGAAAGGTTGATTGGGAAGTGACCTGGCGTTGGCTGCGGTCGCTTGCCCCAGGTGACGGACTTCAAGCCGATGGAGAATTGACGACTTCAGGTTTCAGCACTACGAGTTTTGCCAATAGTAGCCTCCCCATCATTGAGCTACAACAGTTTCATCTACACCGCAGTGCACCGCTGGAGTTAGCAGTACCGGATACGGTCAGGGAGCCTGATTACTTGATGGTGTACCTAGTTCCTAAATCAAATATAAGCGGCAACTTATATCTACTGATGGCCGAACTGCGGTGGGAGGTTTAAATGAATACCCAATTTCTAGAGGCCGTCTTTGCCGACGGCATTTTGCATCCCAACTTTTTCAACGGCCGCATTCTCACCGCCACCGATCTGCGCGATGAGCAGGCCGCCAATCTCAAGCGATCGCGTTATCTGGGCCAGGCGCTCGGCACGGGCGTGGTGCATGGGCTTACCGTCACCGCCACCAATGGTCGCACTGCCCTGGCGATCGCTGGTGGCCTGGCCATCAACCCTCGGGGCGAGGCGCTCCCTCTCCCTGGCACCGTCACGACCCTCAACCTTGTCCTGGCCAATCGCCCCACGGGCACAGTCAGTTCCCCGTTTGTGCCCTGTGACCTACCTGCCGCCGCCACCCTCACGGGTGTGGTCTCGACTGGGTTTTACCTGCTGGCGATCACCTCGGTCACCCGCCTCTCCACCAAAATGGCCCCCAATTCGGGGCTCAATGGCGACCAACCGGGCTGCACCAACCGCTACGAAGAGATTGGCGTACAGTTCAAGCTGGTGCCCTTGACCAATGTAGAATTTGTCACCTCGCCCGCGCCAGGCTTGAATAACCGCAGTCGGCTGGCCCACCTCTGTTTTGGCACCAACCAGCGGATTGGCTTTGCCCGCGACCCCGTCCATGCCCCGGTGCAGTACGGCCTGGTGGCTCGGCTGCGTGAGTCTGGTCGCCTGACCGACTGCGATGTGCCCCTGGCCCTGTTTCACTACCAGGCCCAGACGGTGCAGTTTGTGGATCTTTGGGCTGTGCGGCGGCCCTGCCTGCAAACCGGGCAAGACCAAGCCTGGGGGCAGCCAGCTCAACCCCTCGTCGGCCAACGGCAGGCGATCGAGGCCCAGGCGCTGCTGCTGCAATTTCAACAACACCTGGAAGATCTGCGCCCCCAGCCCGGCACGACGATTCGCGCCATCGACCACTTTGAATACCTGCCCCCTGCTGGCTATTTACCGGCGGGGCGGGCAGGGCTAGCGGGCTTCAATCTCGCTACGTTTTTTGCCGGAGCTAGTCTCCAGCAAATTAGCCTCGACCCGGCCCAAATTCGCCATCTGCTCCAGCGATCGTTTGACTATTTGCCGATCAATCTCAGCCAAGATGCGGTGGATGTTTACCCCGTGGTCACTGCTGCTGGCCAGGAGCCCTACGTGCTGTTTATGCGGCGGGGCTTAAGCCAGTTTTTGCCCACGGCATCGGGCAACTGTACCTACACCCTCACACCCAGCAATTGGGAGGCCAGCCTGACCCAAATTGCCAATGGTGCCAACGATATTCATATCTGCCTGCAAGCTGGTAACTACACGCTGACTCGCCCGATTGAGATTAAGAATAAGGGGCATATCAAAATTACTGGGGCGGGGTTAGGTACTCGCTTATTCTCCAGCAATGCCGAGGCGGCGCTCTGGATTGAGAACTGTCAGAGCGTGGTGGTACGCGATCTGTACGCCCAAAATGGCTCTGCCAAATCTCCCCAATCTAAAGAACACTTGCAGGGCACCCTGAGTGCTTACAACTGCCAGGAAGTCACTGTTGAAAATGTCTCTCTGCGGTGTGTTACTAACTCTGAAAAAACAGCAGCTTGCATCACTGTTTCACCCCTGCAAATTGGTCCAGGTAATCTCAGCACTACAGAGAGCACGGTGCGGATTCAAAACTGCAATCTTGAGCCGGGCGATCGCCAGATCGGCCTGCTGCTAATCAATCCCCGCTATGCCCAGGTTGACAACAACCGAATTGTCGCGTTTCAGTCTGGCAATCCGGCCTTCCAGGGCATTGTTGTGGCCGGGACAATTGCCAAGGATGTACGCATCCTTAACAATACGATTGAAAACGCCCGGCAGGGAGTTCACATCGGCGTCAGCCAGCAGGAATCTAGCCGTGGATCGCCACTCTACATCGATAATCTGTTGGTGCTGGGCAATACGATTCAGGTGGCCTTGCCTAACCAATCAAGGCGATCGACGGGTCAACGCCACGGCATTTTTGTGGGCAACTGTAGAAGTATGGTGATTGAAAATAACTACCTCACCCTAAAACGTTTTACCAGTACCAGAGATGCGGTGGCCTATGGCATTGATATCTATGGTTTTCTCGGGCCTCGCGTGGTTGTGCGCCAAAATCATTTAACTAGCCTTGATAACCTTCCTGGGTTTACAGAGAGCATTCGCCTGAATGAATTACCAGGTACTACCGGAGCATCGCCACTGATAGAAAATAACTTCATAGCACCCTAGCTATGTCAATATAAACCCATTAAATTTGGTTAACAAAACGGCTTTTAATTTATCCAATTGGATATGATTAAAAGTGCAGATGCTTCTTATGGTACGAGACGGTTGCGTGTTTAGCTTAGCGAGCAAGTAGTGTGCTTCGGTGCCATCGAGAGATGCTCCTCAGTTGCCACAGGAAAGTTAGCTGGCGTTGCGTGGATCGAAGGGTTCGAATCCCGTGTCTGTTATCCAGGGGGTGCACAGCGTTGCCCCCCCTAAATTATTGGTTACTGTTATGGGCGGCGCTGTTCCCCATGCCCTCACGCTGAACCGGGTCAAGCTGTCCTTAGCGGAGGGGGCAACCCCTATCCAGCGTCAGGCCCAACAAAGGCAGGTGACTCAGGCTCTAGAACAGATGTCTCTGCATCCCATCCTGCCCCCCCAGGCCATTTTGGTGGTGCGCCACTTTGCCGACCCCAGCCCAGGGCGGCTCTTGGCCGACCACCACTGGCGCGGGCTGCGGGACTGGGAACAGGCTGCCCAAGCCGCTCTAAATGACTGCTGGCAAAGCGCTCATCGCCCAGCTCGATCGCCCGTGCCCGCCCAAGCCAACAGCGTTTGGTTTGCTGACCAGGCAGAATGGCTGGCCTGTCTGTCGCGAGATATTTACCGAGGGGTAGCTCGCGATCGCTGGTGGTGGCAAACTACCCTACGCCCCCACACCCACCGCAGCAAACTCGAGACGCTGGTTCAGCTTTGGCGCGAAGATGCCCAGTGGTTACCCCCAACCCTTGACCTGCTGCTGCGCCACGACCAAGCAACCCTGGCCAGCCTGCTCACAGAGCTTTCTCCTGATCAAACCCAACAATTGCTGGCGCAGGTGGCCCAGGTCTATCAATGCCCCCTGCCATCCCCTGCCGCACCTCAGCAGGCTATCCCCTTTCTCATCGCCGCCCTAGAACCGCACCTCCCTCTGGCCGTGCGTCGTGTCAATCAGCCCTTAGCGCCTGAAACCCAAGCGCTGATTGCCTTTTGCTTCACCCTGCCCCATACCGCTCAACTTCTTGATCGTGCTCTAGCCACACTATCCACTTTAGAAACCGCCAGTGCTATTGAAGATCCCCCTGATGTGCAAAGCGCTGATCCCCCTGACTTTTCCGCAGAGCCAAGTCATCCCTCTACATGGCTGCTTACAACGGAACTTGATGCCAACGAGGCCTCTACTATCGACTCTTCTGGTCCATTAGCGCCTGACCTCAATCTGGCGGCAGAACAGGGCATCGCCACCGCCGTTGGGGGGCTGTGGTATCTGGTCAACGTGCTTGTGGCCCTAGACTGGCCAGGGCGAACGACTACTCTTACCCCCTGGCACCAGCTCCCAGCGCTGGCTCAGGCTCTGCTGCCAGACGTGCCCCTCGACCCAGTCTGGGGTCTGCTGGCAGAGATTGCGGGCGATCCCATTCCCCAGTCCGACCTGGTGCAATGGCAAGAGACCACGCTGGCCCAGGTGCGGCCCTACCTGGCCGCACGGCTAGAGCAGCCCGAAGCCATCGCCGACTATCTGTTAGAACCTGCCACCCTCTACCTCACCCGCACCCATGTGGATGTGGTCTTTGCCCTCGATCAAATTCGGCTGGATGTCCGCATGGCGGGGTTAGACCAAGACCCCGGCTGGGTGCCGGAGCTGGCTCGCGCGATCGCCTTTCACTACGAGTGAATCAAACCTATGGCTACTGCAATCACGCCCCAACTTCATATCCAGCGCTGGCAGCAGCAGGCCATCGTCCACGTCGCCGCTTACCTGAGCGTGGTGGGCGGAGAAGACGTGTTTGAACACTACACCTTTCTCCAACCCTATCTGACCGAAATAACCACCGGTTTTCGCCGCAAGCTGCCTAAGGTAGCCTCCTGGGCTGACATCGACAAAACATTTCAAACCATCTTCGATGACTGGGATGCAAAAACCAGCGAAAACGAAACCCTGCCCCTGGTGCGCCTGCGCCAGGCTGGGTTAACCACGGCCCACCTGCGGGTGCTCTTGCTCACCGCCCTGGTAGAGGTCGATGCCCGGTTTGGCACGCTCTACAGCATTTTGCATCCCTTCCCCGACGAACAGCGCCTCACCCTGGGGCTGTTAGATAGCCTGATGCAGTTCAATGGTGCCCCCACCGTTCCGCCGGGGTGGCAGTTGGCCTCAGACCTAGAGCGCCGGGGGCTGCTGACCCTGCACTATGCCGAAAAACCCCGGGCCTCCCAGGCTTTAAGCATTCCAGGGCCAGTGTGGGATGCCATGACTGGGGATGCTTTTTCGCCCCATATCGCCCCTCTAGGGGCTTCTCAGCTGATCTACCATCCCCAAGACTCGCTCAAAACCTTTGGCGAACTAGAGGGCTTACTGCCAGCAGATGTGCTGGAACGGCTCCAGCGAGTGCCCGATCTGGTGCAGAAAAACCTGACCCAGGGCGTGATTTTGCGGGGAATGCGGGGGTGTGGGCGGCTGTGGGCATTGGGGGCTGTGGCACGATCGCTCAACCGCGATCTGCTCCACGTTCAGCGACCCGAGATCAACACCCTGCCCCAAATCTGCCGGTTGGTCGGCCCTCTGGCGATACTGCGGCGAGCCATCCCGGTGATTGAGCTAGAGCCTGCGCCGGGCGAAATTCTCAATTTGCCCCCCCTGGCTGGGTACGACGACCTGCTGGGCATTTTGCTGAACCGGGATGGCAGCCTGAGCGGTTTGCAGGCTGAGGGCTGCATTACGCTGCAAATTTCGCCGCCCGGCTATGCGGCCCGCCAAAAGCTCTGGCAGCTCTGCCTAGATGGCCATGTGCTCGAAGATGCCGATGTGGTGGATACCGTCAGCCGCAACTACCACCTTACCTTGGGCACCATTGAGCAGGTGGGGCAGCTCAGCCATGCCTATGCCGCATTGAATGAACATGATGCGATCGCCCTCGACGATCTGCGCGAGGCCAGCCAATCGCTCAACCAGCAAACCTTAGAAAACCTTGCCACTCGCGTCTTTGCCGACATGGCTCCGGAGGGATTGGTGGTGTCAGAGGCCACGACAAAGGCCTTAGATAACCTGATTCTGCGCTGCCAGTGTCGGGAGAGTTTATTAGACCAGTTGGGCACCGGGTTTACGGGCATGTCGCGGGGGGTGCGGGCGCTGTTTACCGGCACCAGCGGTACGGGCAAAACCCTTGCGGCTCGGATGATTGCGGCCCGATTGAGGCTAGACCTGTATCGGGTCGATCTGGCGTCGGTGGTGAGCAAGTACATTGGCGAAACCGAGCGCAACCTCAGTCGCCTGTTTGCTCGGGCTGAGGAACAAGACATCATTCTGCTGCTGGATGAGGGCGACTCGCTACTGACGGCCCGTACCGATGTGCGCAGCTCGAACGATCGCTACGCCAACCTCGAAACGAATTATTTGTTGCAGCGGCTGGAGCAGTATGAGGGGATAATTTTAATTACGACCAATACGGCCAGCCGCATTGATAGCGCTTTTCAGCGCCGGATTGATGTGTTGATCGAGTTTAGTGCGCCCGACCCTGGCCAGCGGCAGCGGCTGTGGACTCTGCATTTGCCGTCTAACCACAGTGTTAGTCAGGCGTTATTACAGCGGGCGGCGCTGCGATGCTCTTTGACCGGGGGGCAAATTCGCAATGCGGCGCTCCATGCTTCGCTGCTGGCGTTTCAAACCCAGGCTGAGGTCAACGACGAGTTTCTAACCGAAGGCATTCAGCGGGAATACACCAAGCTAGGGGCGGCATCGCCGCTGCGATAGGGAGCATAGTACTCGTGGCACAACTGGCAGAACGAACTAAACGGCACAAAGCACCGGAGCACCATGGCCAGCAGCATGATGTGTCTAAGCCGTCGCGTCTGCCGATTTCGCCCTTGGCGATGCGCAGTGCCCAGGTGCAGCCCAAGCTGACGGTCAACACACCGGGCGATCGCTATGAACAAGAAGCCGATCGCGTTGCCGACCAGGTGATGCGAATGCCGGATCGGCCCTCTAGCAACCACAGACTTTCATTTTCTTCTATCGATGCTTCCATAGCACAACGTAAATGTACGGCCTGTGAAGAAGAAAAGCTGCAACGCAAAGAAAGTGGAAGCACGGCTGGGAAACCGGCGACTGCTCCTCCAGTCGTTCATGAAGTATTGCGATCGCCCGGTCAACCGCTTGACCCAGCTACCCGCGCCTTTATGGAACCGCGCTTCGGTCGTGATTTCAGGCAGGTGCGAGTGCATTCAGACACAGCCGCTGAGCGATCGGCGCGGGATGTGGATGCTCATGCCTACACAGTCGGGCACAACATGGTGTTTGGTGCAGGTCAGTTTGCGCCGGGGACGCACGAGGGTCGGCGGTTGCTTGCCCATGAGCTGACGCATGTGGTGCAGCAGTCGGGTGCGGACGGAATGGATGCTGGTCAAAGCGATGAAAAACGTAGTCTGTCTCCTATCTTTCCGCTGTTGAGCTTGAAAGCTGGTCTCGGGAACTGTCAGATTACGCGCCGAGCGCAAACACTTAGTCGCAAGCCGAGCGCTCAATTGGTCGGCCCGCCGCCGCTGGTCAATGCCGTCGAGCGGGCGACGCCAGAAAACCTTCCTCTTGCCAAGTTGATCGACGCGCTGGATCAGCTTCATCTCTCCGACAGCGAGCTCGACAAGCAGCGCAAAGAAGCTGCATTTGGAGCGATCCGCCTAGTTGGAGATGAACAGAAGGCGTCGCTACTCAAGCTGGAGGCGATCGAGTTCTTGGCGAAACGACGTAGGCTGTTTTTTCTCGAACCTGATTGGAGCTACTCCCAAAGGGGTTTTCGCACTCCACCCCCTATACGACGGCTCAACGTGCGGATACAGATCGAGAGGGGGATACGGGAGACAGGTTCTTTTAAAAAGGGGCTGGACACTTTCCTCCACACCCCCGAAATCGAGTCTGACATCGAGTTCTTCAAAGCCGAAGCCGATCGTTTCGCGACAGAGTTCAAGAGCCAGGCACAGCTGAACGCCAACCGTTTGCTCGATGACAGCTTGATTGCGATAAACGGCGTCCTGCGGTCGTACGGACTGTCGAGCGATTCCGCCCGTTTGGCCGCAGAACGGCTCTATCGAGGCTCTGATGTGAACACCGAGGCGGAGCGGGTGGTCAAGGTCTCGGCGAATTCAGAGGACATCGATGCACCTGATAGAGTCCGGCATCGGTATCGTCTGGCACAGTGGGTCAAGTATCTAAAGAAGCGTCAGCAGACAATCGCCGAGTGGTTCAAGCGGGAGGATAAAGCCATCGAGCAGAAAGATTGGGACGCGGCGAAAAAAGCAACCGCTGAGCTGGAAGTAGCGCGCAACGAGCTGAAAGTCGGGTGGATCAAGGCCGAGAGAAGTCATCCCATCCTCGCGGCGTACCGCCACGGTCGTGAGCTGGACAAGCTGGAGAAGATCGACCTTGGCACGCTGGACACGGATCCCGTTGAGCGCCAGTTAGAGGCGGTCCTCGCGCAGCTGCTCCCCAAGATGGTGAACATCGGCAAAGCACGGCAGCGGGTCAAGTACAAGAAAAACTTCGCACTCACGCTGCCCTCCGTCGTGGCGCTCACGCGTGCGAACATGTTCATTCCCGAGAGTTCTGAGAAGATCTTCCCCGATGGCTCGATCCGGACTGGAGTTGTGAATGACCTGGTCGCCACAGCCAAGGACGATGAAGACTCAGTCTTGGTCAATGTGTTGACTTTTGCGCTCGCGATTGTGACGCTGATTCCGTCGGGTGGAGCGTCGCTCGCCATTCCCGCAGGCATGGCGCTCGCGGCCTATGCCGCCGCCAAGGAGTGGAAGCAGTACGACACGCAGAAGACGCTCGTCAACACTGACCTTGATCTAGCGCGTTCGCTGTCCACCGACGAGCCCTCGCTGACGGGGTTCGCCCTAAGCCTCGTGAACCTGGGCTTCGAAGGGGCTCCTTTGATCAGTGTGTTCAGCAAGGCCAAAACGCTCAAAGCGCTAGTCAGTGCAGGCGAGGACACCGAACTTGCCGTTCGCGAGCTTAACCTCATCGGCAAGTCGCGCGGCGCGGACGACCTGGGTAAGCGCGCACTTACCGAGGCAAAGGTCGCCGAGAAGCGCACGGCCACGGACGTTACCGAGGCGGCAGATGAGGCAGCCCATGTGAAAAAACTCGGGGTTGGTGCCGTAAAGCAGGCCGGAGAGATTGCCGAAAAAGAGATCAATAACATCGGCTCGATTACCGGGGGGCCGCTGAATGACGACACCGTGATGCTGCTCAGGAAGAAGCCCTTGCTGCGCAGTGCGCTGGCCGAAAACAGCCTCGCCGCGCGGGCGCTCAAGAAGTGCAATACGCCATGCTATCCGGACAACGCCACCCCTTATCAGGTTCGCACGCTCGAACAGCACCTGGAACGAGTCAAGGTAACCGGCAAATACGATGAAAACATGCTGAGGGAGTTTCTCTACAAGAACCGCGATGATCTCGATAAAGCAATCGGCGATGTGATGAGTAACAAGACCGCCCGGGATCTGAATGGTTTCTTGAGAGATGAGTATCAAATTCCTCTCGGCAAAATCAAGACGCTGCCCCCACGAGAAGATCCGAGGATTCGTGCAGCGATGGTCGAACGCTCGCACAACATAGGCGTGATGCATGGTAAAACATATGCGGAAAAAACTTTAAGCCTAAAAGGCATTGGGTTCAAAAATCCGTTCGAGAAGTTCGGCCAGTATGGGCAGGGGTTTGACGACATCATGGTTCGCGGAGCTGACCTAGAGACAGGGATCATCTATATCGTCGAGTATAAAGGCGGCGGCGCAGTATTAGACGCGGGCCAAATGGAACTTGATTGGGTGGTGGGCAATATTCAACGTCTCTATATGGAGGGCGGGACGGCGAGCGAACTGGCGAGCAAGCTGTCGAAGGCATTGCGCGAAGGCCGCTTGAAAGGCGTGGCCCTCTCAACGTCTTTAGAAGGCAACATTGCGAAAGAGACCAAAGAGCTCGGCAATTGGGTTTATGACGTAAAGAAGTCGGGATCGAAATTGGGTTTCTGAAATGACCGACCAGTGGAATGAAGGCGCGCCCTCAGCGCGGAGCCGAACGGAGGCTGACTTGATGCAGGTTATACCGAATCTGAGATTAGACTATGTCGATGCCGAGTGGGCGCGCGGCGTGCTTGCTGTATTTGAACAAGACCGTGCCGACATCCTTGATGACGCGGAGGCATCGCCTCGCCAGTTGTCGCAGATCGAGTACGTGATGCTGGCCGAAGATTGCCAAGCCATCGGCATGCTCAAATACGGCCTCGGCTATCCGCTCAGCGAAACTCGCGCGGCGTTTGCCGAGGCTGCCAAAGCCAATCTGCGCGTCTTCGAACTGCGTGGCACGCAAGCGGCTTTTGAAGTAACTGTCGCCGGAGGCGAAGAAGCCAAGCCGTTGCGCGAGCCGGGCGCGACCGATGATTCGCTCACCAATTCCAGACGCGGGCTGTACTCGATGTACGTCGCTTTGATTGCAGGAAACGCAACGATTGCGCGAGAAATCGCCGTGCACGTCTGGGATCCGCCCAATGCAACCTACATCGGGCCAGAGTCCGAAGTCTGCACGCTTGACGATCAGCAATTGGCTTATGCCGTGAAGGCGCTGCTGATGGGCAAAAAAAAAGAAGCACTGAGCTATCTCCGCATCCGCCGTTCAACCTCGTCCTCTGCGCAGGTGCAAGCAGAGTTAATTGAGACATTGATTACAAATCGAAAACCGGAATTCATTGCCCAGCTGAATGATTTACTTGACTGGCATCGCCAGCAGTCCGCGAGTGTGGAGAATCGAAAAAATATCGATCTGTTTTTCTCCATTCCGGGCCTTGCGCTGTGCTCGCTGGCGCTTGGATGCGGCCTTGCGCAGCGCAGCGAACTGCCTGAGCACGAGGTTTTCTTACCGCTTAATTTTCTCAATGACGATGCAGTTGATATGCCGTGAGATGTGAAGCTCGCCTAGGATGGGTTGACAAAGGAAACCCAACACCTATGAGCCTTTCGGGTCAAACGGAATACAAATTCAACCTTTGGCTTTGTTGGGTTTTGCTGTCGCGCAACCCAACCTACCTTTATTCATGGCCGATTTCTGGGGGGAATTGAATATCCCCCTCCGCACTCCAATCGAGCGGATAACACCCATCCCGCACATAACGGTGAAAATTGGAATACTGCCAATCCTTTGGAGCCTCCACTAAACCATGACTCACCGGATTGTAATGAATATAATCCACATGCTGAGCAAAATCCCGCTCATCCCGAATTTGGTGTTCCCAAAAGCGGCGTTGCCAAACCGCTTGCTCCCCCTTCCTTACTCGTGAATCCGTCCGACTCCGCTTGTAGACATCCGCACAACCGCGACTAAAATCACTCTTAATCAGAGCGATCGCTTATCTCGTAGGTTGGGTCGAAGTATGAGACCCAACAGCCTAAAAGCTGATGGCAAACAATAAATGAAACAAAAATTAGTGAAACAAGGAGGGTACAAATCCCAACCCGAAACCCTATTCCTTGAACTGCCAAATGCGATCGCTCTGCACGTCACCCAAGCACAGTCAGAGTTATACCCCACTAATTTATCTTGCCAACTTTGAGATGGGGCGATCAGGGGTTGGGAAAACTGAGGGGCGATCGCTTTGCATAAAGGGCGATCGCAACTGGGGAGAAGAGAGGGGCGATCGTGGGTGTATTGCCTAGGAAAAGGGCGATCGTCAAGAGAAAGGGGCGATCGCAGGCAAAATAGACCCAACAATACAAACCTATTTGTGAATCGCAAACTTAAAATGTAACAAACCCAAACATTGATCACCCTACCCTAAAACTATCGAATTTGGAGGATACACAACATCCTAGCTGAATCAAACTATATAACTGAGAGGTTATCCATGACTTACACCCCCACAAAACCACTAACCCTTGAAGACTTCTTAGCTCAATACCAAGATAACCCCCGCTACGAACTGGCTGACGGAGAACTAATTGACATGGAACCGACTGGCCCTCACGAAACCGTCAGTGGTAAACTCGCCACCAAAATCGGGATTGCCATCACCACTGCCCAACTCCCCTGGTTCATTCCACGTACCTGTCTGATTCGCCCCTCCACAGATACAGCCACCGCCCGTCGCCCCGATATTATCGTCTTAGATGAAACCGTCATCATCAACGAGCCACTCTGGGAAAAAGAACCCGTTATCACTTTGGGGCGATCCATCAAACTCGTCGTTGAAGTGGTGAGCACCAACTGGGAAACCGACTATGCCCGAAAAGTTGAAGAATATGCCCTCATAGGAATTCCCGAATATTGGATCGTGGACTATCGAGGACTGGGCGGCATTGCCTTTATCGGCAAACCGAAACAACCAACCTTCACTGTCTGCATACTCAACGGAGACGAATATAGCCAACAGCAATATCGTTTAGGGGAATCAATTACCTCCAGTCTCTTGCCAAATTTTCAGATTTGCCTGGATGACATCTTGCCCCGCTAGTCAGGGTTATACCCTACTAATCCATCTTGCCAGCTTTGAGATGGGGCGATCGGGGGTTGGGAAACCTGAGGGGCGATCGCTTTGCATAAAGGGCGATCGCAACTGGGGAGAAGAGAGGGGCGATCGTGGGTGTATTTTTGAGGAAAAGAGCGATATTCAAGAGAAGAGGGCGATCGCAGGCAAAATAGTGGGTGACAGCAACCGTTAATCATGAGCGAATGCCTGAGATTATTTGGACATCCTATCTTCGTTACCGTTCAGCCCAAAGGGGCTTTGACCTTGACCTGATCGAAAATATCCTACGCTTCTCCAGTGAACGATATTACGATATTGAAACAGACCGGGCGATCGCCGTTGGTAAGCATCATGAACAGCTAGTTCTGATTCCCTACGAACAAGGTGAAAACACGATAACACCAATTACAATTCACGCTACCACTCGACAACAAATTCGATTTCGTCTAAAAACCGGACGGTTTATCACAAATGCCTAACATCAAGCAACCATTGCCACAAATGAACTACTTCAAAGAAGAGGATATTCTGCATCTGCTCATCTCAGAAGAACCAGAATCAGCCAGTATTGAAATTAGTCCAAATGTCACAGCTGAACTGAATGCAGATGGAGAGTTGATTGGGGTAGAAATTCTCAATGCCAGTCATTACATCCGAGATTTTATTTTGGAATCGGTTCAGGGTAAGCTGTTGAACCTGGCGATTAAACCCAGGTAACGATTTGGGATACAGGCTAAATGGGCGATCGTCAAGAGCAAGGGGGCGATCGGGTAAAGAAGGAGCGGGCGATCGCGCTTGGATAGTTCAGTGCGAACTGATTTCAGCACTCAACTATTGCAGTTCAGGATCGTACAAGAGCGATCGTTACGGGTATATTCCCCAGAGGGCAGGCAGAAAATTTTCAAAGAATTATCATGCAATTACTCGTCTACTGAGCAGTAGCCATGGCTCTTGACCTTCGCAACATTCATCCCCTATCTGACTTTCAACGGAGTGCCAAAACCTTTTTAGCCACCCTGAAAGACACCCATGCCCCCATAGTGCTGACCGTGAACGGCAAAGCCGCCGTCGTCGTCCAAGACGCTGAAAGCTATCAACGCTTGCTAGAGCGCATAGAACTCCTAGAATCCCTAGCCGGAATTCGCAAAAGTCTCGATGAATTTGAGCAGGCGCAGGGAATCCCCTTAGGCGAAGCCTTTCAGCAATTGCGTCAAAAGCATGACATACCGGATTGAAATCTCCCCTACCGCCACCTGATCAATATCCGCGCAGTACCCTACTCTACTGTCACACTCTTGGCCAGGTTACGAGGCTGATCCACATCTAGCCCGCGCCGGGCCGCGATGTGATACGCCAGCAGTTGCAGGGGTATCACTGCCACAATCGGCGACAGTAGCTCATCGACTACGGGCACTGGCAGCAAGCGATCGAAGGTTTCCTGGGCGTCGGTGTCATTCATAGGCACCACGCCGATCAACTGGGCGTCGCGGGCCTTGGCTTCCTGGGCGTTAGAGAGCACCTTGTCGTAGACGCTGCCGGGCATGGCGATCGCCACCACCGGCACCTTGGCATCTAGCAATGCGATCGGGCCGTGCTTCATTTCGCCCGCCGGGTAGCCCTCGGCGTGGATGTAGCTGATCTCCTTCAGCTTCAGCGCTCCTTCGAGAGCGATGGGGAAGTTGATGCCCCGGCCCAAAAAGATAAAGTCCTGGGTTTCGTTAAACTCGTGGGCCAGCTCTTCGATATAGCGCTCCTGGCTTTCGAGCACCTGCTCGATGTAGGCGGGCAGCTGGTGCAGGCCGTTGAGAATGGCTTCGATGCGATCGCCCGTCAGCGTTTCACGGCGATAGGCCAGATCGATCGCCAAGAAGTAAAAGGCCATCACCTGGGCGGTAAAGGTCTTGGTGGCAGCGACGCCGATCTCAATGCCCGCGTGGGTGTCGATGATGTGGGGCACCAGCCGCGACAGCGAGCTTTCGGGCCGGTTGGTGATGCCCACCATGCGGGGGGCAAAGCGCGGATCGGGGTGGGCAGCGCGGCGGTCTTGCTCCATCTCCAGAGCGGCCAGGGTGTCGGCGGTTTCCCCCGACTGGGTGACGCCAATGGTCAGGGTGTTGGGAATCAGTGGGGTGGGCGAGTAGCGAAACTCGGAGGCGTACTGCACCATAACGGGGAGATTCGCCAGCTCTTCGATCAGGTATTTGCCCACCAGGGCGGCGTGCCAACTGGTGCCGCAGGCCACCACTTGCAGGTGCTCTAGGCCGTCGAGCAGGGCATCGGGCAGGCCCAGGGCAATGGGGGAGAGAGGGGTATTGCTAGAGTCTGGCGTCCAGGCGCTGTTGATGTAGGTCTCCAGGGCGGTGCGCACTACGCCGGGCTGCTCGTAGATCTCCTTCAGCATGAAGTGCTTGAACCCCTGCTTCTCCACCATGATGGGGTTCCAGTTGAGGGTGATGGGGTGCTTGCGCTGGCGATCGCCGGCAAAGTTGTACACCTCTACCCCCAGGGGCGTCAGGCTGGCCAGCTCGCCGTTTTCCATCGGCAGCACGGCGCGGGTGTAGGGCACAATCGCCGGGGTGTCGCTGGCGCAGAAAAATTCGCCCTGGCCAAAGCCAATCACCAGCGGAGCCTGCTGACGCACCACCACCAGCTCGTCGGGAAAGTCGGCGGAGACGATCGCCAGGGCAAAGGCCCCGTGCAACTGCTGGCAGGCGCGGCGGGTGGCCTCTAGCAAGAGCGATCGCCCCTGGGTTTCGTCGGCGCTGAGCTGGCTGAGATGCGACTCGATCAGGTGGGGCACCACCTCGGTGTCGGTATCGGAGACAAACTGGTGGCCCAGGGCCTTGAGGGTTTCGCGCAGATCGCGGTAGTTTTCGACGATGCCGTTTTGCACCACGGCCAGGCGACCCGAGCCGTCGCGGTGGGGGTGGGCGTTATATTCTTCGGGCTTGCCGTGGGTGGCCCAGCGGGTGTGGCCGATGCCCAGGCGAGCGGGGTTGTCTTGGCCGTCGATCTTGTCTTGCAGATTTTGCAGTTTGCCCTTGGCACGCACGCAGTGCAGCTCGCCTTCGAGCACGGTGGCGAGGCCAGCGGAGTCGTAGCCGCGATATTCGAGCTTACGCAGGCCATCCATTAAGATGTCGGCGGCGGGCCGGGTGCCGATGTATCCCACAATGCCACACATAGCGTTGTCTCCTTGTAACTGCCTGGGTTACGGGCGGGTGTTTGGGGTCAGACTGACACTCTAGAATACACGCTGTCTTGGTGGGTGAGAACGGTAGGGCATTTCAGCACCCCCAAAAATTGGGGGGCAGGGGGGGCAAATCATACCGCTGACCAGCAACGCCCAATTTCGAAACTCCTTCAGTCCTGGCCCTAGCCTTAGATAGAGGGCCAGTCTACTCAAACAGGGCTGCGGTTTCGCTGATCGGTAGAGGATGCCCCAGCAGGTAGCCCTGCGCTACGCTGACGTGCAGCTGTTTGAGGGTGTCGAGTTCTGCGGCTGTCTCTACCCCTTCGGCGATGAGTTTGCTGCCGCTTTCTTGGGCAAAGCCGACCAGGGCGGCGGTTAAGGAGCGGCGGGTAATGTCGGTATCAATATTGCGAATCAGGCCGATGTCGAGCTTGATGATTTCTGGCTTGAGTTTGAGAATGTGCAGGAAACTCGCATAGCCGGCTCCGGCGTCGTCAACGGCAAGGCGAATGCCGCGTTGGCCTTTGGCCGGGCCTTGCCCCTCGCGCAGGGGCGCTAGGGATTGGTCAAACTGAGAATAGTCGGGGATGGGCACATGCTCAGTCACCTCTAGCACAATGCGATGCAGCGGTGCCCCAGCGAGGGCGCGGTGAATGGCGCCGTTCAATATGTTTTTGGGTGAGACGTTGATCGACAGATAGATGTCGTCGGGAATATGGTTAAAGCCCGTCAGGGCCTTGGCGATCGCCGTCATCTCCAGCTTTTCGCTCAGGCCCACCTCAGCCGCCTCGCTAAACCACACATCAGGGCTGCGAATGGGCCTTGCCCAAAACCGGGTCAGTGCCTCAAACCCGACAATCCTGTCTTCGCTCAGCTCGACAATGGGTTGATAGACAACGGTGAACGATTCAGACTCCAGCACCGAGGCCAGGCGCTGGTGCATCTCTCGGTTGGAGCGCTGGGTGGCCAAATCTCGGCCAATTTGGCGGGAGGCAAAATCGGCGAACAGGTGCATGATTGCCAGGTCGCGATCGCCCAGCGAAAAGTCGGGCCGGGTGCTAAAGCAGCAGAATGTGCCGTAAATCTGCCCATTGCTCAGGCGGATAGGTACGCTGAGGTGGGCTCCCACCGGCATGGCCATAGTAGCCACCAGGTCTGCAGCCGCTGGCAACGCTGAGGCATCGTGAATCAGCTCCGGCAGCCGACCATCTACAATGCGCTGGCAGTAGCTCTGCTCCAGCGGGTCTGAGTCACCCACGGCGATCGGCGGATGCTTCAACGATGAATCCACGTAGCGAAATCGGCGTCTGCCGCCCGCAAATTCAGCGACAAACGCTACTTCCATGTCGAGATAGAGGCGAATGGCGCACAGGGCATCGAGCACGACCTCATCGATCGATTCTCCCCCAGAGCTCGACGCCGACAAAAAGACATAGGGTATTAACGATAGCTTGTCAGTTACCGGATCTGGAATCGATTGTCCAGGCATTTAGCCGCACTCCAAACAGCAATCCGCAGCAGTAGTTCAGACGATTTCAGATTCAGATGGTTCTGGGCCTAGCCCGACAGTTTACCCAGGCCAAAGCCACGGACATCGGGATTCGATCAATCCTCGCCCTGTGACCCAGCACCGCCGACAAGCTCTAACCCACACTTCAGAGTCAAGAAAACCCAGCCCACAGTTGTAGGTCAAGGGATTTCTTACTCTGTATCAAGTGGATACTATTATCGGCCTCATGGGGCACCCAAATTTCTACAAAAGGGAAGAAATTACATCTACCCCAGGCGATCTGCTAATCAGCAGTGAAAATCACGTTGCCAACCTGTACCTGACCAGGCTAATGGTGACCAGCTTTAGCAACCAGAGATTGATGGTTTAGGGCCGACCTTGAACCACATACCCTAAACCTGAACCCACCGTCACCGTTGGCTGAGCAAACTACTGGGCTTCCCCTAGGGCCATTAAATCTGCTTCGGTGAGAATGGCAATGCCCAGACCCTCCGCTTTGGTGAGCTTTGACCCAGCTTTTTCCCCCGCGACCAGGTAGTCGGTGGCTTTGCTGACGCTGCTGGTGACTTTGCCGCCAGCGGCTTCGATGATGTCGGTGGCCTGCTGACGTGTGAGGGTGGGCAGGGTGCCGGTAAGTACGAAGGTTTTGCCCGCCAGCGGGCCAGCGGCAGGGGCGGCGGCTGATTCTGTGGAGACTAGTTGCAGACCAGCCTGGTGCAGGCGATCGATCAGGGTTTGGTTGGCGGGCACCTGGAACCACTGGTAGACGGCCTGGGCAATCTCGGGGCCGATGCTGTAGACGGTTTCAATCGTGTCTGGGCTAGCAGCGGCCAGGGCGGCGGCACTGGGAAAATGCTGCGCCAGGGTTTTGGCGTTGACGGCCCCCACATGGCGAATGCCCAGGGCGTAGAGCACCGAGGCCCAGGGCCGGGCTTTGGAGGCGGCGATCGCTCCCAGGAGCTTCTCGGCCAGCCGCTTACCCATGCGATCGAGGGGTTCCAAGTCTTGCTCGCTCAGGCTGTAGAGGTCGGCGACCGAGTGAACCAATCCCTGCTCTACCAGCTGCTTCACCCACTTTTCGCCCAGCCCCTCGATGTCGAGGGCATCGCGCCGCGCCCAGTGAATGATCGCCCCCTGCACGATCGCCGGGCAGGAGATATTGATGCAGCGGGTTACCGCACCGTCGTCGGGTCTGACCAGAGTGCTGTCGCACTGGGGGCATACTGTGGGCATCAAAACTTTGTTGGCGTCTTGGGGACGCAGCTCGGCCAGCACCCGCACTACCTCAGGGATGATCTCCCCAGCCTTGCGCACGATCACGGTGTCGCTCTGGTGAATGTCGAGTTCGGTGAGGCGATCGGCGTTGTGCAGGGTGGCGCGGGCGACGGTGGTGCCCGCCAGCTGCACCGGGCGCAGCTCGGCTACGGGGGTCACCGCCCCGGTGCGACCCACCTGAAAGCTGACCGCTTCGAGGATGGTGGGCGCTTCTTCCGCCGGATATTTCAGCGCCACCGCCCAGCGGGGAAACTTTTGGGTAAAGCCCAGCCGCTGCTGGAGAGCAAAGTCGTTGAGCTTGACCACCACGCCATCGGTAAGGTACGAGAGCTGCAATCGTCGGGTAGCCCATTCGTCAAAGTAGGCCTGCACTTCGGTTTCTGACTGGCAGAGCTGGCGGTTGGGGTTGACGCGAAAGCCGAGGGTTTGGAGGAGTTCGAGGGCGGCCCATTGGGTTGTAATTTGATCCGGCGCAGATTGCATCTGCGCCGGATCAAATTGATCTAAATGAACGGTGTAGGCAAAAAAATCGAGCTTGCGGGCGGCAACAATACGGGAGTCGAGCTGGCGCAGGGTGCCGGCGGCGGCGTTGCGGGGGTTGGCGAAAAGGGCAACGCCCTGCTCGGCCCGTTCGGCGTTGATCTGCTCAAACACATTCAGCGGTAGAAAGGCTTCACCGCGCACTTCGACCACTGGCGGGGGATTCTCAATGGCCAGCCGTAGGGGTACCGAGCGGATGGTGCGCACATTGGGGGTGATGTCTTCGCCAGCGGTGCCGTCGCCTCGGGTGACGCCGCGCACCAGCAGGCCGTTTTCGTAGGTGAGGGCAAGGGCGTTGCCGTCGATCTTCAATTCCGCCACATATTCGACCTTGCCCACCTCGGGGGCCTGTCTGCGCCAGCGGTCTTCCCAAGCGCGAAATTCGGCCAAATCGAAGGCGTTCTCTAGGCTGTAGAGGGGGATGTTGTGGCGAATGGAGGTGAACTGGGTGGCGGGACGTTCGCCGACCCGCTGGGTGGGGCTGTCG